>JBKKDK010000116.1:0-9052 GCA_046708245.1 Arthrobacter sp.
CCAGCACAAAGGACCAAGAACATGCAGCGCAGAAATTTCCTCAAGTACGCCCTCGCCGGCGCCGGCGCAGTGTCCGTTTCGGCACTGACCGGCTGCGGCCTGGTCAACCCCTCCGGTGCCGCGGGCGCCAGCGGCGGCAAGACGATCAAGATCATCGTCACCGAATCGGCCCCGTACCAGGAGCCCACCAAGCTGGCCCAGAAGCTGCTCGAGGCCAAGGGATGGACCCTGGAGCCCACGTACGTCACCGACATCATCCAGCCCAACCTGGCCGTGGCCAGCGGCGAATTCGATGCCAACTTCTTCCAGCACAACGCCTACCTGAAGCAGTTCAACCAGGACAAGAACCTGGACAATGTGGGGCTCTTCTACGTCTACAGCGCGCCGGGCGGCATCTGGTCCGACAAGTTCAAGTCCCTCGAAGAACTCCCGGACGGCGCAAAGATCGGCATCCCCGTCGACCCGGCCAACAACGGCCGGGCCCTGTTTATGCTCCGGGACGCCGGCCTGCTGGAGCTCTCCGACGCAACAGTCATCCACACCTCGCAGAAGAACATCACCGCCAACCCGAAAAAGCTGCAGTTCGTCGAGGTGGACCAGCAGTCCCTTGCCAAGACCCTCCCCGACGTCGACGCCGGTTTCCTGGTCGCCCGGATGGCCGCCGACGCCGGGCACACCAAGGATGACGCGCTGGCCTTCGAATCGGACGCGGACCAGGTTCCGTTCCGGATCGTGGTGGCGGGCAGGAAGGACTTTGCCGGCTCGGAGAAGGCCGCAGCCCTCAAGGCCGCGTTCCAGTCCCCGGAGGTCAAAGCCTGGTTTGCCGGCTACCAGAAAGGGATCCTGCCCACCCCCTGGGACCAGGATCCCGCCGCCGACGTCTCCAAGCTTTAACCCGGCCAACAGGAACCCGGAGAACGCATGTCCCACGCACCAGAGACCACCGACCCCGCCCCTGCAGCGCCGTCGGCCGAGGCCGGCTACGAAAAACTGGCGCAGCGTTTCCGTCCCGTGTTTGACCGGATCGCCGAGGGAGCACTTGCCCGCGAGCAGGACCGCGTCCTGCCGTTCGAGCAGGTCCGCTGGCTGAACGAGGAAGGCTTCGGCCGGCTGCGGGTGCCGGTGGAACACGGCGGCGACGGCATCGGCTTCGAGGCCTTCTTCCGGCTGCTGATCGAACTCGCCGAGGCGGATTCCTCCGTGGCCCACCTGTACCGCTCGCACTTCGCGTTTGTGGAAACCGTGGGCCTGGAGTCCGCGGCGTTCCGGGACCGCTGGTACCCGAAGGTGGTTGCCGGCGAGATTTTCGGGAACGCCGCCACGGAGAAGTCCGGCAATGTCCTCGGGACCACGGGCACCAAGCTGTCGCGCCGCGGCGGGGACTGGCTGCTCAACGGCCGGAAATATTACACCACCGGCACCATCTTCGCCGAGTGGATTGCCGTTATGGCCAGCACCGACGGCGTGGAGGGCCGGCAGTACGCTGTGGTCAGCACCACCGCGCCGGGGGTGGAAACCCTTGACGACTGGAACGGTTTCGGCCAGCAGCTGACGGGCACCGGCACCACCATCTTCCGCGACGCCGTGGTCCCGGACGCCCACATCATCAGGCGTTCCGAGTCCACCACCCACGAGCCGGCCTTCTTCCAGCTGGTTCTGCTCGCCGTCCTGGCCGGCATCGGCCGGGCGGCGCTGGCCGACGCGCGGACGCTGGTCCGGGACCGCAAACGCACGTTCAACACCGGCTCCGGCGAGCTGTTCCGCAGCGACCCGCTGATCCTGCAGCTGGTCGGCCAGCTCTCGGCCAAGGTCTTCGCCGCGGAGTCTGTGGTCCTGGCCGCCGCCAGGGAGCTCGACGCCGGCGCGGATCCGCACCTGGATCTCAGTCCGGAGCAGCGCTACGTCCGGGGCGAGATTGCCGTGGAAAAGGCCCAGCTGCTGGTGCCCGAACTCGTCCAGTCCGCCGCCCAGCAGCTCTTCGACGTGACGGGGGCGTCGGCAACGTCGAAGTCCAAGTCTTTGGACCGGCACTGGCGCAACGCCCGGACCGTGGCAACCCACAACCCGGCCGTTTTCAAGGCCCGCACCGTGGGCGACTACGAAGTCAACGGCACCACCCCGGAAGGGCTGCACAGCATCGGCGATGCGCGGGTTCCGGCCAACGCCGCAACGGCTGACTGAAAAAGACGGGTCCCCGCCGATGCTTGGCAGGGATGTTTTAGGGCACACTGGTGGCGTGAGCGGAATCCGGTGGGTGCTGCACGTCGACCTCGACCAGTTCATCGCGGCGGTCGAAGTGCTCCGCCGGCCTGAGCTTGCGGGCAGGCCGGTCATTGTCGGCGGCCGGGGCGTCCCTACGGAACGAGCCGTGGTGTCGACCGCATCCTACGAAGCCAGGGCGTTCGGCGTGGATTCCGGAATGCCCTTGCGCATTGCGGCCCGGAAAGTGCCCGACGCCGTGATCCTGCCCGTCGATCAGGAGGCTTACCTCGCGGCGTCTGACACGGTAATGGCCACCCTGCGCGCGCAGCCCGGCGCCACTGTGCAGGTGCTGGGGTGGGATGAAGCCTTTGTAGGCACCGAGACGGAGAATCCGGAAGCCTACGCCCGGCAGCTGCAGGCCGCTGTCCTGGAGCGAACGCAGCTGCATTGCAGCGTGGGCATCGGCGACACCTTGGTCCGGGCCAAAGTCGCCACCGGTTTCGGCAAGCCGGCCGGCGTCTTCCGGCTCACTGCCGGGAACTGGCTCGACGTCATGGGCAGCCGGCCCACCAGGGACCTGTGGGGCGTGGGAACCAAAGTGTCGGGCCGGCTGGCCAAACTCGGCATCACCACAGTCGCCGAGCTCGCCGCGTCCGATCCCCAGGACCTGGTCCCGGAGTTCGGGCCCAAGATGGGTCCTTGGTACGCGGAACTCGGGCGCGGGGACGGCGCCAGCGTTGTGGACGACACCCCGTGGGTTGCCCGCGGGCACAGCAGGGAGACCACCTTCCAGCGGGACCTGACCGAGCCCGCGCAGGTGGACGGCGCCGTCAGGGAGCTGACAGCGCGTGTCCTTGAGGATGTTGCGGCCGAAGGACGGCCCGTTATCGGGCTGACCCTCAAGGTTCGGTACGCGCCGTTCTTCACCAAGACCCACGCGCGGAAGATTCCCGGGACATCCGACGGGAACGAAATCCTCGCGCGGGCCCTGGACCTCGCAGCCGCAATCGAAGCGGGCCGTCCGATCCGGCTCCTGGGCCTGCGTGCCGAGATGGCAATGCCCGACGACGCCCGACAGGGACACACCCCGACGCGCGGCGGTTGGTGACGGCGCCGCTCCCTTCCTGACAGCGGGGATGTCCGCACCGCGGGGCAGGCCGATAGGCTCGTGCCATGGACGTTGCCACCCTCCGCGAAATCTGCCTGAGCTTCCCGGGCGCCTATGAGGACTTTCCGTTCGGCCCGGAAACATCTGTCTTCAAGGTGCGGGCGGGCAGCCCCGGCAGCGGGCGGCAGGACGCCAAGATGTTTGCCGCGTCCGCCATGGATCCGGCGGACTGGTCCGTCAGCCTCAAATGTGAACCTGCCCTGGCCGAACAGCTGCGGGCCATCCATCCGGAAATCACCGGCGCCTGGCACATGAACAAGACACACTGGAACGGCGTCAGGCTGGACGGGGCGCTGCCCGATGACATGATCCGGGACCTGGTGGAGGACTCCTACGACCTCGTGGTGGCATCGTTCAGCCGCAAGCAGCGGGACCAGCTGGGCTGGGCAGGGCTCGCCAGGGGCGAAAGCGTATGAAACGTGGTGCGGCTGGGCTGAACTATCCCGGCGTCGGCTCCACCGAGCACGGCCAGGCACCGGAAGGCTTCCCCCGCGTGGTGTCCAGGACCTGCCTCGGCGAGGGCCCGGACACCTACCGGCGCGTGGCGCAGGGCATCCTGGCCTGGGAGCTGCAGAAACGGTCCGGCCTGCGGGTGCGCGCCGACTCCGGCGCCGTGGCGCCCGGAGCGCGGGTGGTGAGCGGATTCGGCGTCGGGCCCTTCCGGATCAACGCGCCGTGCGAGGTGGTCTGGGTGCGCCGGCCGGTACCGGGCGACGGGCCGCAACGTGCCGGCTTCGGGTACGGCACGCTGCCCGGCCACCCTGCGCGCGGCGAGGAGGCCTTCGAAGTGGAGATCGACGCCGCCGGGAAGGTGTTTCTGACGGTCACCGCCTTCAGCAGGCCCGCCAACTGGTTCTATGCGGCCGGGGGTCTCGTGACGCGGGCAGCGCAACGGCACATCACTTCCCGATACATTGAAGGGGCACGTCAACTCGCCGCAGGTGAAAGCTGATCAGGAGAACGTACATGCTGGAACAGACCACCCTTGACCGATTGTGGAACTTCGATGACCCCGCCGGATCGGAAGCCCGGTTCCGGGCGGCAGCTGCGGATGACACCTACGACGCCGACGAACGGGCCGAGCTCGCCACCCAGCTGGGCCGGGCGATCGGGCTGCAGGGCCGGTACGAGGAAGCCGATGCCCTGCTCGACGGAATTGATGCCGACGAACCGACCGTGGCCGTGCGGGTGCTGCTGGAACGCGGCCGCCTGCTGAATTCGAGCGGCCACGCCGCGATGGCCGTGCCGCTGTTCGAACAGGCGGCCGAACTTGCAGACCATCTGAGCGAGGAATTCCTCGCCGTTGACGCGCTGCACATGCTGGCGGTCGCCGACGCCGCCCACGCCGAATCGTGGACGCGCAGCGCCCTCGAATACGCCTCCACAGTTCACGATCCGCGGACCAAGCGCTGGATGGTGTCGCTGCACAACAACCTGGGCTGGACGCTGCACCAGGGCGGGCGCTTCGCTGAAGCGCTGGTGGAGTTCCAGCTGGCCGAGCAGTGGGCCGAGCGCGTCGGGACTCCGCGGCAGCAGGAATGGGCCCGGCAGGCGATCGAGGAATGCGAGCACTCACTCGCGTCCGGGTCCGGGCCCGCCGGGCCGGCCGCTGAAAGAATGGACTGACCGTACAACGAAAGGCAAAGCCCCGTGATCTTCATTGTCGTTAAGTTCAAGGTCAAGCCGGACTGGTCCGATAAGTGGCTGGGCCTCGTGGAGGACTTCACCCGAGCCACCCGGCAAGAACCGGGCAACCTGTGGTTCGACTGGTCCCGCAGCGTGGAGGACCCCGACGAGTTCGTGCTCGTCGAGGCATTCCAGGACGACGCCGCAGGCGCCCACGTCAACAGCGCACATTTCCAGCAGGCCATGGCAGACATGCCGCAGGCGCTGGCCGAGACACCGCGCATCATCAGCCGCCAGTTCGACGGCGACGGCTGGGACCGGATGGGCGAACTCACCGTCTGATCCCGTCGATTGCTCCGTAGTGGCCCTTTTGAGCCCTCAAAACGGCCACTACGGAGCAATCGATACGATCTATTCATGTGGATCGGATGGATTGAGTTCGACGTCCTGCTCGGTGACGTTCACAGCCTCAAGGAGAAGCGCTCCGTTGTCCGGCCCGTGCTGGCCGAGCTGAAACGGCGCTTTGAGGTCTCCGTGGCCGAGGTCGGGGACCATGAGCAGTACCGGCGCACGCAGATCGGCGCCGGCCTGGTGGCGGCGGACAGGGCGCACCTCGTGGACGTGCTCACCGCCGTCGAACGCTTCGTGGCGGCCCGGCCCGAACTGGAACTGCTCAGTGCCCGGCAGCGGGAGCTCCGCAGCGACGACTGAACCCCATCGATTGCTCCGTAGACGCCGTTTTCAGGGTCCAAAAGGGCCGTTACGGAGCAATCGATGGGGCCTGTGGATAACTTCTGCGGAGCCGGCCCCGTTCTGGTCCGATGGAGCGATGAAGACCGCACGCCAGCTGCCGAAGCAACTCCAGGACCGGCCGTTCACTGTTGTCGAGGCTGCAAACGCCGGTGTGACGCCGAAACGGCTGCGCCACGCGTCGCTCCGGACGCTGGGCAGGGGCATCCGTTCGGACGGCCGGACGTCGGAGCTGCCGTTGAGCGTCAGGGTGCGGCCGTTCATCGAGGTCAACAAGCGATGCGCCGCATCGCACCTCACTGCCGCGGAACTCCTCATGTTGCCGCGGCGGCAGCGGAAGGAGACACCCGAAATGCATCACATCATCCGCCCCGAAGGCGAGGCACACCTGGACCGCCCCCATGTGATCGTCCACCGGATGAAACTCTACGAGGACGAGATCACCACGGTGGACGGCATCCCCGTGACCACTCCGGAGCGTACCTGGCTGGACATGGCCGAAATGCTCTCGGTGGATGAGCTAGTGGCCATGGGGGACAGCTGTGTTCGTGTGCCGCGGGCCGACCTTGAGGGCAGGGACACGCCGCATTGCAGCATTGCCGACCTCCAGCGGATGATCTACCGGCACAAGGGAAAACGGGGCATCCGCAAAGCGAAGGAGGCCATCAAGCTCATCAGGGTCGGGTCCGATTCGCCGCAGGAAACGCTCCTCCGGCTGGCAATCGTGCGCGCAGGCCTGCCGGAGCCTGAGCTGAACGTCCCGATTGTCACAGATGACGGCGTCCGCCATCACGAGCCGGACCTTTCCTACCGGCAGTACCGGATCGGCGTCGAATACGAGGGGGATCACCACGGCGGGGAGGACCAGATCGTCCGTGACATCGCCCGTTCCGAGCGCTACGCCCGGCTGGGCTGGACCGAAGTCCGCGTCTCCAAGCGGCACATGCACAACGACGCCAGGGCCGCGGTGGCCAAGGTGCGCGCCGCCCTGGTGCAGGCGGGCTGGCGGCCCGGCCGTAAACCAACGATTGCTCCGCACCTGCCGTTTTGACGGTTCAAAAGGGCAGCTGCGGAGCAATCGATGGTGAGGGTGGGGATTAGCCGAAGTACTTCGGCAGGGTGGCCTCGTGGGCTTCGCGGAGCGCGTCGAGGTTCATGGTCTCGACGCCGTTGATCTCCAGCTTGCCGCTGTCCGCGTCGACGACGCCGATCCGGACGTGCGCGAAGCCGCGGGCGGTGCACATGTCCTTGAAGCGGATCTCCTCCGAGCGCGGGACCGCGACGATGGCGCGGGCCTGGGTCTCGGAGAACAGCGCCGTGAACAGGTCCACGCCGTCGCGGTCCAGGACATCCTGCAGCGCAATCCGGGCGCCCACGCCGTAGCGCAGCGAGGACTCCACGAGGGCAGCCGCGAGGCCGCCTTCGGAGAGGTCGTGCGCGGAGTCCACCATGCCGTCGCGGGAGGCGTTGATCAGGATTTCACCCAGCGCGCGTTCCGCGGCGAGGTCAACCTTGGGCGGCAGCCCGCCGAGGTGTCCGCGCAGGTTGGACCATTCCGAGCCGTCCAGTTCCGCCGACGTCGTGCCGAGCAGGTAGATGGCCTGGCCGTCTTCGCGCCAGCCCGACGGCGTGCGGCGGGCGACGTCGTCGAACTTGCCCAGCACAGCCACCACCGGGGAGGGGTGGATGGGGGTGGTGCCGGTCTGGTTGTACAGCGAGACGTTGCCGCCGGTGACCGGGATGCCGAGCACCATGCAGGCGTCGGACAGGCCGCGGATGGCCTCGGCGAGCTGCCACATCACATCGGGGTCCTCGGGCGAGCCGAAGTTCAGGCAGTCGCTGACGGCCATCGGCACGGCGCCGGAGGTGGCGACGTTGCGGTACGCCTCGGCCAGGGCCAACTGCGCGCCGTGGTACGGATCGAGGTAGGTGTAGCGGCCGTTGGCATCGGTGGCCAGGGCCACGCCCAGGCCGGTCTCCTCGTCCACCCGGACCACACCGGCGTCGTCCGGGAACGCCATGGCGGTGTTGCCGCCGACGTAACGGTCGTACTGCTTGGTGATCCAGGACTTGTCGCACATGTTCGGCGAGGCGATCAGCTCGGCGATCGCGGCGGCGAGTTCTTCGGCCGTGGCGGGGCGGCCGGAGTCCTGCACGGAACCGGTGAAGGAGTCGGCCTGCAGGCGGTCCTGCCACTCGGGGCGGGCATACGGGCGGTCGTAGACCGGACCGTCGTGGGCCACCGTGCGCGGGTCGACGTCGACGATGACTTCGCCTTCCCACGTGATGATCAGGCGGCCGGTGTCGGTCACCTCGCCCAGCCAGGAGTACTCCACAGCCCACTTGTCCATGACCGCTTCAAAAGCGGCCACGTTTTCGGGCGTTACAACGGCCATCATGCGTTCCTGCGACTCGGACATCAGGATTTCGCCCGGGGTCAGGGTGGGGTCCCGCAGCAGGACGGAGGTGAGTTCAACCTCCATGCCGCCGTCGCCGTTGGAGGCGAGCTCGGACGTGGCGCAGGAAATGCCTGCGGCGCCCAGGTCCTGGATGCCTTCAACCAGGGAGCCCTTGAACAGCTCGAGGCAGCACTCGATGAGGACCTTCTCGGCGAAGGGGTCACCCACCTGGACGGCGGGGCGCTTGGACGGCTTGGTGTCGTCGAAGGATTCCGAGGCCAGCACCGATGCGCCGCCGATTCCGTCGCCGCCGGTGCGGGCGCCGAACAGGACCACCTTGTTGCCCTTGCCGGTCGCGTTGGCGAGGCGGATGTCCTCGTGGCGCATCACGCCGACCGCCAGCGCGTTGACCAGCGGGTTGCCCTGGTACACGGAGTCGAAGACCATTTCGCCGCCGATGTTCGGCAGGCCCAGGGAGTTCCCGTAGCCGCCGATGCCGGCCACGGCGCCGTGCATGACGCGGGCGGTGTCCGGGTGGTCGATGGCGCCGAAGCGCAGCGGGTCCATCACAGCCACCGGGCGGGCGCCCATGGAGATGATGTCGCGGACGATGCCGCCGATGCCGGTCGCGGCGCCCTGGTACGGCTCCACGAACGACGGCGAGTTGTGCGACTCGATCTTGAACGTCACGGCCCAGCCGTCGCCCAGGTTGGTGACACCGGCGTTTTCGCCGATCCCCACGAGCATGTCCTTCTTCATCTCATCCGTGACCTTTTCGCCAAACTGGCGCAGGTGGTTCTTGGAGGACTTGTAGGAGCAGTGCTCGCTCCACATCACGGAGTACATGGCGAGCTCGGCGCCGGTCGGACGGCGGCCCAGAACCTTGACGACTTCCTCGAACTCGTTC
>JBKKDK010000117.1:0-2645 GCA_046708245.1 Arthrobacter sp.
TGTCCGGCATGATCATGCCCAACATTGGCGCGTTCATCGCGTGGGGGCTCATCACCGCCCTCTTCATTGAGAAGGGCTGGATCCCGGTCCCGGCCTTGGGCGGCTTCGGCACCAACGCCGAGGGAGTGCCCAATGTGGGCCTCGTCGGCCCGATGATCACCTACCTGCTGCCGCTCCTGATCGCCTACACCGGCGGCCGGATGGTTTATGACGTCCGCGGCGGCGTTGTTGGCGCCATCGGCACCATGGGCGTGATAGTCGGCGCCGGCATCCCGATGTTCATTGGCGCCATGATCATGGGCCCCCTCGGCGGCTGGACCATGAAGAAGATCGACGCTATCTGGGACGGCAAGATCCGGCCCGGCTTTGAGATGCTGGTGAACAACTTCTCCGCCGGCATCTGGGGCGGGCTGCTGGCCATGCTCGGCTTTTACGGAATCTCCCCGCTGGTCACCGCCTTCAGTACGGCTGCGGGCAACGTGGTCCAGTTCCTGGTCAACAACGGCCTGCTGCCGCTGACCAGCATCTTCATCGAACCGGCCAAGGTCTTGTTCCTCAACAACGCCATCAACCACGGCGTGCTGACGCCGCTGGGCATCCAGCAGTCCCTGGAGCAGGGCAAATCCATCCTGTTCCTGCTCGAGGCCAACCCGGGCCCCGGCATCGGCATCCTGCTCGCCTACATGTTCTTCGGCCGTGGCGCGGCCAAGGCCTCCGCCCCCGGCGCCGCCATCATCCAGTTCTTCGGCGGCATCCATGAGATCTACTTCCCCTACGTGCTGATGAAGCCAATCCTCATCCTCGCCGCCATCGGCGGCGGCATGACGGGGATCGCGACGCTGTCCATCACCAACGCCGGCCTCGTGGCGCCCGCCGCGCCGGGATCCATCTTCGCGGTGGTCGCCCAGACTGCCCGCGACAGCTACCTCGGCGTGATCCTCTCGGTGGTGCTCGCCGCCACGGTCTCCTTCCTGATTGCCTCCGTAATCCTCAAATCCAGCAAGACCCCGGCGGGTGACACCGAGGAGGACAGTCTGAGCGCGGCCACCTCGAAGATGGAGGCCATGAAGGGCAAGAAGAGTTCCGTCTCCTCAGCCCTGATGGGTGCGGGCAGCGGTGCCGGCGGCACAGCCGTTATGGCCGGGCCCATCCGGAACATCGTGTTCGCGTGCGACGCCGGCATGGGCTCCAGCGCCATGGGCGCATCGGTGCTGCGCAACAAGATCAAGGCGGCCGGCTTCCCGGACGTCAAGGTCACCAACGCGTCCATCGCCAACCTCACCGACAGCTACGAGGTGGTCATCACCCACCAGGACCTCACCGAACGCGCCAAACCGGCCACGTCCAGCGCGCTGCATGTCTCCGTGGACAACTTCATGAACAGCCCGCGCTACGACGAGATCGTGGAAATGGTCCAGCACAGCAATGCCGCAGCAACCGCCGACGCCGGAACGCCCACCGCCGAAACGCCCGCCGCCGGGGCCGGCAGCGCCACTGCGGCTCCTGCTGAAGCCGCCCCGCCGTCGGGCATCCTGGTGGCCGACAGCGTCATCCTCAACGGCACGGCCACCACCCGGGACGACGCGATCGACGAGGCCGGCCGGCTGCTGCTGGCCCGCGGCGCCGTGGACACCGCCTACCTGGACGCCATGCACGAACGCGAGGAATCCGTGTCCACCTACATGGGCAGCTACCTCGCCATCCCGCACGGCACCAACGCCGCCAAGGACCACATCATGAAGTCCGCGGTCTCCGTGGTCCGCTACCCGGACGGCATCGACTGGAACGGCAAGGAGGTGAAGTTCGTGGTCGGCGTCGCAGGCATCAACAACGAGCACCTGCACATCCTCTCGTCGATCGCGAAGGTCTTCACCAACAAGGCGCAGGTAGCGCAGCTTGAGGCCGCCACCACGGTCGATGAAGTGCTGGACCTGTTCGGAAAGGTCAACTCAAAGTGAAGGCTGTTCATTTCGGAGCCGGAAACATCGGACGCGGATTCGTGGGCCTGCTGCTGCACGAGGCGGGGTATGAGGTGGTGTTCGCGGACGTCGCGGATGCCCTGATCACCCAGCTGGCCGCTGCTGACAGCTACCAGGTCCACGAGGTGGGCGAGGACCCCACCGTCCGCACCGTCACGAACTTCCGGGCGCTGAATTCCAGCGGCCAGGAGGCGGACGTCATCGCGGAGATCGCGACGGCGGATCTCGTCACCACGGCGGTGGGCCCGCACATCCTGAAGTTCGTGGCCCCGGTGATCGCCAGAGGCATCGCGGCGCGGGCGGCGGGGCTGGCCCCGCTGCAGGTGATGGCGTGCGAGAACGCCATCAACGCCACGGACCTCCTCCGGGACGAAGTGACGGCCCAGTGGGATCCGGCCGCCGGCTCCCTGGCGGAGGCAGCCGTGTTCGCGAACACGGGGGTAGACCGGGTCGTGCCCAACCAGGAAGCCGGACAAGGCCTGGACGTTACGGTCGAGACGTTCTACGAGTGGGTCATCGACAGGACCCCGTTCGCGGGCAAGGAGCCGGTGATTCCCGGCGCCACCTTCGTGGACAACCTGGAGCCGTACATCGAGCGGAAACTCTTCACGGTGAACACGGGACACGCCGCGGCGGCCTACTTCGGCTTCGAGGCCGGTCTGGAGA
>JBKKDK010000118.1:0-22275 GCA_046708245.1 Arthrobacter sp.
GTAGGCGACCGCCTCGTCCCAATCGGCGCCGACAGGCGCGTGCGGGCGCCCCTCCAGGTAGTCGTAGGTGATCTGATCCGGCGCGACCATGCCCGCGCGGGCTCCGGCCTCGATCGACATGTTGCAGATCGTCATGCGGCCCTCCATGGAGAGCGCGCGGATGGCGGAGCCACGGTATTCGAGCACGTAGCCCTGGCCACCGCCGGTACCGATCTTGGCGATGACGGCCAGGATGATGTCCTTGGCGGAAACGCCCGGGCGCAACGCGCCCTCCACATTGATGGCCATGGTCTTGAACGGCTTCAGGGACAGCGTCTGGGTGGCCATGACGTGCTCCACTTCGGAGGTGCCGATGCCCATGGCCAGCGCGCCGAACGCTCCGTGCGTGGAGGTGTGCGAGTCGCCGCAGACCACCGTCATACCAGGCTGCGTCAGGCCCAGCTGCGGGCCCACCACATGGACGATGCCCTGCTCGGCGTCCCCGAGGGAGTGCAGCCGGACACCGAATTCCTGGCAGTTGTTTCGCAGGGTCTGGATCTGCGTGCGGCTGGTGAGATCGGCAATTGGCTTGTCAATGTCCAGCGTGGGAGTGTTGTGGTCCTCGGTGGCGATGGTGAGGTCCGGCCGGCGGAGCTTGCGCCCGGCGAGGCGCAGGCCTTCAAACGCCTGCGGAGAAGTCACTTCGTGCACGAGGTGGAGGTCGATGAAGAGGAGGTCGGGCTGGGCGTTGGCTCCTTCGCCGTCCCCCTTGCGCACCACATGGGCGTCCCAGACTTTCTCGGCCAGTGTCTTTGCCACGGCCTGCTCCCTTCACTGAAATGTTCGTTGATGCCGACTGAATATCTCCACTGAATCAGCAGTCCACTGCGCGGCGCCAGCGCGTTGACTTGCATCTCAGATAATGAGACGGCAATATCATTACATGGACAATTCTAGTGGAGTCGGTGTCATCGATAAAGCGGCCCATGTGCTTGACGCACTTGAGGCCGGCCCCACCACCCTGGCGCAGCTTGTAGCCGCCACCGGGCTGGCGCGGCCAACCGTGCATCGGCTTGCACTGGCGCTGGTCCACCACCGCCTCGTCAGCCGCGATATTCAGGGCCGGTTCGTCCTTGGCAGCCGCCTTGTGGAGCTCGCTTCCGCCGCCGGCGAGGACCGCCTCATCGCCTCGGCCGGACCGGTCCTGATGCAGCTGCGCGACGCCACCGGTGAGAGCGCCCAAATCTTCCGCCGGCAGGGCGACTGGCGCGTCTGCGTCGCCTCCGCAGAGCGTCCCATCGGCCTGCGGGACACCATTCCGGTCGGAACGCAGCTTTCCATGAAGGCAGGTTCCGCCGCCCAGGTGCTGCTCGCATGGGAGGACCACGACCGTCTCCTGGAGGGCCTGCAGGCTGCCCGCTTCACGCCGACCGTCCTGGCCGGAGTACGACGCCGGGGCTGGGGCCAGAGCCTTGGCGAACGGGAGCCGGGGGTAGCCTCCGTGTCGGCCCCCGTCCGTGGCCCCTCCGGCCGCGTGATCGCCGCCGTGTCCATCTCGGGCCCGATCGAGCGCCTGACCCGCCAGCCCGGCCGGCTGCATGCCGAAGTCGTCTGCAACGCCGCCCGAGTCCTCACCGACGCCCTGCGCAAAACAAACGACTGACAGCATAGGCTGTGCGCATGAACAGCTATGCGGTGTTCCTGCGCGGCATCAACGTCGGCGGAATCAACATCAAGATGGCCGACCTCAAGGAAGCCTTAAAGGCCCGGCCTTTTTCCGGTGTCAAGACGATCCTGGCCAGCGGCAACGTGGTGCTGGCCAGCGAACTGCCGCTGACCACAGTCAAGGCCGAGTTCGAGGCCTGCCTCCGCGAGGCGTTCGGCTACGACGCCTGGGTAGTGGTGCTGGACGCGGGCCGGGTGGCGGAGCTAGTGGCGGCGTGTCCCTACCCTGCGGACGATGCCGCCACCCATACCTACCTGACCTTGGCCTCGGACCCGGAAGTACTGGCCGAACTCTGCGACGCCGGCAACGCCCTGGCCGGGACCGAGCTGACCAGGCTGGGCCCGGAGGCGCTGGCATGGCTGGCCCCCGCCGGCGGAACACTGGACAGCCCGTTCAGCAAGCTTTCCGCAAAACCGAAGTACAAGGCCACCACCACCACGCGCAACCTGCGCACCTTGATCAAGGTCCGCGACGCCGCGCCCAGGGCTTAAACCGCTCGGGCCGGCGCCCTAGCTGCTGGCGAACCTGTAGCTCTTCATCAGGAACGAATACTTGATTGGCGTTCCCACCGAGGTGGCGGCCACATCCGTATATTTGACTGCCCCTGCGAGGTCAACCCCTACGATGCCGTTGAGACCCGTTTTGTGGTTGACCACACCGGTCATCGCCGTCATCTCCGTAAACCCGCCCGTGCTCACGCGTACGGGCACGGTGGAGACCTTGCCGGTGGACGTCCGGGCGTAGCGGAAGAGGGAGCCGGCCTCGTTCACGATCAAGGCGGCAGAGGTGGTACGCGAAGGTACCAGCATGACCATCTGCTTGCGCTTCCATCCGGAGCCGATCGTGACCGGTGTTCCCAGCTGGCCCGAAGACAGTACCGGCCACGCCTTAAGCGCTCCACCGACATTTTCTGACGCCAGCACAGACAGGGTGGTACCCCACTTGCCGATCGCTATCTTCCGGTCCAACCACCCGCTCGCACCCACGACCGTACCGGCGGCGAAGCCGCCCTCCTTCAGGCCCCTGTGCAGCTGAAGCGTCCCGTCGCCATGGTTGGTGACCACGTCAAAAATACCGTCACCGTTCCAGTCCACAACGTGGCAGGAACGGACATACGTCGCGAAACCCGAGTCGGTCCGCAGGGGTGCCGCAAACTTCCCGCCGCCGAGGGACCGCGTCACATAAAGCCAGCCGTCGGTTCCCACGGTGACGAGATCTGCCGCTGAGCCGATAGACGGCTTTTGCACAGTACTGACCTCAACGACATTTGTGCCGTTCTCGGTGAAATACAGCTTTCCCGCGCTCGAAACCACCATGTTCGAGTAGCTTCCGCGCAGGATTTCCTTTTTGGTGCGCGACGCCATGTCCAAAACGGTTACCGTCCCGCCGGACTCATGCAAGATCGAGCCCACCGAGGCGAGATAGCTGATGCTGCTGGTCTTATAGGCGGCGTCCGCGTCGCGGTTGAGGAGCTTGTACTTCGACACCAGGCTGCCAGTGGACTTATTCAGTCGAATGACACCGTTATTGGTGCTCACATACAGGACGCCTGAAACCAGAATCGGGCTGTTGATCTCGACTTCGCCGGTCAGCGCCCGCTTCCACACGAGCTGCTTCAACCGGGCGTTCCAGGCAAATACGTGCGCCGGCTTCGTGTCGTTGACAGACCCGTAACCACCCTTGATTCCGGTGGTGCCGTAAACGATGTCACCCTCGCCAACAAGGCCGAGGACAGACTGCCCCGTAACCGGACCGCTGACAACGCTGATATCGGAATTATTCAGGGGGTTGATGCTGATCAAAGCACCCGTATTGTGACCGTACTCCGCGACGGTGCCAGCGACCACACGGCCGCCCGCACGTGCCCAGGCGAAGGGCCGGGACTGCAGGTACTTTTCGCCCAGCTCGATGAGGGGCGTGACGGCCTTGGTCTGCGGATTGAACCTGAACAGGCGGCCGCCACCGTAGGAGCCGACGTAAATGCTTGAGTCGTCATACTGGAACATCCCCTCGATCTGGGCGATGCCTGTTTCGGTGGATGAACGCCACGTTGCGCGCGTGCCAAGGTCCACGGAGCCAATGCCGTCGCCCATAAAAGCGCCCAAATACATAACGGTCCCGGACGCCGCCGGCATCAGGGTCTGAACCTTGAAAGGACTTGAGGCAAACGCAATGGCGACCGTCTGGGCGATTGCTTTCCCGGCCACGGAGACCTTGATGTATTTGTAGTTTTGTCCCTCCCCGCAGAGGAGGTTGACGGAGGTGGCTCCATTAATGATTTCCACGCTCAACGCACGAGGCGTGTCAGGAACCAGGCAGACGGTCTCCGCAGCCATCGTTTTGGGGTTGATCTTCATCAGCTTGTGGGTACCCACCGTGTTCCACACGGCATAGATGTCGCCGCTGGCGCCCGACCCGGCGGAGACGCGGCCGGCGGGCGCCCAGGCCCAAGGAAGCGTCTTCCACGCCCCGGCTGCGATGTCGTAGGCCCTGAAGGTCAGGGTTCCGTCGGCGCCGTCGAAGAAGACAAAGAGCAGGCCGGAGTGTGCTGTGATGCTGCGGACAAAGCCTTTCGCCGCCGTATTTGGAAGCGCGATCTCCCGCAATTTCGTCGGGCTGTCGGTGTGCCAGGTCACAATGCGCGGATTCTGCGCGCCGGTTCCGGCATAGACGTTGTCGTTGGCGTCGACGGCCAGGGTGCGGACATATTGCGCATCGGCGTGCACCCGCGGCGTGCTGGTGGTCGCGCCCGTTGCAGGATCGAAACGGGTGGCGCTGCCGGTGGGATAGTTGCCGCACCAAACGCGGTTTTTGGAATCGGTTGCCCGCGCAAATGCAACGTTGGTCGTACCCGTCGCGGCAGCGAACCCGTTCGTTACCGTCCCCGTCAAGCTAACCTTTTTGACCGTGCTGCCAAAAGCAAGAATGGAGTTCGAGACGGGCTCGTAACTGACGTTGCCTGCGCCTCCGCCGCCCTCGGGGAAGGGCGTGGCTGACATCTCCCGTTTCCCGGTGGCAACATCGAAAACCTGCACCTGCTCGGCAAGTCCGTGGCAGCCGGCAGCCAGCTTGAGGACACCCGCTTTGTTGCGGAAGAAGACGGCACTTGGATCCGGGACACTGTTGAAGACATTCGTGAACCTTCGCAGCACAGCAGACGGTTCCGTACCGACGGTGCTCAGCACGACGTCGGTGGCGCTCAATGACTCCAGGGAGCCCGTCGGCACACTCGCGGCATTGGCGGCGGGAGTGGTGACGGAGGAAAGAACAGCCCCTGCCCCCAAGCTCACGGCCATGGACAATACGCTTCGGCGCCCGATAATTCCAGGGAGTTGTGTCACGGAAAGTGCCTGTCTTCGTTGGTGTCCGGTGTTATCAAAAAGCTTCCACCTAATGGATTCCACACAGGCGATTGCCGGACGGGAAATACACTCGGGTTGACCATTCGGTCCTTGATTCGGACACGTGTCACAACAGCAAAATTTACCAGCATTCCCGCACTGGAATTCGCCAAATGGCAGCTATTTTGTCCAAGGCTTTCCGCAGGAATGTCCGCATGCAACTTGCGGAAACTAGCGGGCGGCCGCCGCCTGCAGCGCTCTCCGGAAGGATCGCAACCGCCCAATCTCGCCCTCCACCGGCGCCACCACGAGTTTCCCGGCCACGGACTCCACGGCAGACTGAAGCCGCTTCCGTGCGGCTGCCCCCCGGGCCCGGGCCGCCGCACCCACAATGAACTTCGCGGCGATCGCCAGGACGATCCCCAGCAGGGCTCCCCCGGCAATCATGACCGTGGGGACCGGCCAGCCTTCCACGCGCGGTACGTCGGGGACGGGCAGCTGCAGGTACCCCAGTGCGGCCAGGACACCCAGCCACGCGAAGCCGCCAAGCGCCGTGAGCAGGGCCAGCCACTGGATCACGTTAAAGACTGTCCACCACCAGGACCTCCTGCCGGCTTTGAGGTCCGTGGAGGCGATCGCCTGGTCCAGGGCGTCCGGAAGCTGTTCCCTGCCTTCCCGGGCCGCGGCGCGGATGACGGCCCGCCAGGGTCCCGGGGCGCCGTCGGACGCAGCATCGGCAAATTCACGGACGGCGGCGTCGGTGCGGGCCCGCTCCGGTGCGCCTGCCGGCGGCAGTGAGGTGCGGTTCAATTCCGGTTTCGCGCCGTCCCGGCGCAGGTTCAGGCGCCGCAGCGGATCCGGCCGGAACCGGACCAGCCAGCGCGTGACCGGCCAGCCGGTGCGGCGCGTGGCTTCCTGCCGGTAGGAGCGGACCACGGCGTCAACCACGAGTGGAACGTTCGCCGCCACAGCCAGCTCCTCGGCCAGCCTCGCCCGGGTGGACGCCTTCACTCCTGCCGTCTCCCCCTCGCCCGAGGCGTCCGCCAGACGGGCCGAGACCCGGGTGACGTCGGCGGCCAGCCGCTGTGAGAGGGCCTGGCGCTGCATGGCCGCCTGGCGGATGCCGGCCCTGACCCTGTCCACGCCAGTGCCCACCAGGGCAGAGGCGCCCAGGACCTGGACCTTCCCCAGACCGTCGCGGGCGAGGATGCCTTGCAGGGACTCCAGCACAGGACGCACGTCGTGATCCGGCAGGCGGTCGACCTGGTTGAGCACCACGAGGGTGACTGCCCCGTGGGAGGCCAGGGGCGCCAGGAAGTCGTTGTGCACAGCGGCGTCGGCGTACTTTTGCGGATCGAGGACCCAGACGAGGACGTCAACGAGTCCAACCATCCGTTGCACGATCTCCCGGTTAGCGGCCCGCGTCGAGTCGAAGTCCGGCAGGTCCAGCAGGATGAGGCCCGTACTCTCGTCTGCGAAGCCAGGCACTTCGGTGGCATGGTGGCGCTTGCGGACCTCGAGCCAGTCCAGCAGGGGCTCGCTGCCCTCGGCGCCCCAGACGCCGGCGAGCGGTTCGGAGGTTGTGGGCCGCCGGGCAGCCGCCGTCGCGATCTCCGCGCCGCTAACGGCGTTGAAAAGGGAGGACTTTCCACTGCCGGTCGCGCCGAAGAAGCCCACGACAGTATGCTCTGCCGAGAGCGACCGCCGTGTGCTGGCACGGTCGATCACGTCCAGGGCTTCCTGCAGGGTGTCCTCAGGGAGTGCGCCTGCTGCCAGACTGCATGCCTCGCTCAGGGCATCGAGCCGGCGGTGCAGTTGGGAGGCTTCCCGGGCGGCGCCATGGCGGCTCATGCGGTGGCCGCCAGGCGGCGGAGCGCGGCAGCATGCCGGGCGAGGACGTCGGACGCAACTCCCGCGGACGTGGACGCATCCAGCCGGGACAGGAAGCGTTCCTGTTCGGCCTGGAGCAGCTTTTGGCAGCGGGCGTGCAGGTCCTCCCGTGCCGTTTTGGCGAGCCGGCGAACGGCGTCTTCGCCGAACACCGCTTCCAGCAGCCGCTGCCCGACCACTGCGGTGCCTCCGGCGACGCCGATCTCAAGCCCGGTCAGGCCGGCGGTCATCGAAAAGACCACGATCATAAGGGCCGCACCGAGGCCGTTGACGCCAAAGGACAACCAGCGCGCCTGCGTGCGTTTGCCCTGCCCCTCGGTCCGGATGAGCTCCATGAGGCTCCCCTGCCATGCCCGGATCTCGGCAGCCACGGTGTCGGGAAACCCGTCCGAGGTCCCGGAGAGGTCATCGACTCCCAGCAGTTGCCGGCCGGCGGGGTCGGAACGCCAACGTTGGTCAGCATCTTCCGCGGCATTGGCGGCTTCATCGACGATGACCGCCTGCAGCCCGGTTTCGATCGCGGTTTCCACTCTGACGGCCGGGGTCGGTTCCCCGCGGAAGAACGCGCCCATCCGGTCCCGGAGCCTGCCGATGTTCTGCTCCAGGGCCCGGAAGAACTCGCCGGTGCCGACAAAGTCCTGCCAACGCGCCAGGACTTCACCACGCAGGAGGGCGCCGTCACGGGTGGCTTCGAGGATTCGTGCCACGGCGTCTTGGTAAGCGGCCCTGGCGTCACCGGCAAGGACCTGGGCCGCGTGCTGCTGTGCCGCGGCGGACTGCGCCACGGCCTCCACCCTCACGCCGAGCGCCTTGATGGTCCCATTGAGCGTCCGCCGGGCAATGTCAGCACGCCCGGCGGCGTCCGCTGCCAGTTCCTGGAGCCAGAAACGGATCGGTTCCACGGCGTCGGCGGGCAGCATCCCCATCTGGTCCAACACCAGTTCGGGCACCACAAACAGCGTGGCTTCGCCAAGGCCCTCCCTGCGGAGCATCGACTGGAGGTCGGACCGGACCTCGGCTTCGGCAGCGGGCGGCACACGGTCCAGCACCACGGCCACCATGATGTCCCGTGAGGCGGCGTCCAGCAGCAGCCGCCACGGGACGGCGTCGGCGTAGCGGTTGGCGGTGGTGACGAACACCCAGAGGTCTGCGGCGGCCAGCAGTTGGCCGGCCAGCCTGCGGTTGTCATCCGAGATGGAGTCGACATCCGGGGCATCCAGCAAGGCAACCCCGCGGGGCACTGCGCCGTCGGAGACCAGCACGAGCGAGGAGATCGCCGCGGCATCAGGCGTGGGTCCGGCCTGGCTGGCGGGCCGCGGGCTGCTGACCACGCTGCCGCGGATCCGGCTGAGGCTGGGCAGGACCCGCTGGTCCTCGAACCACCCGGAGTCCAAGGGGTGGTGCAGGAGGATCGGCTGGCGTGTGGTGGGCCGGATGGCGCCTGCCCTGGTAACGGCGTGTCCCACGAGCGCGTTCACGAGCGTGGATTTCCCGGCGCCGGTGGAACCGCCCACGACGGCGAGCAGGGGCGCGTCGAGGCTGCGGTAGCGGGGCAGGATGTAGTCATCCAACTGGGCAAGGGCGTTGTGGATGTCCTGCCGGGATCGTTCAGCGTCCGGCAGGGCCAGTGGCAGGGCCGTTGCGGCCAGGTCGCGGTGGACTGCCGTTAGCAAGTCGAGGGGCGACGAGGGAGAAGACCCGTGGTGGGTTTCGCCGCTATTGGCAGGCTCGACAGGGAGGTTCACATCTTCATCATGCCAGTTCACGTCCCTTGAACGGGTGCAGACCGGCTAGCCTCGCTTCGAGTAGAACGCGTCGTTGCGGGCACCCCAGGTGTTAGTGACGTTCACCATGTAGTAGCTCCCGGGGGCCAGCGTTGTACGTCCCACGTTCGCCGTGAACGCCTGGAGTGCGGGGTTCAGGGCTTTTTGCCGGCCGTAAGCAGGGATGAAATACGACGCCGGCACCGTCTTGACCTGCACCTGTCCGGACGCGGCGATCCACTTCAGTTCAACGTTGGCTCCGCTGAGGTTGTAGCCGGTGACGGTGATGGCACCCGATGCGGGGTCGAAGATGCTGTCCGTTATCAGCGGGGTCGCCTTACCCGCCAGAATCCGTTGCACCAGGGAAACACCGTTGCCAACACACGTGTAGTACGTGTCCCACATGAAGGAAATGATCTTTTTCGGCGCGTTTGCCATCTGCTGCAGCTGGCGGTCGAGACGCGCCTTGGTTGTCTGCCCGCGCGGGTTCGCGTCGCAGGCGTTGGCGCCGGTGGCCGGTGCCATTCCCTCCATGTTTGCCCAGAGCGTGGCTCCGGTTCCTGCGACGCCGTGGGCTGCGGCGACAAAGTAGTCACGGTTGGGTGCCAGGTATCTGCTGCCCCAGCTGCCGGCTCCGACTACGGCCGCAGCCGGCTGGTCCACCCGGGCGTTTGCTTCATTGCCAAAGAAGGCTCCACCCTTACCCGTACCCATGCCGTCCTGGACGGCGATGCTGAGGCGCACGCCGGCGGCGGTGAGCGCGATGTTCCGGACGGCGCCTTGCGCTTCCGCGGGCGTGGCTCGGCCCGCAGCTGCGCTGCGGGCATCAATGTAAGGGCTCACCACGGCGGACCGTCCGGGCATGATCGCCCGGATCGCCTGATTTTGGATTCTGTAGACCGTCAGCACCGACCCGAAAATGGCGGCGGTACTCAATGGCATTTCAGTCGAAAGGTAAAAGCCTGCCAGACCGCCAACGTTGCTGGCTTTCGCGTGGTAGTGGAGGTACCTGCCAACAAAGGCACTGAAGGTGTGTTGATACGAAAGATCTGGAAGATATGCCCGATCCGTCCGCTTCGCGGGTATGGGCATCCCGGCATAAAACTTCATCCCCTGGGCCGTTGCGGCCCGGGCCATGGACTCCGTGGCACCGGCCGTTCCGGCGTTGCCGCCGCTGACGACGACGACGTCGTAGGCGCCGTTGGGCGAATTGCACCCGGCACCCTGGGTAGGCAGCACCAGGATCGTAAAAAGTTTGTTGTTGTTGGCGATGCTGCGGTCCCGCGGACACGTCACCGCCACGGCGCCCCACGGGCTCGAGTCGTCGTAGGCAAAGACGCGGTTAAGTCTTACCCCGGCGGCCGCAGCCAGAACGCAATGGGCTGTTCCGATCCGGCAGTCAGGCGGGATGCTGCCCAGGGCGGCCGGCATCACATGCGAACCAAAGGTAATGACCGTGTCGCCGCCGGCCGCCTTGATATCCGCCAGCTTTTGCGCGTTGACGGCGTCCGTGGTGCTGGCCCGGACGAAGAAGCCGCTGACTGGAAATTGTGGTGTCTCCGCCGCGGCGGCCCGTGGTTCAGCCAGGGGAACCGTCAGTGTCAGGAGGACTGTAAGGGCGAGGGAAAGATAAAAGCGGGCCATCGAGAGCGACTTCGTCTGCGTCGCGGCCGGGTGCTTCATGGCGGATCCTTGGCTCGATGGACTGAGACCAGGAACGTACAAGAAGGATGGCTCGACACAGGGCAAAAGGCAATACCCCGGCAGGACCGTCCGTTCTTAGCTGTGGAAGGCGTCGATCAGCCGTTGCTCATCAAAATTGATGGACACAGTGCTGGGGCAAAGGCTGGCCAGGTGCTCGCCAATAACGCCGTCGCCGTCAAGGTAATGCACCGTCTGAGGGGGCAGTCCCACCGACTGGAAGTAGTCAGCAAATTCCATGCCGTCCCCGGCAGGTTCTCCGTCACCGGCGAAGGCACACCAGCGGGCAGGGATTCCGTAGGCGTTTGCGATGATAATTCCGTGCAGGGATGAAGACAAAATCATTTCGCAGTCGAGGATTTCCCCGACGACCCTTTCGATTGCAGCGTCCCCTACTCCGTCCAGCCGGATGTCTTTAACTCCGTCGAACCTGCAGGGCTTCGCGGCTGGGTTCGCGTGCCGGATGAAGCCCAGCTTAAACGACGGGTTGTGCTGCGTCCGTGGCAGGTAGCGGGGCAGCAGGAGCCCGGGGTCACCGTAAACGGGAGGGCATGCGCCGCCGCCCGCCAGGACGCTCTGTCGGGTCAAGGGTCCGCGGACGGCCTTGTACCTCGCATCCGGTGAAAGCCGGTCCAGGCTCCGTGACGCTCCGGCTCCCCACACTGTCGATTCCCGGGTGGCGAACTTGATGATGCTTCCGGCAGCCAGGAGGCTGGATTCGCGGCGGCCGAATTTCACCGGTGCTCCGGAGACTTTTTCAACGATCCAGGGGCTCAGGACATCGCCGATGTTTCCCGGGTATGGGGTCTTCATCCACCAGAGCGACACCCGTGCGGAATCGGGGATTCCTGCCGCTTCGGCACGTTCGTCCCGGCTCACGTCGTAGGCAAGGGACTCGGCGCGGGCACGCACGGAAGGGTCGTCACTCAGCGAGAGGTGCCGCAGCTGGTCATGGCAGCCGGCGAAGTCGCTGTGCTCCCGTTGGCGTTTGAGCAGTTCCTCCCGCACTGCGGTTGCGTCGGGCAGGCGTTCCAGGTATTCGTCCAGCACGTCCTGCGAGTCCACCCCGCGTCCGGCGAGCTTGAGATATCTGGAGAGCCTGATCGTGGCTGCAGGGTCGCCCGGTTCGGCGGTTGCTGAACGGAGGGCCAATCGGACAGCCATGTCCTTGTCGCCTGACTTCATGGCGTCCATGGCTTCCGCGCCGAGGATCTTGGAGCGGAGCAAACGGTTGTCGATGCGGCGCTGGTGCTGGACTACCTGGCCGCGGAATGACGAGACGTTTCCGCTGTCGCCGTGGACAAAGACACTTGCTTCTGTTGCCACCGCCCCATCCCGGACGACGATCCCAGGCGGCAGCAGGGCGACAGACAGCTGTTCCTTGTGCGTCATCCACGTTTCGTGCAGCACCCAGTCATCGGTAACCTGGTCGGCTGCCGACATTTCGACACTGCTCATCATCTCGATGAATCGTGAAGCCTTGTCCGTCGCTCCGAAGAAGAGCACCGAAGGCACCCAGAATCTCGTGCTTTCGTAGGGATCGTAGTCGCGGATGTAGCGGTACCGGCCGCCGAAGCCAGCCAGGTCGAACTTGCAGTCCCGCAACAGCTCCGGGGTCGCCAGGAGCCTGGTATCGACGTCGACCCACAGGATGGCGCCAAACCTGGCGTGCATCCGGCGGTAGAAATCGATCTTCAGCCGGCAAATCTGGCCCCAGTCGAGGTTGTCGGCGTCAAGCTCTTCAATGAAATACGGCATGCCGAGGCGTTCGCAGTCGTGCTTGAGACGCTGAGCGGCCTCGAAGTAGTACGCATCGCCCGCGTAGAAACTGACCAGTGTCGGCAGTCCCGTCATTGGCTGTGGCTCCCGCTGTTAGGCAGGCCGCGGGTCCGGTCCCGAAGGAGTGTGGCTGGGTCAGCCATCATTCTTCGGAAAGTCCCGGTTGATCGCGCGCAGGACGGCGTGCACGCCTTCAAAGGCTTCCTGGCGGACTGCCAGAAGCGAGTCTTCAGACAACGGCATCTGAGCCAGCCGGACCTTGTCCATCAGTTTTTCGTCGGCTGCGCTGGAAAGCAGCGGAGTCCTGCCGAGCCGCCGGTAAAGATTCCTGGACTTGGAGGTCGAGGACAGAACCACCGAGGACACGCCGTAGGTCGAGGCGACGACGGTGCCATGGAACTTGTTGGAGATCAGGAGGTCCACGCCGCCGATGGCCGAGCTGATGGAGTCAATGTCCTCGCTCTCAAAGATGTGCTGGCCTTCCAGTGGGAAGTCCTGCGCCACTTTCAGGTCAGCCGCCCGGGTCCGGCCAGTTGCCATGACGATGTTGAGGATGTCGTAGCCCTCGGACTGGAGTTGACGGCAGGCATTGACCAGGACTGTTGGATCCGAATCCGCCCGGTGGGTCCGCAGCGAGATGCCCACAGTGGGCCGTTCGAACTTTTGCGCCGGCGGGTAGAAGCCGCTGAATGCCAGGTCGGCGTGGCTGCGGACTTCAATTTTCGGGTTGAGCTTCCGGCGGATCCACTCTGCGCTCTCGATGTCCCGGGCGGAGATGTATTTGACGTTCGGGTGCTGGAAGAAGTGGCGCAGCCGCTCCATGACATCGGGGGCCTCAGTCTTGATCCAGGTGGGCACGCCGACACCTGAGATGTAGACCGGCTTCTTCAACCAGGCCCGGTTCCAGTACAGGGGCGAGATCTTGTTGGGGATCACCAAGTCACCGCCCCCGATGATCACACCGTCGAATTCCTCGATGATGGTATCTGCCGGCCGGCTGAAGTAGGGGTGTTCCAGCTTGTCGTGGACGAGGGCTGTCTCATGGACTGAACCTACCGAGTTTGTCCAGATCCGATGAAACAGCTCGTCGCCGTAATTTCCCCATCCGAAGAATCCAACAAGTCCAATGCGTGCCACGGTACCAACCACTCTCTCTCAATGCCTGAAGACTTTCCAATTTCGGCGGGCGCCAGCTGAAGGCGCCTCGCCGGGGCCGGCAACCGGGTCATACCGGTTGAGGCCCTGCCACTTAGCTGGCGTTGCCGATGCCGAGCCTGCCGGCGAGGGCCTGGGCGAACTGGCCACTGACTACGTGTGGCCTTATGCCAGCGATGTTTTCTTTGAGTTTCCCGCTATCGAACTCCGCCGCGGCTTTGGCCATCTGTTCGAGCCGGAAGGCGTACTCATCGGCTCCTGCAAGGGGGTCGAAGAACGTCGTCGACATCGGATCCAGGCACTCGCGGAGCACCGGGGTGTCGGTCGCCAGCACGGGCAGCCCGAACGTCTGATAGAGCAGGGCGGCGCCCGAGTTCAGGCTGCGTCCGTAGCCGAGGAGGCCGACGTCGGCTGCGTTCAAGAAGTTCTGCACCCGGTGCTGGGCTACGGTTTTGGTCTCGATCAGGACCATGGGATGCGCGACGGCCCACGAGACGAAGTCTTGAACCGGACGGCTCTCGTCCGCTCCTCCCGCCACCAACAGCCTAAAGCGGAAGGACGTATTCCGCCGGCAGAGCTCGTCGAATCCGGCCGCCAGCTCGGTGAGGGCCTTGTAGGACTTCAAAGCGCCAAACAGCAGGAAAACTACCTCGTCGGCGTCAAGGCCCAGCGACTGTCGCGCCTCTGACCGGGAGAGGTAGTTCTCGTACGCGCCTTCGTAGCTTGGGTGCGGGGCCACGATGACTTTTGAGTCGTCGATGCTCATGTGGTCGGCGAGTGCTGTTCCTGTCGCGTTGGCCATGACGTGCACAACGTCCGCCTTGTCAGCAATTGACTGCTGCAAGGCAAGATCCACGTCCACGAACTTTGAGTCGTGCGGGTACAGGTTGTGGGCGGTCCACACAAACTTTCCGCCCGCGTCCTGGAATTGGTCCACACGTCCCAGGAAGCCGTGGGCCTTGATGGTGGCTTCCCGCTCGGTCTCGGCGCGGGCCGTGATGCTGCTGGTCCAGTGCAGGTGCAGCCCGAATCCGGACGTCAGCGGTTTCAGGTGGACAAGCTCCCGAAGTTTCGCGACGTCAAAAACCGGTGTGACGGCGATTCCGTGCCGTTCAAAGGAACCGTACATCAGGGCCTGGTAGGGATTCACGCGGGCGACGGGGCCGAATCCAAGAAGGAACGGTGGCCTGCCGTCGTAATGCGCCGTTGAGCGCAATGCCTGAAATCCTTCGGAAACTGGGCTGTTTGAGCCGGGCGTATAGCCCTGCCAATCAACGAGCACTGGCTTTTCCTCTCAAAGACCGGGCTTTTTCGAACGCCGTGGCGTATCGGGGCCCGTTTTGTATCCATTGACGGTCAGAGACGACCCACGACCGCGCTGCGGTGGCGACGTCGTGGAACTCCTGCGGGTTTTTGATGGCTCGTCCTACGAGCGTCGCGATCGCGTCGGCATCCTGCGGCGGGAACGTAAATCCGCGAGTATCTTCAACAATTTCGCGCAGCGCCGGAAGGTCCGAGACCGCCAGGGGCACTCCGCAGGCCATGGCTTCAAATGGCTTCAGGGGGGTGACATATTTGCCGGCCCGCTCCGGCACCCTCGGCACGACAAACAGATCGATCAGCCTGTAGTACTCCGCAATGTCCTGATGGTCCACGTGCCCGACGATCCGGACGTGCTTTATCACTCCAAGCTCTTCAGCGCGTTTCCGGATCACGGCCTCCCGGGGTCCGCTGCCCACCAGAAGCAGCGTCGCCTCAAGTCCCCGGGACCGGGCTGACGCCAGGGCTTCGACCAGGGTCTCCTGCGATTCCCGGTAGTGGTCCATGTTGGAGACGTAGCCGAAGGTGAACGTCCGCTCCAGGCCGAAACGCTTGACCAGTTCACTGGATTTGGTTGCCGGAAGGAACTTTTCCGTATCGACGCCATTGGGAATGAGACTGATCTTTTCCTGGGGCACTCCCCTGCTGACGAGTTCGTCCCGCATTGACTCGCCCAGTGTGAGCACAACATCTGCCTCGTCCATGCACATCTGTTCGATCGCCATACGCCGTTCAAAAACTTCGCCGGCGGCTTCGCGCTCAATGTCGCCGGTCCAGTTGCCCTCGAAGAAGGATCGAACCTCGTAGACGAGGGGCAACCCGGTCTTCCGTTTCAGGGCGAGGCCAACGAGCGCCGTCTCATATCCACGCCGTCCCGAGCTCGCATGGATAACAGCCGGCCGGATGACTTTCAGGCGCTGATACGCGAGGTCGGCGAAAATCTCCAGGAAGCGGTCCGCGGGCAGCGCGGAGTAGTCGATGTCGCCGAGGTCCAGGTGATGATGCGGCACGGCATCGAGTGTCATTCCCGCGCTGAAGTTCTTGCCGGCGCTAAGCCGGGCAAATCCGGGCTCCGTTACGACGTGGGGCTCCAGGCCGGCGGCCAGCTCGGCTACGAAGTTTGCATGGCTCCGTGCGACGAACCCGTTGGACAGGAAAGGCCTGGACTCCTTGACGAGGTGCATGATTCGCATCTCGTTGACCGGCGGTACTGGGTCCAAGGGACCGGCAATGTGCGGCACCCAGCCGCTGATCTCCCTGAGGCGACCGGAGGCAATCCGAAGGGAAGCCGGCGATGCCTTGCGCAACTTGGCAAGGTCGTAGCTGATCTGAAGGGCCCGGGAAGTCGACCCTGTTTTCGTATGGACCACCCGCAGCGCGGTGAGGAAATCGGCCTCCGTCGACAGCCGGGAGTAGTTTGCCTCAGCGACGGCCATGGCCGCCTCGTACTGGTGGGCCTGCGTCAACTCGTGAACCCAGCGAATGATTTCTTTTGCCGACAGCGCCGCTGTCGCCGTGCGGAACGCTTGTACTTCCGCGCCGGTCTCGGCGGGCTGGACGTAGGTGACGAAGTCTCCCTTGACGGGTGCTGATTCGCTCACAGGGCACTCCCCTGACATTTCATATTTTTCCTTTGATTCCAAGGCTGCGTTCGACCAAACCCATTTGACCGGCCCTGCGCGTTCCGAGGCAGATCGCTGAGGTGGAAGTGGCCGGAGCCGCTCTTCAGCCTAGCAAGTGCATGGCGAGGAGCTTTCCAGGCGCGCCTCTCATGAAGTTCAGTGGCAGCGTCTCGTCCGCCAGTTTTCCGAGGGCTTCCGTCAGGACCGGACGGTACAAGTCTTCCAGCCCGGCGTCTCTTGCGATTGCATAGCCGGCCTTAGTCAGGTGTTCAACACTGTCCCTGCTCGCGGATGTCCAGAGTCCTGCCTCCTCCGCCAGGAATTTGAAGATCACGGAGAATCCACTCGACACTGCAGCGGCTTTGCCAAGAACCTGGAATTCTGTGATGTCCCCTTCCGAAAGGGGGCCGCCCATTGCTTTCAGCCGTTCCTGGATGAAGTCGTGCGACATGTTCTTGTGCGGATCATCGTACCGGTGTCCGGCGATTGCCGGATGCATGGCTATGAGCAAATCGTTCACAATGCTCGGAGTACCCTTGGCCGGCGACGGGAAGGGGTTAAGGGGCGAATGCGTGAGGCCTACCAGGTTGCGCATTTGAAAGGGGCGGAAACCGACCATGGAAACCGTCGAGATTCGGCCGGAATGAATCGCATTGCGATATCCCAGGTAATGCCACTCCGAGCCGACGGCGGAGTCGGCGTTGATACCAAGGGACGCAATGCCGTGTTCGGCTTGCTGCCGGAACGCACGGCCCACCGTTGGATCCGGTATTTTGCTTGCGATTGTGCCGATGGAGCGCCAACCGTAGTTCCCCTTGATCATTTCCGCGCCGAAACCACCCACGGTGAAACTATCGGATACCACTGAGTAGTAGGACGGAGCGACCATAAAGTCATAGGCGCCGCTGGACGCGAGGAACCAGAAGCCAAGATTGTCTTTGATCGAGCGCGTTCGGGGCCTTGCGGGCGCGTCGGGGAACCGGCTGCCCAGGCTGAAGCCGAATCGTTCGGACAGTTCGGCAACAACTTCGTAGTCGGCCGAATGTTGTTTCGATTTGTGGATGCAGCTAAGGACGGCCATTTCGCGGGCCTTCGGTGACAACAGGGCGGCGGCCATGCAGACCCGGGAGTCCAGTCCACCGCTCACCGACAGTTTGAGTGCCTCAAACCCGGTGCCGGCCAAGGCATCGATGAGGGAGACAAAGCGCCGGGCCGATTCCTTCAGGGATTCGCTGTACGACGCCTTGTCATCAATGGAAAATTCTTCGGACAGTGGGACGGCCCGTCGCGTGAGGTCGAGCGTTCCCGCCAGCGACACGGAAGCCGTGGTGCCCGGGGGCATAAGGGTGATTGCCTCAATCAGCGAGTCCTGGCTGACCATTTGCCCCGCCATGGCATTGCCCCACGTCCGGGCGTGCGCCGCGACGGTGTTGACGGTGTTGGGGAAGTTCAGGGTCTTTCGGAGCCGGGAGAGCAGAAATATCGAATCGGAAAATGCCACACAGGAGGGCTCGGCAAAACTAAACAAGGAGCACATGCCAAAGAGATCATTCGAAACCTGCACACGCTGCGAATCCCAGCCGGCAGCGATGTAGCACCCTTCGACAGGTGCGCTGGCATATTTTGCATCCTCATCGCTGGCAAGGGCGGCGCCCTCCATCCCGAAGATGAGGCGTTGCCGATCGAAGTCAATCGCGTGGCCCCGGAAAATCTGCTTGCCCCGCGGATCCAGGTCGTTGCGGCCGTTACGGGCAACGTAGATGAGTCGTTTGCCGTCGTTGAGCGCCACATCAACGACGTCGGTCGCTTCCAGGGTGGACGTGGCACCGATCTGGCGCATCCACGCCTTGATGTCATCAGCGACCGGCGACGACGCAATGATCAGAAGATAATTGGACATGACAACAACTCCGTAATGCACTCCGCGCGGTGGAAGTTGCCCTGCGGGTGGCTCAATGGCAA
Organism: Arthrobacter sp.; assembly: GCA_046708245.1. GTDB lineage: Bacteria > Actinomycetota > Actinomycetes > Actinomycetales > Micrococcaceae > Arthrobacter. The sequence continues at coordinate 18,239 of JBKKDK010000118.1, forward strand.
GTGACAAGTCAGTCTATAGCCAGAAAATCCTCGGCTTGACAACTAGCCGTCCCCGGGAAATGGGGGCATCCGGACAGTGGCGATCATTGGCTCGCGCCGTCCACGGCAGTCCGCAAGCATTGCGTCACGTGCTCTACCTCAGCAGCCGCAAGGGCGCTCAGCCCCGGCGCCACCCAGGCCAACTGGGCCGCCTCTGCACGAAGTCCGGATCGGGTGGGGACCACTGCCAGATCAATCTCGGCCGTCATTTGGGGCATGCCCAGCCTCCGCGCGAGCCCGCGGGCCTTGGAGGTAGTCCGAAGGGATCTGGAGGGAATTCCCAGCGCCGAGGCCACAACCAGGCCGTGGAATTTGGCTGAGTAGAGAATGTCCACGGCCGCGATGGCAGCGATCATGTCCGGCACTCCGGAATAGACTTCGGCACGGCTTTCGTGGCCATGCGCCCGAAGCTGTTCCATTTCGTGCTCCCGCTGCAGCCCGGTTGCGAGGATCAGAAGCCGAAGCTTCACCAAACCTGCCTCCTCGGCCGCCAGTAGCGCGTCCAATACGGCCAGGTCCCGGTCAGTGACGCCCTTGTTCAGGACTAATCCCACGGTGCAAGGTTCCTCGCCAGGGACCGTGGACAGGCGGAGCGGCTGTGTGGCGGCGTAGGCGAGGTCCGGAACCAGCCTGACTTCCAGGGGCGGGCAGAGCTGCTCTTCAATCCAGGTTTGGCTTTCCGCGTCCCGTGCGCTCAGCGAAAGGATCCGCGCTTCGGCCATGAACGTCCGCAGCCGGGGCACCACGTCACTTCGCCGGCGCTCAGTCTCCTGCGCTACCCCGATGCCCGAGATGACCAGCGGCCGCGCAGTCCATGCCCTGTTCCAATACAGGGGCGAGATCGACTCCGTACGGATCAGATCCCCGCCACCGATAAGGAAGGCGTCCGCTTCATTGGCCACCTCGGCCGCGGGTCGACTCGTATACGGCTTGTGCAGAAGATCGTTGACCCGGAACGTGGTCGCTTCCCCGAGGGCTGCCTGCCACTGCTTGAAGAAGAGTTCATCCCCGAAGTTGCCCCAGCCGAAATATCCGATGAGACCGATTCGGTAGTCCACAGCGCGCTACGTTCCTACCAAGGTGGCGGAAGGTCCGGTGGGGGCGACCGGTGGTTCGGCCAGGTGGTCGCCGCCGTCCGTCAGCAACGCGTCCTTCAGTTTGAGGACCGGTCGGCCGGATGCGAACATCAACGCTTCTTTTTGACCGGTCACGGCATGAGCATGCGAGATCCGCACCGAGACCTTTGAAAAGCGGCGCCAGCCTTCGGCTTCCTTGCAGTTATCCAGGACGACAATTGCGACCGAGAACGGAACACTGCTTTCTCCGTCGGAGAGGTACCGAAGGTGGATGGTTTTCTTGCTGCTTGCCAGATCTTCCCGAAGCACGGAGTCTCCGATCCGGATGAAGTACGCGATCTTTCCGACCGTTTTGGGGTTCTGATAGCGGTTTTCGATCTGCAACGCTACTTCAACGGGACCTTCAGACTTAATTCTGATGTGGCCGTGCTGTTCCATTGTTTGCCCGCGCCAAGGCTTGGAGGTGGGCAGCGAAACATGAATGGCCCGTGGCGAATCAAAGAGGACGTTGAGGCGGCGCTCTGGAATTTCCTTGAATTTATTAGCCCGGCTGATCATAGGCTCGAAGGTGGCAGTGGCCGGCCGGGTGATTTTTTCCGCCTTGGATGCTTTAGTCAGGTGCGCCGGTTTCTCTCCCGGAATCCGGTAGACACTGCTGTTCTCCGGGCTGGCGGCGATTCTCGCGCACACCTCGATGAGGGCCTCACTCGAGCGGCGTTCAAGGGAGGCAACTTCAAGGCTCGTGGCGCTGCGCGTCGCGCCGCCCAGTTTGAGCATTTCCCGGATAGCCCCAAGGAAATCAGCATCAGCATCGGAAATTTCAGTGCACAGATCCGATGCGTGCACCTCCTGGAAATGCCGTGTTACCTTCGGGTCGTAGGACAACCCGACGACCGGTTTCCCGCACCGATGGGCGAGGAGGGCCGCGTGGAGCCGCATGGCGATGACGCCATCCACTTCACGCAGAGCCGCAACGTAATCATCAAGTCCGAACTCTCCACCCAGGGGCACAAACGGAATGTTCTCCGGCAGGGTGGCGCCGAATGCGGCCAATGCGTCTTCGTCATGCACGCCGCCGAGCTGCATCGGCAACCCGACGATGGCAATTCTTTCGGTCGAGGCAACCTCACAGATCGCCTCGCGAAGACGGTCCAGCCAGTCGGCCTGCACTGCGCCTGGCCAGTTACGGAGGTTCAGGCCAAGGAGCCGGTAGCCCGCTGCCTTCAGTGCCGGCAGCGGCTCCGGGGGCTCTGAAACTGACGTCGAAAGATCGACAGCATAAACCGTGTCCGGGCTGACGGAGATCTGGTCCGGATCAATGCCCAGATCCTCGAGAAGCTCCCGGGACTCCTCATCACGAACATTAAGGTGCTTCGCTGTGGAGGCGAGGTACCGGACCTGCCGTCGTGCGTCGTCGTCGGTCAGGGGCCCGGCGCCAAGGCCGACCGTGTAGAAGGGGATGTCCAAGAGGCCGCCCATGAGCGGAAGAATTCCAAAGCCCGCGATCGACATTGGGGCGCCGGTAAAGAGGCTGGCGATGCCGCCTGCCTTCTGAATGGTGTAGTCATGCCACAGACCGCCGCCGCCCACAACGACCGCCGACGCCGTGCGGACCACTTCCGACGCTGTGTGGTGGTCGGAGCGCTGGAAGGACTGAAAGCCATGATCGCTTTCGACGCGAATCGGACGTTCTGACCCGACGTAGACCTGGATCGAGGAATCCGCCTTTTGCAGCTGCTGGCTGATTGAGCGAAGAATCATCTCGTCGCCAAGGTTGCTTGCGCCATAGAAGCCGGAGAGGATCACCTTGCGTGCCCGCGGCAGGCTCGCCGCCAAAGTCGACCGGATTTGCTCAGCCCGTTCGGCCGGCAGCCACGGCGCGGTGTCTGCGTTGGCATGACGGATTTCGTCGAAGATGCTCATCCACCGGTGCTCGTAGAGGTGGGAGTTGATGAGCCGTTTGAAGCCTGCGACACGCATGCGGCCCGCCCGCGCAGGGTCATCGAGCAATTCCTGAATACTGCGTTCCAGGTCAGCTTCGTCATCGTAGCCAAGGATCTCGTCGCCATAGTCGAAAAAATGCGCCATTTCGTCGAAGCGGCCCGTGGCAACAATGGCTCCGACGCCGACGGATTCGAACACGCCGCACTTGATGTTGATGTAGCCGGCACGTGTCAGGGGGAAGTTGACGTGCACCTTGCCCATTTTCAGTGCCTGCAAAGCCCGGTCGCCGCTGACCACTTCGCTCTCCGGCAGCTCCCAGCCCCGGCCGTAGACTTTGACGTCCAGCGTCTTCGCGAGATGAGCCATCGCCGTGTTCCGGTCCGGCCTGTTGTTCGCGTGTCCCAGGCAAATCACGTCTGCAGCGAATTCGGGTGCATCAGCGACTTCCTGCGTGACAAAGCCGCGGTCGATCCCGAACGGGAAGTACACGGTGTTGTTAACGCCCCGGTCCTTGTACATCTGGAGAGCCAGCGCTGCGTTGGTCGTGTGAAAATCGAAGACATGCGCGTGGTCCACGATGGACGGGAAAACGTCGGGATCGCTCAACGTGATACCAAGCAGGACAATGCCACGGGCCTTCAATTTGGCCGCGTCCTCATCCGTGAACGTCAAACCGCCCGCGCAACAAACGATGATCTGGGGCTGGAACTGTTCGACGATCGACTCAATCTTGTCGAACTCAACGTAGATGGGCCCGTTCCCGCCCGTTGCACGTGACGGGTTGTGCGTAATCCGGTGCTTGGCGGTGTCGATGTCCAGCACGTGGTGCCCGAGATTCCGCAAGCTCCTCGACATTGAAGACACAATGTCCGTGGTTCCATTGATGGACCGGCCGAGGAACAACACCTTCCAGTGGAAACCCTGGTCGAAGATGCGGGTTTTTAGCTCGCCCTTCAACTCGCTGATCTGCTGGTCTGC
>JBKKDK010000119.1:0-11522 GCA_046708245.1 Arthrobacter sp.
GTCGCTGCCTACGGCAGGACGATGTCGCGGGTCCGGTGATCGTAGTGGATCACGAGGAGGCCGCCGCCGTGGTGGACCTCGTGGTTGGGCCCGTCGAAGGTCCCGAACTGGCCGTAGTTTTCGTCCCAGGAGCGGTTCAGGGCGATTTTGAAGTTGTAGAAGCCGGCCGGGATGTCCGCGGCGATCTTCCACAGCTGGTCCACGAGGTCCAGTTCCATTTGGGATTCGTCGTACTGCGGCGCCCAGTTGGCCGGTGCGCCCAGCAGGACGTTGAAGTCGCCGGCAACAGCAACGGCTGCCGGCTGCTCGATGCTGTCCGTGCTGGCGGCCGCGACGGCCGACGCCGGGCTGGCGACAGGAGCTTCCGATGCCGGGGCGGCAGCGGCGGGGGCCTTGCGCTTCCGGACGGCCTTGGCCACCGGGGCCACGGCTTCCTCGATCAGCTTGGCAGCCTTGCCGGCCACCTTGGAGGCTTTCGACGGTGCTTCCTTGGCCGGCGCTGCCTTCGGGGCGGGCACTCCGGCGGGGGCGGACGGGAGCGGCGTGCCGGCCGGAACCGGAGTACCGGCGTCGAGCGCTCCGGCGAAGGATCCCGGTTCGGCGAAAGCGACCGTGGCGCGCTGGCCGTCGTCGGTGATGGACCAGCCGGAACGTCCCTTGACGAGCCAGCCGGCCTTGACGAGTTTCGCGGTGGCGGTGGTCAGGGTCTTGTGGCCGCGGGGAATGCCGCCGCTGAGGAGTTCGCGTTCGTGGTCATTGAGCGGGACGCGGGCGATGGCCTCGCCCAGCACAGCTCCGGCATTGAGTTTGTCGCCCGTCCACACCCCCTCGGTGAGGACATCCAGCACGGCTTTCAGCCGAAGGTTGGTGTTTTCCGCGGTGTTCGCGCCCATGGGTCTCCTTTAGAAGCAATTGATCCACAAGCATTTTGCCAAGGAAGTGCGTGTTTTTGCGAGTGGAACCGGTTAACTCTGTGTGTCGTGACCCACTATGACAGCCCGGGCCGGGGTCCGCGAGGGTTCACCGCACCGGTACCCGCGAGTAGCTTCTTGCACTGCTTACTTCTTGAGGAGCGCGTTGCCGTAGCCGGCGTCACACTCGCCGTCGTGCAGCACGCCGTACCCGGGCGCCACCACGTAATTATCAGCAGGATCGAACACCGCCGTCCGCACACCTGTCACTTCCTGCGTGCACTGCCGGGCAAAAGTAGCACTTTCGCCCTCGCCGCCAATCCACATGTCAATCCAAACGGAGGCTCCGCCGTGCTCGTCCGCTCCGGAGTGGCACGGGCCGTCCTCGGGCGTGGGGCCGTCCCCGCAGGTGTCTTCCACGATGAAGTACCGCCGCACATCGGGCAGGTAAATCCGGGTTCCGGCGGGGAAATCCAGGACGTCAGTGCCCGACTCCAGTGAATGCCCGACGGCGATGGTCACCGGGTCCTCATAGGTTCCGGCGCCGCCGGCCGTCCTGTGCAGCATGGGGTGGCTGATGTCGGGAGAGCCTCCGGGCGTGTTGTCGAACCAGGTGTAGGCCGTGATGTAGGCATCGGCTACGATCCTCTCGCCGGACGTCCGTGATGGCGCAGGGGGAGGCGCCGGCCCGCCCCCGCACGCGGCGGCCAGAAGCGCCGCAGAGAGCAATCCTGCCGTCAATACGGGTTGCCTGCGCATTTGGCACCTGCCTCTTTACCCGGGTCCTGCCACGTACCTTTTCAGGCTATTTTCGGGGATTCGTTCCGTTCCTAGTGTCCGGACGCGGCGAGTTCTGCCAGCAGTTCCGCCTTGCGTTCCTCGCTTGCGAACGAGGAACGGATCGAGTTCGCCGCCATCCGCACGAAGTCGAACTCGGACAGCCCGATCGCCGACTTCAGCTGGGCAAAGTTGTCATCCACGTACCCGCCGAAATACGCCGGATCATCCGAGTTCACACTGACGTTCAGGCCCGCCGCAAGCATCGCGGGCAGCGGGTGCTCCGCCAGCATGCCCACGGCCCGGAGCCGGACGTTGGACAGAGGACACACAGTCAACGGCATCAGCTCGTTGACCAGGCGCTCCACCAGTTCGGGGTCCTCCATGCAGCGGATGCCGTGGTCGATCCGCTCCACTCCCAGCAGATCCAGCGCATCGATGATGTACGACGGCGGGCCCTCCTCGCCGGCGTGCGCGATCCGGTGCAGTCCGGCGTCCGCGGCCCGGGCAAAAAGCCGCTGGAACTTCGCCGGCGGGTTGCCCACCTCGGCCGAATCCAGGCCGATGCCGGCAATCGGGGCGTCCATGGCGAGCAGCTGCTCCAGCACCTCAAGGGCCGATTCCTCGGAAAGGTCACGCAGGAAGGCCGCGATCAGCAGGGTGGAGATACCGAACTCCTCCCGGGAGCCCGCCAGGACCGACGCCACACCGTTCACGCAGGTCTCGAGGGACACCCCGCGGGACAGGTGCGCCTGCGGGTCCAGCATGATCTCGGCATGCCGCACGCCGGCGATCGCGGCCCGGGCCAGGTACGCCCGGGTCATGTCGGCGAAGTCCTGCTCGGTCTGCAACACTGCCATGTTGGCGTAGTACAGGTCCAGGAAGGACTGCAGGTCCGTGAACTCATAGCGGGCGCGCAGCTCGTCCAGGTTTGCGTAGGGCAGCTGGATCCCGTTGCGTTCGGCCAGCGCGAAAATGAGTTCCGGTTCCAGCGTCCCCTCGATGTGCAGGTGCAGCTCCGCGACCGGAAGCACCATCTGGGCTTCCTCGGGAGCCTCGGCCGGTTCCAGCGCCGCCCCGCTGTCCGGATCCGTGACGGTTTCGTCTGTTGCACCAGCTGCGGCGCCGTCGTAAGTGTTCATCCGGTAAGGATATGCCCACCCCGTCCACCTCCGGAGCGGATAGAGTCGAACGAATGCAGAATGAACAGCATGCTTCCCATCTGCCGGTTGCGACGATTCCGGATTTTGTCCCCGGCGCCTCTGCGGACGGGTTTGTCCGGGTGCGCGGAGCGCGGGAGAACAACCTGCGCAACGTGGACGTGGACGTGCCCCGGGACGCCATTGTCGCGTTCACCGGCGTCTCCGGCTCCGGCAAGTCATCCCTCGCCTTCGGCACCATTTACGCCGAGGCGCAGCGCCGCTACTTCGAGTCCGTGGCACCCTACGCCCGCCGGCTGATCCAGCAGGGGCACAATCCGAAGGTGGAGCAGATCACCGGGCTGCCGCCCGCCGTCGCACTCCAGCAGCGCCGCGGCACTCCGAGTTCGCGGTCCACGGTGGGCACGCTCACCACACTCTCCAATTCACTGCGCATGCTCTTTTCCCGCGCCGGCAGTTACCCGGAGGGCGCGGGCTCCCTGGACTCGGACGCGTTCTCGCCGAACACGGCGGCCGGCGCCTGCCCGGAGTGCCACGGCCTGGGGATCGCGCACACCGTCACCGAGTCCTCCCTGGTCCCGGACCCGTCGCTGAGCATCCGCGACGGCGCCATCGCCGCCTTGCCCGGCGCATGGCAGGGCAAGAACCTGCGCGACATCCTGGCTCACCTGGGCCACGACGTCGACACACCCTGGCGGAAGCTGCCCAAAAAGGACCGCAACTGGATCCTCTTCACCGAGGAACAGCCCGTGGTGGAAGTGACGCCGCAGCGGGACCGGGTGGCCAAGCCGTACAAGGGCAGGTTCTGGAGCGCCAGGAGCTACGTGCTGCACACCCTCGCCGATTCCAAGAGCACCACCATGCGCGACCGCGTGCTGCGCTTTATGGAAACCGGCCCCTGCCCGCGCTGCGGCGGCAGCGGCCTGAAGCCCGCAGCGCTCGCCGTGACCTTCGCCGGGCGGACCATCGCCGAGCTCAACGCCGTGCCCATGACCGGGCTGGCCGAGATCATCCGGCCGACCGCCGAACTCACCGAAGCCGGGACCGCCTCCCGCAAGCAGTCCTCGGGTGAGGGCAACGAGGTGGCCGTCGCCATCACCCGCGACCTCCTGCAACGCGTCACCGTCCTGGTGGACCTGGGCCTCGGCTACCTTGCCCTGGGCCGTTCCACCCCCACGCTCTCCCCCGGTGAGATGCAGCGGCTCCGGATCGCCACGCAGCTGCGCTCCGGACTGTTCGGCGTGATTTACGTGCTGGACGAGCCCTCCGCCGGTCTGCACCCGGCCGACGCCGAACCCCTGCTGGCGGTCCTGGACCAGCTCAAGTCCTCCGGCAATTCGGTATTTGTGGTGGAGCACAACATGGACATCGTCCGCCGCGCCGACTGGCTCGTGGATGTGGGTCCCCGCGCCGGCGAGGGCGGCGGCGAAGTGCTCTACAGCGGGCCCGTGGCCGGCCTCGCCGACGTCGAGGCCTCCATCACCCGCCCGTACCTGTTCCCGAACGGTTCAGCGGGCTCCCCCGGAAATGCCGCCGGAAACGCAGCCGGAAACGACGGCGGCGGCGGCCGCCGGGAGGCCGTCGGCTGGCTGGAGCTGCGCGGCATCACCCGGCACAATCTCCGCGAGCTGGACGCGAATTTCCCGCTCGGTGTGCTGACGGCGGTCACCGGGGTGTCCGGTTCCGGCAAGTCGACCCTGGTCAGCCAGGTCCTCGCCGAAGTGGTCAGCGCCCGGCTGCACCCCGAGCCCGCGAGCGCGAATCCCGGCTCGGATCCGGACGCCGGGGAGGCCGGACCCGGTGAGCCGTTGTCCGTGGGACCCGTTTCCGGGCTGGACCAGCTGGACCGGCTGGTCAAGGTGGACCAGAAACCGATCGGCCGCACCCCACGCTCCAACCTCGCCACCTACACCGGCCTCTTCGACGCGGTCCGGAAGGAATTCGCCGCCACGGACGAGGCCAGGGCGCGGGGCTTCGGCGCCGGCCGTTTCTCCTTCAACGTGGCCGGCGGGCGCTGCGAGACCTGCCAGGGCGAAGGGTTCGTGGCCGTGGAGCTGTTGTTCCTGCCCGGCAGCTACGGCCCCTGCCCCGAGTGCCACGGCTCCCGCTACAACCCGGAGACCCTCGAGGTGACGTACCGCGGCAAGAACGTGGCGGACGTCCTGGGCATGACGGTCAATGCCGCCGCAGAGTTCCTCGACGCGGTGCCGGCGGCGGCCCGCAGCCTGCAGACCCTGCGCGAGGTAGGCCTGGGCTATCTCCGTCTCGGCCAGCCCGCCACCGAGCTCTCCGGCGGTGAGGCACAGCGGATCAAGCTTGCCACCGAGCTGCAGCGCGCCCAGCGCGGCCACTCCCTCTATGTGCTGGACGAGCCCACCACCGGACTGCACCCGGCCGACGTCGAGCTCCTGATGGCCCAGCTCAACCGGCTCGTGGACGCCGGAAACACAGTGATTGTGGTGGAGCACGAAATGGATGTGGTGGCTGCGGCGGACTGGGTGATCGACCTTGGCCCGGCCGGCGGCGACGCGGGCGGCAAGATCGTCGCCGTCGGAACGCCCGAGGCCGTGGCGCGGTCCACGACAAGCCGGACGGCTCCGTACCTGACTTCAATGCTTGCTGGCTGAAAAATAACGTCTTGATAACGCGGGAGGCCGGCCTTAGCCTAGTGTGCATGCCCGTGACTGGGCATTGCATGCCCGGTGCTGCCACCACCAGCTACTGCCCGACCGGCAGACACCGCACATGACCTCTATTGTCGGGGGCGGGCAGTGGCGCGATAACGTCCGGGGACGGACCGAGCGCTGGTGGACCTCAGGAGCATCTCAACCATGAAGAAATCCACTATTGGCACTGCCGCGCGCCGCGGCGTCACCTTGGCGGCTGTCTCGATGGCCGGCATTGCACTGACCGCTACGTCGGCCGGAGCGGCCGTCCCGGGACAAACCACGACGTCGGTCTGGGATTCACTTGCCGAGTGCGAGAGCAGCGGAAATTGGGCCACAAACACAGGTAACGGCTATGCGGGCGGGCTGCAATTCAGCCCCAGCACCTGGGCAGCCTACGGCGGCACCGGATCCGCGGCCAACGCCAGCCGTGAGCAGCAGATCGCCGTCGCCCAGAAAGTGCAGGCGGGCCAGGGCTGGGGTGCATGGCCGGCCTGCGCCGCGAAGCTGGGCCTGTCCGGCGGCGCTGTTGCTCCGCAGGGCGCCACCACATCGCGGCAGCCGGCCGCGGCGCCCACGCGGACCGTGGCCCCCAAAGCAGCGCCCACGCGGACAGTGGCCCCCAAGGCAGCTGCGCCGAAACCGCGCCACGTTGCCCCGGTTACCGTGAGTGGCCAGACCTACACGATCCAGAGCGGCGATACCCTGAGCACCATCGCCGGAAAGCTCAACGTCGCCGGCGGCTGGCATGCGCTGGCCGACGCCAACACGGCAACCATCAGCAATCCCAATCTGGTCTTCCCGGGACAGGTGCTGCAGCTCCCCGGCTAGGGCTCGGCGGCACCGCACGTTAACGTACGACGCCGGAGCGTTCCCTCAGGGGCGCTCCGGCGTCGTGCTGCCTCGGTTAGCTGATCGGGCTCAGGCGACGCGGGGAATCTCGCGGATGATGCGGACTTTCCAGGCGGCGTCGTCGCTGGTGTCCAGCAGGGCGACGGTGCCCATGGTGAGGTGCAGGGCCACCCGCTTGGCGGCGAGGAGCTCGAGGTAGAGGCTTTCGTTCATCCGGGCCGGCGCATCAATGACGTATTTAACGGCGTCACGGACCTTGCGGTAATTGGCGCTTTGTTCCCGATGCAAATGCAGTTCCAGCATCCGCCGCTGCCGGATCCGCGGTTCGTGGCGGTTGAGCCAGGAGACCGCGGCGTGGACCGCCACCACCAGCGTCAGCGAGACGACATAGATTTCCCAGCCGCTGGAGAGCAGGAAGAGCGGCAGGTTGGCGATCGCCACCACGGCGATGAAGAGGCGGAATGCCAGCAAACGCCGCATCGTGAGCGCCACGGCAGCCATGGCCGCACGGAACTTGTGCTGTTCTTTGCGTGCCGCTTCCGGATCGATGGTGAACTCTTCGAGGACCAGAATCCCGTTGGCGTCCGGGCTGAGCAGTTGTCCGTACTTGGGCGTTATCAGCGCCGAAGATGAAGTTACTGATTTGTTCGACATGGCGGCGTGACTCCCGGGCGTCAGGGTTGTTTCGTGCTAGTTTACGCGCCAAACCTTGGAGCTGTCTGTCGGGTTCCGAAATGTGAACACGCTCACCAGGAAGCCCCTGCAATTGGTGCATTTGGTCCGTGGCCTCAAACTGGACAGATGCAGACTTTTCTCCCCTTCCCCGATTTCCAGCAGAGCGCCGCGGTTTTGGACCGCGTGCGGCTCGGCAAGCAGCGCGTCGAGGCGCTGCAGATCCTGCGCGCGCTGGTGATCCCCGAGTACGGCTGGCAGTCGCACCCGGCGATCCGGATGTGGATGGGGTACGTTCCCGCACTGACCCTTTACGGCCTGTCGATGGTGGACGAGTGGACGGCCCGCGGCGGCGAGGACACCACGCGGGACAAAATCACGGAGTTCGCGCCCCAGGCAGCGCACCCCGGCTATGCCGCCAAGATCCCGATGCCGCCGTGGCTCGGCGACCCCGAACTGCACGAGAGCCACCGCTCCAAGCTGATCGCGAAGGATCCGCGTTTTTACTCGCCGTTGTTCCCCGGCACCGAGGCGGACCTGGAGTACGTCTGGCCCGAGCCGAAGCTGGAACTGTTGCCGGAGGACCCATCCGGTGAGCGCATCTGGGTGCTGCGCCTGCCCCTCGGCGACACCGAGCCCGAGCAGCTGAAGACCGTCAGCCTGCCGCCGGTGGGACGAGCGAAAGCCACCTCCGAGGAGGACGACTACCAGTTCGTCTACGCGGACTCCGGCGCCCGCCGCCCGGCCAAGGTGCGCAAGCTGCCGCCGAAGCAGCTCGTCAAGAAGCCCACCCGCAAGCGCCAGCAGCAGGAAGAGGCGTTCAATACGCTCCCGGGCAACTCCGTGGTGGCCATTCCGGTCCATGGCGGCGCTTCCTTCGCGATCGGCAAGGTCCTGGGCCGTCCGATCACCGTGGACGGCCGGTTCGCGCGGAACTTCCAGGTGGACCAGATCCTGGACCGCTCGGCTTTCGACTACCCGGCGCTGCTGCAGGATCCGCGGGCCTTCTTCCCGATCCCCGCGCCGTAGCATGCCCGCTGTGCGCCGGGGCTCCCTGAACACTGGCAGACTGGCTTCATGACTGTATTGCTGGCCGGTTGCGGCGACCTGGGGACCGAGGCAGGGTTGCGCTTTGCCGCGGCCGGCCACCGCGTAGTGGGCTGGCGGCGCTCGCCGGACAAACTTCCGGCAGCCATCGAGGGCTTCGCAGCTGACCTGGCCACCGGCAAACTGCCGCCCGTCCCGGCGGATACCGCCGCCGTCGTGGTCGCCATTGCGGCAGACTCCCCCACTGAGGAGGCCTACCGGGCCGCATATGTGGACGGCCTGTCCAACGTGCTTGACGCGGTGCTGGAGTCCGGGGCCGGCGTCCGCAGGGTCATTTTTGTCTCCTCGACCGCCGTCTACGGCGATGCCGGCGGCGGCTGGATTGATGAAGGCACGACGCCGGAACCCGGCGGGTTCTCGGGCCGCATCATCCGCGAGGCGGAAGAACTGCTTTACACCCGCTTGCGCGGCACCGGCATCACGCCGGTGGTGCTGCGGCTCGGCGGCATTTACGGCCCCGGCCGGACCCGGCTGATCGACCAGGTCCGCGGCGGAACAGCCGTGATCCCGGCCGAACCTCGGTTCACCAACCGCATCCACCGCGACGACGCCGCGGCCGCGATCGTCCACCTGTGCACCATGGAGGCGGTTCCCGCGCCTGTGTATCTGGGCGTCGACGACGATCCGGCCGAGCTGGGCGAGGTGCTCACCTTCCTGGCAGCCGAGCTGGGACTGCCCCTGCCGGCGGCGTCCGCTGCTGGGCCCGACGGCGAACCCGGGGGCGTTCTGCAGCCCGGGCCGGCGCGTGGCGGCAACAAACGCTGCAGCAATGCGCTGCTTCGCGGGACCGGCTTCGAATTCCAGTACCCGAGTTTCCGCGAAGGCTACCGGGCGATCCTTGCCGGCGGCGGCGTGCGGCACCCCTAAGACCTGCCCGAGACACTCCCGCCTACTTCTCCGAGGGGACCCATGGATTTGCAGCACATCATTGAGACGGTCGGACGCTACATGGACTTCGCCGGCGTGGCCGTTATGGTGGTCGGCGCCGTCATTTCCATCCCGATGGCGTTGCGGGGATTCCAGCCAAAGCGCCTGCCCGCCGGCTCCGAGCCGCTCTCCGCCTACCGCTCCTACCGCCAACTGCTGGGCCGTTCGATCCTGCTGGGCCTGGAACTGCTGGTCGCGGCCGACATCATCCGGACTGTGGCCGTCACCCCGACGTACGAGAGCGTGGGCGTGCTGGCCATCATTGTGCTCATCCGGACGTTCCTGAGCTTCTCGCTGGAGCTCGAAATCACCGGCCGCTGGCCCTGGCAGAAGGAGCCCGCGGGTTCCCCTGCCGCGTCTGCTGCGGGCTGAGCGCCACGCCAACGTAAGAGCACGCCGACCGAAACAGGGTGATCCGAATTCGTATAGATCCTTGGCCGGATGCACCCGAGCTCCCGGCGCCGATCATTATGGAGCAGCAGTGGACTGATGCTGCCTTCCTGCACTGGCGCGTCCCGGAGGCGGTGGCGGCCTCGTTTATGCCGCCGGGGGTCGTCCCGGACGCCTTCGACGGGTCGGCGTGGGTGGGGCTGATCGGCTTCCGCATGCAGGGCGCGGGACTTGGCAGCGGCCCTGGTATCCCCTATTTCGGGAGCTTCAATGAGATCAATGTTCGCCTTTACTCCCGGGAGCCGGACGGCACCCGTGGTGTGGTTTTCCTGAGCCTGGATGCGTCGCGCTTGGCTGTGGTGCTGGCAGCGCGAGCCGCCGGGATTCCGTATGTGTGGTCGCGTACGGGTTTCCTCAGCGGAAATTCAACTGGCCGTAAGGCGCCCGCCGTCGGCGCGGCGGCGGGGTATTCGGTGCGTCGGTTCCGGGGCGGCCCCCGGAGCGATTTCACAGTGGCCGCAGACCCCGACGCCGAAGCCTCCGATCCGTTGTCGGTCCATCTCACGGCCCGGTTCGGCCTGCACACCCGTTTCAGGGACCGGACCCTATACGTCCCCAATGCGCACAGCCCGTGGAAGTTGTACCGGGCGCAAGTGACTCTGCTTGCCGACGAGTTGGTGGGCGCCGCCGGCATCGACGTGGCCGGACCTCCGGAGTCGGTGCTGTTTTCGCCAGGGGTCCGCACGCAGTTTGGTAAACCCCGGGTCCTGGATCGCACATCCTGAATACTGCGCGCTGATTCCTGGACGGGGGCTATTTGGCGGCCGCGCCGGTCGGCATCCATGAATGGCTAATACTGTCGTACCCCCTTGGGATGCTTGAGTTATGGAAGCCGTCAGGGAGTTTCTTCCTTTCCTGGACGGGGACCGGGTCGCAGCAGCCCGGGGCGGGCGGCCCGGTGTGGACGATGCCCTGGCCGTGCTGCAGGACCTCGGGTCGACGGCGGTCCAGGACGCGGCGGGCTGGGGTTTTGCGGCCGCGTCGGATTTCGCCGGCCGGTTGGAGGAAGCCTCGCGGGCCCTGGAGTATTTGCAGGTCGTGGCCGCGGGCGCCGTGGACCGGACCCGGAAACAGGCCGCGTCCGCCGCCGCGGCGGTGGCGTCCCCGGGCGGGGGCGGCGGGGCCTGGACCACCGGCTGGCGGGAAAGCCCGGGCGGGTGGGTGACCGGCGGCGCGGAATCTGCCGGGCCCGCGGTACCTGCCGGGACCACCGCAGCGCCCGGGCCCGTGGCCGCGGAATCTGCCGGGCCCGTGGCCGTGGTGGATGCCTCGGCCGCCGCGGCCGTGGACGACGGATACCGGAAGACCGAAGATTTCCTGCGGGACCGGCTGCGGATCGGCGCCTCCGATGCCCGCCGCCGGCTCACCCTGGCCAAAAACCTGCTGCCCCGCGAGGGACTCACCGGCCATCCCACGCCCCCGGTCCACGAGGAACTCGCCGCCGCCGTTGCCGCCGGAACAATCGGTTCCCGCTCCGCGGCGGTCATCACCACCGCACTGGACCGCGTCCGGCACCTCTGCGACCCCGAATCCGCGGGCCGGATGGAACACGCCCTGACCCGCACCGCCGCCGAGCACGACCCCGACTTCCTGGCCCGCGTCGCCCGCGGCTGGACCGAGGCCCTGGACCAGGACGGCACCGAACCGTCCGAGGAACTCCTCCGCCAGCGGCAGGGCGCCTTCATCCGCCCGCCCCGCCACGGCCTCCACCACCTCGAAATCTTCGCCACGACCGACCAGTTCGAACACCTCATCACCGTCATGAACACTGCGACGAACCCCCGCACCACCACAGCGGCGGGCGGCGGGGCGGACGACGCGGCGGACGGTGGTCCCGGGGAGGACCCTGCCCTGCCGGTCCTGGATCTGCGCTCCCGGCCGCAGAAACTGCTCGACGGCCTCGTCGGCGCCTCCAAAGTCGCCCTCGCCGCCGGAGGCCTGCCCGCGACCGGCGGCCTGCGCCCGCAAATCATGGCCACCATCGACTACCGCGACCTCCT
>JBKKDK010000120.1:0-5683 GCA_046708245.1 Arthrobacter sp.
GGGCCCGGCGGGCCAGCTGTACGAACCGTTCCGGCGAAGCTCGCCCCGGATCCAGGCAAGCGTCATGTCGCAGATCTGCGCTTTCGCCACTCCGGCGAGGCGACCCCGAATGACGAAGCTGCGGGGCCGGTCGTCGGCGTGCACGGTCTGGACAAGCCCGGACTTGCGTCCCAGGCTGATGCACCTGAGCATGTATCCCGCCGAAAGCGGGGCCGGTGCCCGGTTTTCGAGGCGGGCGATGATGCTGTCGGCAGCGTGGGCGCCCAGCGGCAGGGCGGTCGCGCAGCTCATCCGC
This sequence comes from Arthrobacter sp., assembly GCA_046708245.1. Classification (GTDB taxonomy): domain Bacteria; phylum Actinomycetota; class Actinomycetes; order Actinomycetales; family Micrococcaceae; genus Arthrobacter. The sequence continues at coordinate 296 of JBKKDK010000120.1, forward strand.
AGATGACCCGCCACTGACGGGGCGGCCCGGGCGGCGTCGCCTGCGCCGAAGATTTCCGGGTACTGCGGGCATCGCAGCGATTCGTCGACCACCAGCCTTCCGAGGGCATCGGTAGGCAGCCCGCTCTCCCGTGCCAGGTCCGGAGCGCTGAATCCTGCAGTCCAGACGGTGCAGTCGGATGGCGGGGTGTCGCCACCGGAAGTTTGAATCGAAGAATCATCGCACCGTTGCACGTCGGTATTCTCTACCAATTCGACGCCGAGTGCTGACAGCCTTTGCACAACCGCGTGTCGGCCGGGCCCGGAGAGGCCGTCCCCGATGGTTCCGCGGGAAATGAGCCGTACCCGTAGCTGCGGATATTGTTCGGCTATTTCGGCGCAAACTTCGATCCCGGTCAGGCCCGCCCCGACGACGCTGACGGTGGCGGCCGGACCCAGCTCTGAAAGCCGGGCGCGCAGACGGTTGGCGTCGGCGGAATCCCGCAGCCCGTACGCGCCGGCCGGGATGCTGCCCGATGCCTGGGTGCTGCCCACGGCATACAGCAAAACGTCGTAGTCGAGTGCGCCGCCGCCTGACAAGTGCACTTTGCGGTGCCCGGGATCGATCCGCGAAGCCGTGCCTTCGACCACGTCCGCGCGCTCGTGCAGCAGCGAGCGCATCGGCACGGACGCTGATTCCCGGCTGCCGGCCGCGACCTCGTGAAGGCGGATCCGTTCCACGAAATCGGCAACCGGGTTGAGGACGGTCACCGTTATGGATCCGGCTAATTTCCGGTTTCCGGCAAGCCTGTTCGCGGCCATGACCCCGGCATATCCGGCGCCGATGATAACTACCCGACATTGTGCAGACACTTGAGCTCCAATCGCGAATCAAACGTTTGCACATAAGACACCGCAGGAGGACTAAATGTGACACGCCCGGATTCATTACCGGCGCCGGCGCCCGGACCGGCGCGTTCCCGGCCGCGCCTACCGGTTTGTAAACGTGCGCTGTCCCTGGGCCGCCGTCAGGACTTCCGCCAGGGTGGCCATGGAATTGTCGCCGGGGGTAGTCATTGCCAGGGCGCCGTGGGCCGCGCCGATTTCAACGGCTTCCTGAACAGAGAGGCCCTCGAGCAGGCCGTAAATAAGGCCGGCCGCGAATCCGTCGCCACCGCCAACCCGGTCGAGGATTTCCAGGTCCGTCCGTTCCCGGGAGGTAACGGTTCCCTCCGCCGGGGTGTGGCACATGCCGTGCCAGTCGTTGCGGCTGGCGCTGCTGACCCGGCGGGAGGTGGTGGCGACCAGGCCGAGGTTGGGGAACCGGGCCAGCGTCCGGGCGGCAATTGAGGTGAAACGCGGCGTCCCCGTCAGGGATTCGGCAGGCGGTTCGATGCCAAGCCGGTCCGTGAAGTCGGTTTCACCGCCGATGACGACGTCGGCCGCTTCGGTCAGCTGGGTGAACACGGCGGCGGCCCGCTCCTGGCCGCCGTGGTCGGCCCACAGGCTCGGGCGGTAGTTGAGGTCAACAGAGACAACCGTGCCGTGTTTCCGCGCGGACGCCATGGCGGCGACCGCCGTCGCGCAGGACTCCTCGGACAGCCCGGCGAAAATACCGCCGGTGTGGAACCAGCGGACGCCGCGCACGCCAAAGAGGTCCTCGAGGTCCACGTCATCGATGCTCATCTGTGAAACTGCCGTGTTTCCGCGGTCGGAGACGCCGCGTGCGCCGCGTATGCCAAAGCCCCGTTCCGTGAAGTTCAGGCCGTTGCGGGCGGAACGGCCGAGACCGTCGTACGGAACCCATTTAATCAGCGACGTGTCCACTCCGCCGGCGCGGGCGAGGCAATCGATGAGATGCCCGACGTCGTTGTCGACCAGTGCGGACAAGGCGGCGGTCCGTTGCCCGAAGACATGGCTCAGCGCCCGGATGGCGTTGTACTCGCCGCCGCCCTCCCAGACATCGAACTGGCGGGCGGTGCGGATCCGCCCCGCTCCCGGGTCCAGGCGCAGCATGATCTCACCGAGGGCGACGGCGTCGTACGCCGCTGCGGTCTTGACGGTCAGTGTCATCAGAGCGGACCCTGCCTCGTGCGGCTGTGCTCGGCCAGATGCGCCCGGGTTTGCGCACACAGCCGCGCAATCTCCTGGAAATCGCCCGCAACGATCGTCGCACGGGGAACCATCCAGCTGCCCCCGGCGGCAAACACGGCAGGATGGTCGAGGTAGGCGTTCACATTGTCCGGGCGGAGGCCGCCGCTGGGCATGAACCGCACCTCGGGGAAGGGGCCGCTGAGAGCGCTGAGCATCGGCAGGCCACCAGCTTGTTCGGCAGGGAAGAACTTCACGTGGCGAAGGCCCGCAGCCACTGCTGCCTGCAGTTCCGAGGCGGTTGCGACGCCCGGGATGGCTGTGAGTCCGCGTTCCCGGCACCGTGCGGCGACGTCCGCTCCGAACCCGGGGCTGACGATGAACCGCGCACCCGCATCGGCGGCGAGGTCCACATCCGCGGCGTCCAGCACGGTTCCGGCACCGAGCAGGATATCGGTGCGCCCGCGAAGCGACTTCAGCGCCTCCAGGCCAGCAGGCGTGCGGAAGGTGATTTCGGCGCAGGAGATACCGCCTGCAACCAGGGCGTCGGCGAGTTCGTTCGCCCCTGACGGGTCATCCAGGACCACCACGGGCACAATCCGGATGTCCGCAAGCATCTCTGGAACGGTTGCTGTCGAAGTGTGGGTCATCGGCCCAGCCAGCCCCCGTCCACCGACAGCACCGTGCCCGAGACGTAGTCCGAGGCGCGGCTGGCCAGGAAGACGACGGCCCCGGCCATGTCGCCGGCAGTCCCCCAACGGCCTGCCGGGATGCGGTCCAATATTGCCTGGGACCGGCTGGGGTCGTTGCGCAGGGCCTCGGTGTTGTCAGTGGCGATGTATCCGGGGGCGATGGCGTTGACGTTGATGCCGTGCATGGCCCATTCGTTGGACAGCGCCTTGGTCAGCCCGGCGACACCGGATTTGGCGGCGGTGTATCCGGGGACGTTGATGCCGCCCTGGAAACTCAGCAGGGACGCGGTGAAGATGATCTTGCCCCCGGCGCCACGGTCGATCATGGACTTGCCGATTTCGCGGCTGAGCACAAACTGCGAGGACAAATTCACCTGCAGCACGTGGTCCCAGAGGTCATCCGGGTGTTCGGCTGCGGGTGCCCGCTCGATGGTGCCCGCGTTGTTGACGAGGATGTCCACCGGGCGGTCCATGGCAGCGAGTTCAGCGCCCAGGGCGCCGACAGCTTCCCGGTCGGCGAAGTCGACGGTGCGGGCGCTGAAGGTCCGCCCGAGGGACTCGACCGCCCGCGCGACCTCGCTGCCCTCAGGCTCCAGGGTTGCGCTGACGCCGATGATGTCCGCTCCCGCGGCGGCCAGGGCCTCGGCCATGGCACGGCCCAGCCCGCGTTTCGCGCCGGTGACAACAGCAAGCTTGCCGGTCAGGTCGAAGGGATGCGTGCTCACGCCGGTACCGCCTGGCAGTCGACCAGGATCTTCATGGCGTCACCGGCGGCGAGCCGGCTGAAGGCGTCCGCTGTCCGGTCGAGCGGAACGGTTCCGGTGATCATCTGTTCGGCCGGTATGACACCGGCGGCCAGCAGCTCCACCGCCTTCTCGAAGTCCTGGCGTTCGTAGACGCGGGCGCCCACGATGGTCAGTTCGCGCCAAAACACCCGCTGCAGGTCCACCGGCCGTGGCTGCGGGTGGATGGCCACGATCACGAGCCGGCCGCGCACCTTTGCCAGCGCCGTTGCCCCCAGAACCGCAGCCGCGGCCCCGGAAACCTCGAAGACGACGTCGGCGCCGGCGCCGGCGGTCCAGTTGTTGACCCATTCGACCTGGTCCTGGGCCTGCGGGTCCAGGACCTCAAAACCGAGCTTTTCAATCATGGCGCGGCGGTCGGCGTCGAGCTCCAGCACCACAACCTCCGCGCCGGCGTGCCGGGCGGTGGTGGCGATGAGGACGCCGATGGGTCCGCCGCCGATGACGACGGCTTTTTCGCCGGGCTGGATGGCGGCGCGGCGGACGTCATGGACCGAAACGGCGACGGGTTCAACCAGGGCGGCGTGGTCCAGGCGCAGGGACTCCGGGAGCCGGACGAGGACGTTCTCCGGGACGTTCCACTGCTTCTGCAGCGAGCCCGCGGAGTCGATGCCGATGAAGTTCAGATTCTGGCAAATATGCTGATGTCCGGCCTTGCATGCGGGGCAGTCCCCGCACCAGTCCAGGGGCATGACAGTGACAGGGTCGCCAAGACTCCAGCCGCTGACGCCTTCGCCCAGCGCTGAGATGCGGCCGGACATTTCGTGGCCGATGATCGCCGGAAAGGTGACCCGGGAATCCATGTTGCCGTGCAGGATGTGAAGATCGGTGCCGCAGATTCCCGTAAAGGCCACGTCGATCTGGACCTCGCCCGGCGCGGGCGGGCGCTGGGTGCTTTCGACGATGTTGATGGTGCTGTTGCCGATATATGTTGCCGCTGGCATGGCTTCTTCCTTTGGTGGGAGGCTTTGCGGGGCCGGGACAAACCCCGGCCCCGCGGGGGAATTACACGCTGACGGGGGAGGCGTTCCTGGCTTTAGCCCAGTACGAGCCCGCGGGGAATGAGAACTCGGCAAGCGTTGAGTCGAACATCTCGGCGCTGTAGCCGGGAAGGGACGGCAGCACGTACGCGCCGTCACGCACGATGCAGGGATCGACGAAATGCTCGTGGAGGTGGTCAACGAATTCCGTGACGCGGCCTTCGAGGCTTCCGGAGACGGCAACGAAGTCGAAGATCGACAGGTGCTGCACCAGCTCGCATAGGCCCACGCCGCCGGCGTGCGGGCAGACCGGCACCCCGAATTTGGCTGCCATGAACAGAACGGAGAGGACCTCGTTGACGCTGCCCAGCCGGCAGGCGTCGAGCTGGCAGTAGTCAATGGCCTCGGCCTGGAACAGCTGCTTGAACAGGACACGGTTCATTCCGTGTTCGCCGGTGGCCACTCCGATCGGTGCGACGGCCTTGCGGACTGCCGCGTGGCCGAGGATATCGTCGGGGCTGGTCGGCTCTTCGATCCACAGCGGCTTGAATTCGGCCAGGGCGCTGACCCATTCGATGGCCTCCGGAACATCCCAGACCTGGTTGGCGTCAATCATCAGGTGGGCGTCGTCGCCGATGACTTCGCGGGCGATTGAACAGCGGCGTATGTCGTCCTGAAGGTCGGCTCCGACCTTGAGCTTGATGTGGCGGTAGCCCGAGTCCACGGCCTCCTGGCAGAGCATCCGGAGTTTGTCGTCGGAGTAGCCGAGCCAGCCGGCAGAGGTGGTGTACGACGGGTAGCCGGACACGTCCAGCTGCGCGATCCGGTCCTTGCGTGTTCCTTC
>JBKKDK010000121.1:0-2864 GCA_046708245.1 Arthrobacter sp.
GTTCCCTTCCCCGCCCTCCCGGGCTGAGTTCCGGCGCCCGCCGCGTCAGCAGCTCCGGAAGCACGGTCGGGTGGGCGGAAACGGACAGGTCCACGGGTTCCGCCGCGGCACTGCGCAAGACTGCGGCGGCGAACTCGGCCGCTGCCGGCCGGAGCCGCCGGTCCTCGTGCAGGCCCGACTCCAGGGCCGCTGCCAGCGCGGCCGGCACTCCCGGAACCAGCAGCGGCAACGGCGGACGTTGCTCCGACGGTCCGGGAACCCGGCCCGTCAGGCAGTACCAGCCCAGGGCCGCGAGGGAGTAGACGTCGCGCTCCGGCTGCAGTCCGGCCCGCATGGCGTCCACGGGCGCCGGGTCACGGAATCCCTCGGTTCCGGATGCCGCCATGGTTCCGGCGTCGGCCACCATCCGCGCGATGCCCAGATCAGCGAGCAAGGGTTTGCCGTGGGCGGTGAACAGCACGTTGCCGGGGGCGACGTCGCCGTGGATGAAACCCTGGCCGTGCAGGTACGCCAGGGCCTGGGCGATCGGTGTCAGGACGGTCACTGTTTCCCCCGGGCCCAGGCTCCCCCGGCCGGCGACAAGAGCAGCGAGCGAACCGCCGGGCGCGTAGTCAAGCACCAGCCCGGGTCCGCCGCCACCGCCACCGGCCGTCCCGCCGTCCGTCCCGCCGTCCGTCCCGGGCGGCTGGTGCACCCGCACCACGGCATGTGCCCTGACCAGGTGCCCGTGGTCCAGGGCGGAAAGGATCCGGACTTCACGCCGCATCACCTCCCCGCCGTCGGGGCCCTCCGCGATGGGGCCGCCGTCGAAGGGTCCGCCGTCGAAACACTTGAGGGCAAAGTCGCGGCCCGTCGAGTTCTCGGTGACGAGCCATACCGTGGCGCTGCCGCCGCGGCCCAGGCACCGGCCGACGTCGTAGCCCGGAACCACCGGGGCCGCAGGGCCTGCTTGCAGGTAATCATCCATCCCTCAGGGATAGCCGATCCGCCGGAATCCCGCAGAAGTTATCCACAGGTGTGAGAGCTTAAGCACACAATCGGGTACGGCGGCGGCCGAGGTCTAAGCTGGATGCCATGACTCTTGAGTTCTCCCGGCTGGGTCTCGCCCCGGATTTCGTCGACTACACCCGCGGCTGGGACCTCCAGCGCGAACTCCACGGGAAGGTCGCCGCCGGCACCGCACCCAGCACCGTCCTGCTGCTTGAACACTCTGCCGTGTACACCGCCGGTAAACGCACCGAGGACCACGAACGCCCCTTTGACGGGACGCCGGTGGTTCCCGTGGACCGCGGCGGCAAACTCACCTGGCACGGCCCCGGACAGCTCATTGGCTACCCCATCATCAAGCTCCGGAACAAGGCCGGCATCCGCGACTATGTGGAGCGTCTGGAAGCGGTCATCATCAACGTCCTGGCCGACTACGGCATCGATGCCGTCCGGATCCAGGGCCGCGCAGGAGTCTGGATCGAAGCGGACGCGAAGGGCCCGGACCGCAAGATCGCGGCCATCGGGATCCGCGTCCACGAAGGCGTCACAATGCACGGTTTTGCGATCAACTGCAACAACGATCTTGCGCCCTACGCCCAGATCATTGCCTGCGGCATCACCGACGCCGGCGTCACCACCATCGCCCAGGAGACCGGCCGGGATGTCACCCCGGCGGACCTCGTGTCGCGGATCACCGAAGAACTGCGCAACAATGAAGAAGCCCTAGTTGCAACCCACGAAGGAGCACTACTGTGACACTGGCACCAGAAGGCCGGAAAATGCTGCGCATTGAGCAGCGAAATGCGGCCACACCGGTGGAGCGTAAGCCGGAATGGATCAAGGCCAAGGTCCAGATGGGCCCTGAGTTTGTGCAACTCAAGAACCTGGTCAAAAAAGAAGGCCTCCACACCGTGTGTGAAGAGGCCGGCTGCCCCAACATCTTCGAGTGCTGGGAAGACAAGGAGGCCACGTTCCTGATCGGCGGCTCCGAGTGCACCCGCCGCTGCGACTTCTGCCAGATCGACACGGGCAAGCCCTCCCCGGTGGACATGTTCGAGCCCACCAAGGTGGCCCGCTCCGTCCAGGCCATGCAGCTGCGCTACGCTACCGTCACCGGGGTGGCCCGCGACGACCTCGCCGACGAGGGCGTCTGGCTCTACGCCGAAACGGTCCGCAAGATCCACGAACTCAACCCCGGCACCGGCGTCGAACTCCTTATCCCCGACTTTTCCGGCAAGCCCGAACACATCCAGGCCATCTGCGACTCCAAGCCTGAGGTCTTTGCCCACAACGTCGAGACCGTTCCCCGGATCTTCAAGCGCATCCGGCCTGCATTCCGCTACGACCGCTCACTGGACGTCATCACGCAGGGCCGCAACCTGGGCATGGTGACCAAGTCCAACCTGATCCTGGGCATGGGCGAGACCCGCGAAGAGATTTCCGAGGCACTCCGGGACCTGCACGACGCCGGTTGCGACCTGATCACGATCACCCAGTACCTGCGCCCGAGCGAACGGCACCTGCCGGTGGACCGCTGGGTCAAGCCGCAGGAGTTTGTTGACCTGCAGCAGGAAGCGGACGAGATCGGTTTCCTCGGCGTCATGAGCGGACCGCTGGTGCGTTCCTCGTACCGCGCCGGCCGGCTCTGGGCCACCGCGATGCGCAAAAAGGGCTGGGAAATCCCCGCCGAGCTTGCGCACATCGAGAGCTCGGGAAGCACCCGCCAGGAAGCGAGCTCGCTGCTCGCAGCGCACTCCTGACCCCAGTTGTAAATTGTTGCGGCCAGGGCCCGCCCCCGCGTCATCCCGTGCCGGCCCAGAGCAGTGCAACACGAAAAAATAATGCACAAATGCGCACACCCCAGCATACAGCACCAC
>JBKKDK010000122.1:0-3652 GCA_046708245.1 Arthrobacter sp.
CTGCCATCGATGGTTCGGAACTGTGGTGGGACACCGCCAACCCGATCCCCACCCTCACCTGCATCGGCGGTGACCAGGTTCTGTCGTTGCCCGGTGGCGTCACCGGTATCGGCGAGGCATGGACGGCGCCGGGCTGGCGCGCTGCCCGCCCCACCGACCAGAACGATCCCTGGGCCGTCATCGGCGCGGCAGTGGCCACCACACCGGAACCCGGCGCCGCGGGTATGGGTGCCGTCTCCGGTATGGGGGCGGCGTCGGCGCTTGCCGGTGCGCTGCCGGCCGGGATCAGCCTGACCGGCAACGGCGGCCTGGACATCGCGGGCCTGGAATGGCTCGGGGCACGGGCCTATGACCCGGCCACCCGTGGCTTCCTCTCCACCGATCCCCTCTCCCCCGTGCTCGGTGCGGGCTGGGACGGCAACCCTTATGCCTACGCGGGCAACAATCCGCTAAATACCACCGACCCCACCGGGCTGCGCCCGCTCACCGATGACGAGCTGAAGGCCTACGACGGCTCCAGCCGGGGAGCGTTCGCTGCCGCCGGGGACTGGTTGGGAGACAACTGGGAATACATCGCCGGTGGCGCCATGGTGATCGCCGGCGGCGTCCTCATGGCCACCGGGGTCGGGGGACCGGCCGGGTTGATGCTCATCGCCGCCGGGGCCGACACGATCATCCAGAAAGCCACGACCGGCGGGGTGAACTGGGGACAAGTTGCGCTCACCGGCGCCCTTGGCGGTTTCGGCGGTGCCAGTATCGCCGCCCGCGCTGGATTGACCGGGATGAAGGCAACACTCGTGGCCGGGGCCAGTTCAGGTGGCATCAGCGGCGGCATTCAGGGCACCTACGGCTACTACAGCGCGCCGGGACCCCATACCGTCCAGGGCGCGCTCGGAGGAACTGCCGCCGGAGCTGTTTTCGGGGCGGCTACGGGTGGTGTCGGCGGAGCGGCTGGTCAACGGATCGGTCAGGGCATCATGGGTGCGGTGACACGGAATAAAGAGGCTGGCACCGTGGTGATGGGGCGTCTCATGACAGAGCGTGTACACCCATTCGCCGCCCAGCACAATTATGCGACTTACGAGGCCCTACCGGATAGTGTTTACAACTTCACCAGAAAGCATCTGCCAGGAATGCACGACACCATTCATTTGTGGGCGAACGAAAAGTGGATCAATTATCAGATGATGCAAGGAAAAGCCATCGTCGATGTTGGACCTCCGGATCCTGCCCTTAATCCACGAGGTTTAGGCGCCTTGCCGCCGAGCGAATTCTATGACATGGAGTTGCAGCAGGTGGCTGGATATCCGGCTTACCGTCAGGATATCCAGCCCGCCTGGGACCTCAGACCCTTGGAGATTTATAATGACTGAAAACGAATCTTCGTACTTCCGCATGGCGAGTACGCCACGGCGCAGGTTTCTGGTCCTTGTGGCGGACCCGGAGTATCTTGTGAAATCGGCGTCAGGTGGCCTGAGCCGGGTGAGATTGAGGGATCTACCGGCCGCGCTGGGCGTTGCTCCGGAGGACTCTCGTCGCGATTGGCAGGAGTGTGAGATGGTCGCGGCCCGCTTGTTCCGAGACGGTGAGTTGGAAAAATGGGTCGAGTATCCCACCGGATTCGTAATCAGTGATTCCGAGTTACAGACCTAAGCAGGAGTCGTTCTGAGCTGCGGGACGATGCTTCGTTTCCGGTAAACCAGCCCTTTTTTGGTCCCCTTGCTCGTCAACGTCAGCGGCGCCAGGGCATAGCAAAGGCCCATAACTGGGCCAGTGCCGCGGGCAAACATGGTCTAGCTTCCAAGTAGGTATAACACGTGGGTGGTGGCGGTAAATATAACCGCAGTGGGACTGGGATTCCGATGCAGATCGCAATGCTTCCCTGTCTCGTAGTTCTTTTCGGTTTGTGGCGGTCAGGAAGAAAGCCTGATGCGCATCATATGCGGAAGGGTGGGCGTGCCGGGGTGTATGTCTTCGGAACGGCGATGATCCCCGCCTAGTGCCCGTCGGGAGTGCTGGTTTCCTATTCCGCTGTGATGGCGGTTTCTGGTATGACTCCTAGCACCGTGACCGAGGAGGCCCAGCATGCTCAACCGCTTTTACGTCAATCCGATTCTGCCAGCACAGGACGGCGACCGAGCCCGGACTTTCTACCGTGATGTCCTGGGCCTGGACCTGCTAACCGGCCCCTCGGACGATCCCATGGTGTTCGGTGCCGCGGGCGGCTCGAGCATCGCCCTCAGCGAGATGCCGGACCGGGTTCCGCCGCCCTACCCGATGATCAGCTTTATGGTGACCGGCCTCGAGGAGCTCGTTGATTCGCTCAAGGCCCGCGGCGCCAGCTTCCAGCCGCCGGTCGCCGCCAGCTTCGCGGGCGTGGAGGGGAGAGTCGTCGGCGACGTTGTGGACTTCGGCCAAGCCAAGTCAGCCTTCCTTAAGGATCCGGAAGGTAACGTGATCGCCCTCAACGAATTCATCGGCTGAGCACGCCACCTGCTAACGGCCCGCCGCGTACCCCTGTGCGCCCCGCGGATTCGCCGCGGCCTGCAGGACCCCCGTTTCGGGATCCCGCACGACGGCGGACAGCCGCCCCAGCGCCCAGTCGCCGGCCCGGGTGACAACATGCCCGCGCCGCTCAAGGCCTTCGATCACGTGCTCCCCCAGCCGGTCCTCGACGACGGCGCCGCCGGGCTCCCAGGTGCGCGGCCAGAAGGACCCGGGCATCGACGTCGTGTGGAACGTCGGGGCGTCGATGGCCTGCTGCGGCGAGTAGCCGCCCACGATGGTCCGCAGCAGGTACGGCAGCTGCCACTGGTCCTGCTGGTCGCCGCCGGGCGAACCCAGCGCGGCCACGGCGTGGCCGTCCCGGAGCACAAGAGTGGGCGTCAGTGTGGTCCGCGGGCGTTTGCCGGGCGTCAGCGTGGACGGTGTGCCGGGCTCCAGCCAGGTCATCTGCAGCCGGGTGCCCAGGCAGAAACCCAGCTCCGGGATCGCCGGGGAGGACTGCAGCCAGCCGCCGGACGGAGTGGCGGAGACCATGTTGCCCCAGCGGTCCACGACGTCGATGTGGCACGTATCGCCGCGGGTCTCCCCCGTCGGTGCCACCGTGGGCTCGCCCACGCCGAGTCCGGCCGCGGAGGCCGCGGACGCGTTCCCGGCGAGCGCCGGCGGCGTGTAGTCGGTGCGCAGCGGCGGCAGATAGGGCTCGCGGCCGGGCACGGAGCCGGGCCGGAAAGCGTGGGAGGCCCGGTCCGTGATCAAGGCCCGGCGGCCGGCGCAGTATTCTTCCGACAATAGGTAGTCCAGCGGCACGTCCGTGTCGCCGTAGTACGCTTCCCGGTCCGCGAGCGCGAGCTTCTGCGCCTCCAGGATGGTGTGCGCCCCCAGTTCCGTGGACGGATCAAGGTAGCGGTCCTCGAACCCCGACAGGATGGCAAGGCTCTGCAGCAGCGCCGGGCCCTGGCCCCAGGGTCCGGTCTTGGCGATCGTGTGGCCGCGGAACTCCACGGTGACGGCCGCCTCGTACCCGGCTTCGAACCCCGCCAGATCCGTCCAGGCCAGCACCCCGCGGTGGTCCGTGCCCGAAGAGTGCCGGTGCGGGACCTGCACCGAATCCACCATGGCGCGGGCCACGAAGCCCTCCCGCCACTCG
>JBKKDK010000123.1:0-3433 GCA_046708245.1 Arthrobacter sp.
GGCATGGCCGGTCTGCGTACAATGGCTACGTCCGATTTTTCGGATCCGGCCGGCAGTCCGGCCTTTACTTTTGCACACCCGGCAGGGGACGCCTTCAATTCCGCACGGAATGAACTGCGGTGTGCGCACGCAATCCAGCTTTCAGGAGCCCAATGAACGCCGTCCAGAGGTTCATCAGAAGCCGAGTGCTTCTGCTGACCGCGTCCATTTTGATCGTGGCCATGTGCCTTTCGGTCCTCGTCCAGGGGCAGTCGCAGGCTGCGCTGAACCGGACGGTCGACCAGAACTCCCGGGGCGTTTACGACGTCCTCGTCCAGGCCAAGGCAGATGACAACGGCGGCCTGATGCAGCCCGAAATCGCCACCGGCCAGGGCGGCGTCAGCTTCGAACAGCTGGACTCCATCCGCAAACTGTCCGGCACATCCGTGGCGGCCCCGATCAGCCTCGTCTCCCGCGTCACCCAGAACCTGGAGTCCCCGCGGCTGGAAGCCACCGACTACCTCGGCTTCAACGCCGGGCTGGCCGGCACCGCCGGAGATCCGACCGCCACCGACCCGAGCAAGTGGCCCGCTGCCGAGTCGGTCCTGTCCGACACCGCCAAGAAGTACCGCCTGACCGCCAGCGCCGTCAGCTCGGACGGGCAGTCGGAGCAGACATTGTTCAAGACAATGGCCGAGGGCTCACTCGGCAAGGCCAAGCTCATCGAGGAGCAGGTGGCCGGCGGCAACAACGTCCGGATCGAAGGACCGGCGGGGGAGACCGGCATCAAGTTCCCGGCCCCGGCCGGAGGATCCGAGCACAACCTCTTCAATCTCTCGGTGTCGCTTCCGCAGGCGCCGCAGGTGACCGAGTCCGTCGTCGCCGTCGACCCCGCCTCTGAACGCGCCCTGCTGGGCACCGCGGGTGACTTCCTGGCTCCGCTGGAGAAGGCCCCGCCGGCGGACGCCCGCAACGCGGGAGCGATCGGCCGGCACTTCGAGAGCCTTTTCACCACCGGCATCGGCATGGACGAACTGAAGGAAGGCCCCGACTTCCTCGGCGTCAAGCTCAAATACTGGGCCCCCCTGATGACCCAGTACCAGCAGGCGAAGCGCAGCGGCCAGCTGACTGCCGACTCGCAGGCCATTCCGTTGATCGTCCGCTCCGGCACCACGCTTGATCTCAAGTACTCCGTCAAGATCGAGGAGATCGACGCGTCCGGCAGCGTGACCAAGGACGTCGGCACCGTGACCCGGTCGCTGGACAAGGACTATCTCCCCTTCGTCTCCAAGTCCCCGTTCTCGCTGGCCTGGCCGGGCTCCACCGACCTGACCCAGCTGATGGGCGACGCCGGAAGCTTCAGCCAGGGCCTCTACAACCCGGCCACCTGGAGCACCAACTTCGCCTCCGCACCCAAGTACACGGACGGCGACACCGCCGGCAACGGCGCCGTCGACAAGACCGCCACCCCGGGTGAATGGGTCACCGTGAACCGCCTCCCGGAGAAAGCCGCCAACGGCGACGCCGTCGACCAGACCCAGCGCGAGCCGGTGGACGAACGGTCCTACCGCGAGAACCTCGAGACCGGCAAGAAGCTCGCCACCCCGCTCGCCATGGTCTACGGCACCTTCGACGCCGAGCAGGTCAAGGAGGCCGCCGGCGACGTCAACCGGCTGCCCCTGGGCGGCTACGATCCGACGCCGTTCACCCTGTCCAAGGACGCCGCGGGCAAGGACGTGCCGAACACCGAGCTCAAGCCGTCCCTGAGCGCCACCGGCCTGGCCAGCCAGTCCGCCGGTGCCATCACCGACTACTACGGCCTGGCCGCAGCCCGCGGCTTCGAGGCGAACGCCAACGTGATCGACGCCGTGCGGGTCCGGGCGAAGGTGCCCGGCAGCTGGAAAGAGGCACAGCCCGAGGTCGAAAAACTGGCCAACGAAATCCGCGACATGGGCCTGCAGGCCACCGTCGTCGCCGGTTCCGCCCGCGAGGACGCCAGCATCTTCGTTCCCGGCTACTCCAAGGACGACGCCGGCAAGGAATCCCCGCTCGGCAGCGTGCAGCAGTCCTGGGTCCGCCAGGACGCCGCCGACGCCGTGTCCGGTTCCCTGACCGGCACCAACCTGACCCTGCTGTTCATCACCCTCTGCGGCGCAGCGCTGCTGACCGGCGCCTCCACCGTGAGCTACGTCCGCAAACGCCGCACCGAAGCCGGAATCTTGCGCGCCATGGGCTGGACCCAAGGCAAGATCCGTTCCTGGGTGCTGGCCGAATTCGGTGTCGGCGCGGCCCTGCTGGCCGTCGCAGGCACCGCCCTCAGCCTGATCAGCTGGAACGTCGCAACAGCGATCGTCTCGGCCTCTGTCCTGGCGCTCTACGTGGGCGCGGCCTTCTTCGCCGCGCAGCAGCTGCGGCACCGAGAGGTCATTGACCAGGAACCGCAGCACGACGAGCGCCTCATCGCCGTCGACTCGCCGGTTACGTTCGCCAACCGGCAGCTGAGCACCAACAAGTTCAACACCATCTCCCTGGCAGTCGCCGTCGGCGTCTTCGGTGCTGCGGTGGGCGGACTGACCGCGCTGCTGATCGACATCCCCAGGGCGGCCGGCGCAAGCGCCCTGAGCGGGCTGGCCGCGGCCAGCATCGCACTGCCCAGCATCATCCTGGGACTGTCCGGCGTTGCCGTCGGGCTGATGCTGACCATGGTCACCGGGAGGTTCGAGCTGCAGGCCAAGCGCCAGTACCTCAGCACCCTGCAGGCGATGGGCTGGAACCCCGACATGCTCGGCCAGGTCCGGTTCTTCGAAAACGCCATGGTCGGCGCGGTCGCGCTGCCCCTGGGCGTTGTCGGCGCCCTCGGCGTCGGGCTGCTCCTCGCTCCCTATGCCGCGCTCTGGGCCGCAATCGCCGGGCTCGCGGCTGTACTCTGCTGGATTCCCATTGCAACGAAAGTGGTCCGATGAACAACGACCTGAACCTTGACCGGGCGGCTCACGACCGAATGACGGAGAGCACCCGCCGCGGCGCCCACCAGACCCGCGCCAACACGATCGTGAAGGCAGCAGACCACGCCACGCCGCTGGAACTGAGCAACATCACCATCCACTACGGCGGCGGCAAAGGCGGGGCCGAGGCCGTCAACGTGGTGGACGACTTCAACATGACCCTGCATGCCGGGGAGATGCACTGCATCGCCGGCCGCAGCGGCTCCGGCAAGACCAGCATCCTGACCGTCGGCGCGGGCCTGACCCTGCCGACGTCGGGCCGGGTGTTCTGGGAAGGCGACTCGCTCGAAAGCATGGGCGACGACGAAATCGCCGACCGCCGCCGGGCCCTGATCGGCTACGTCGACCAGGGCGGTGCCCTGATTGACGGGATGAGCGCCCTGGAGAACGTCCTGCTCCCGGCCGTTCCCGACGGCGAGGTGGACAAGCGCCGCGACATGGCCAAGGAC
>JBKKDK010000124.1:0-4967 GCA_046708245.1 Arthrobacter sp.
GTATATGTCTATAAGAGACAGCAGCAGGACCCCGCCGGCCAGGGTGAGCCCCTTGGGGTGGGGTACCTGGCCGGCGTCGACCGTGTCAGCGGACATCATGGTGTCGATGGCGGCATTTCCCCACAGCCGCACGACGGCGAAGAGCAGCGGAATGGCCCACAGCGCCCAGCGCAGGGGCTTCCGCGCCACGTTGGTCCCGATCAGCAGCAGCCAGCTGAAGCCGAAGATCAGCGGAAAGAGCGTGCCCGCCGTCTTGTGGATGTAGTTGAGCTGGCCGCGGGCGTCCCCGTCCATGGCGGCCCGCAGCTGCTCCGCATACGCCTGGTCAAAACCCCCGAGCAACGAGTCGGGCATGCCCAGGCCGCCGGAGAGCTGGGTGAGCTGGTTCAGGGTGAGCAGGTGGAGATACCAGAAGAGGAACAGGCTCGCGACGACGCCGGCGATGAGGATCAGACTGCTGTTGTTCTGCGCCTTCTCCGGCGTCCGGGTGGTGCTGGGATTGATCACGGGCGGCAGGTGGTGCTGGGGGACGGCCGCGTTCGCGCCGTGTTTTTTGATCCGCTGTGCGGGTGTCTTGGCCATGGCTCCATTATCGCCCGCCGTCGGCCGCGGCTCGGCTGTCTGTTCACCGCCCACGGCCGCCGATAGGCTGGACCGCGTGACCGAACTAGGAAAACACCGGCTTGGCCGGCACAGCACTGCCCAGCTTGACCCCAGCCTCGACGACTACCAGCTGGCGGAAGCCCTGGTCCGGGAAGCCGGGCAGCTAGCGCTGCTGATGCGGCTGGCCGGGCTGGAGGGCCAGCAGAAGACGTCCATCTCCGACGTCGTCACCGCCGCAGACCACGCGGCCGAGGCCTACGTGCTCGAGCAACTCCAGCGCTGCCGGCCCGACGACGGCATTCTCGGCGAAGAGGGCGCCTCCGTGGCCGGAACCAGCGGCCGCATCTGGGTCATCGATCCGGTGGACGGAACCTACAACTTCCTGCACGGCTCGACGTACTGGTGCTCGGCGATCGCGCTCAAGGACTCCTCCGGGGTGCTGCTGGGTGCAATCTTCCAGCCGGAAGCGGACAAGCTCTGGCTCGGCGGAACAGCCCGGAGCGCCACACTCAACGGTGAACGGCTGACCAGCTTTGAGCCCCCGGAAACCGGCGGCCCGGGCCGCTCCGGCACGCCGCTGTCCGAACTCGGTGCGGCCACCTACATCCATCCGCGCTGGCTCGCCGACCCGATGTGCGCCATGCCCTGGCACGCCGCGGCCACGTCCGCCGCGTCCCTGCGGATGTTCGGCTCGGGCTCGTGCGACCTCAGCCGGGTGGCCGACGGCGAACTGGACTGCTGGTTCCAGCACAGCTGCCCGGAATGGGACTGGCTGCCGGGAAAGGCGATCGTACTCGCGGCCGGCGGCGCGGCCGACGTCGTCCGCGTAAACGGACTCGAGTGGTTCCTCGCCGGGGGCACGACGGCGGTCCGGCAGCTCCGCGCCGCCCTCGAGTCAGGCTCCGTGGCCTAGGTTCAAGACCCAAACCTGGGAGCATGCCCATTCTTCGCACCCGGGACCGGGCATGTCCGTGGCCTGTTCCACGGCACCGGGGGACATGCCCATTCCTGGCCGCGACGCATGGACATAGCGGTGATATGTCCAGTGGTTGCGGGCTGGACTGGACATGCTCCGCGGGGTCGGGACGGCTCGGGGGGACATGCTCATTGCTGAGTCCATGCGTTGGGCATGCCCACTAGTGCAGGGCCGCGGACAGGCCCCACCCACGATCCCGCGGGGGGACATGTCCAGTCCTCGCAGCGGAATCCAGGGACATGCTCATTCTTGGCCGCGGGGCGTGGACATATGGGCGATATGTCCAGTGGCTGCGGGCAGGGGAGGGCATGTCCCGAGGGGCGGACGCCGGTGTCAGCGGCACCGCCTAGACTTGTTAACACCATGGATATGTTGTTTGACCCTTACGCCGACGGACCCTTCCAAGCTGCCGCCAGGACCCCGCGGGCCACAAAATCATCCGCCGGAACAGGCTCTGCGGCCGTGGGTTCCAATGCCGGCTGGGCGCCGCAGGCCGCCGAAGGCGGGCACGGGGACGACCAGGACGCCCACCGGCTCCCTGGCGCGGACGATCTCCTGCAGGGGCTGAACCCGCAGCAGGAGGAAGCGGTCAAACACGCCGGCGGCGCCCTGCTGATTGTGGCCGGCGCCGGCTCGGGCAAGACACGCGTGCTCAGCAACCGCATCGCCTACCTGATCGCGACCCGGCGCGCGCACCACGGCGAAATCCTGGCGATCACGTTCACCAACAAGGCCGCCGCCGAAATGCGCGAGCGGATCGAACTGCTGGTCGGCACCCGGGCGAAGACCATGTGGATCTCCACCTTCCACTCCTCCTGCGTCCGGATCCTGCGCCGCGAAGCCAAAAACGTCGGCCTGAATTCCAACTTCTCCATCTACGACTCCGCCGACTCGCTCCGGCTTATCACGCTCGTGGCCAAGAACCTGGACCTGGACCCGAAGCGGTTTGCCCCCAAGGCCATCCAGCACAAGATCTCCGCGCTCAAGAACGAACTGATCGACGCGGACAGCTACTCCTCGAGCGCCAACTACAACGACCCCTTCGAACAAGCCGTCGCGGAGGTTTTCAAGGGCTACACCCAGCGGCTCCGCCAGGCCAACGCGATGGACTTCGATGACCTGATCGCCGAGACCGTCTACATGTTCCGGGCTTTCCCGGCGCTCGCCGACTCCTACCGCCGCCGCTTCCGGCACGTCCTGGTGGACGAGTACCAGGACACCAACCACGCCCAGTACGCCCTGGTCCGCGAGATCGTCGGCGAGGGTCCCGGCGCCGCCGAGCTCACCGTCGTCGGTGATTCGGACCAGTCCATCTACGCCTTCCGCGGCGCGGACATCCGCAACATCGTGGAGTTCGAGAAGGACTACCCGGACGCCCGCACCATCAAGCTCGAACAAAACTACCGCTCCACCCAGACCATCCTTAGCGCCGCCAACTCGGTCATCTCCCGCAACCCCAACCGGCCGGAGAAGCGGCTCTGGACGGCGGAGGGCGACGGCGAAAAGATCGTGGGCTATGTGGGCGAGAACGAACACGACGAAGCCCAGTTCATCGCCAAGGAAATCGACCGGCTGCAGGACGAGGGGGACCTCCGCCCCGGCGACGTCGCCATCTTCTACCGCACCAACGCCCAGTCCCGCTCGATCGAGGACGTCCTGGTCCGCGTCGGGCTGCCCTACAAAGTGGTCGGCGGCACCCGCTTCTACGAGCGCAAAGAGATCAAGGACGCCCTCGCCTACCTGCGGGTGCTGGTCAACCCCGACGACGACGTCAACCTGCGCCGGATCCTCAACGAACCCAAACGCGGCATCGGCGACCGTGCCGAAGGCGCCGTGGCCTCCCTGGCCCAGCGCGACCGGATCTCGTTCATGGCCGCGGCCCGCCGCGCCGAGGAAGCGCCCGGAATGGCCACCCGCTCCGTCAACGCCGTGCTCGGCTTCGTGAAACTGCTCGACGACCTCGCCGAGGTGGCCTCCGGCTCCGGTGCCGCCGCAGCCCTCGAAGCCGTGCTGGAACAGACCGGCTACCTCGCCGGGCTGCGCTCCAGCACCGACCCGCAGGACGAATCCCGGGTCGAAAACCTCGCCGAACTGGTCGCCGTCGTCCGCGAATACGAACAGGAAAACCCGGAAGGCTCACTGGGCGCGTTCCTGGAACAGGTCTCCCTGGTGGCCGACGCCGACCAGATCCCGGACGCCCCGGGCGGTGACGCCGAAGACCTGGCGGCCGCCGTGGCCGAAGCCAAGCGGCTCGGCGTCGTCACCTTGATGACCCTGCACACGGCCAAGGGCCTGGAATTCCCGGTGGTGTTCCTGACCGGCATGGAGCACGGGCTATTCCCGCACCAGCGCTCGGCCACCGACCCGAAGGAACTGGCGGAGGAACGCCGGCTGGCCTACGTGGGCCTGACCCGGGCCCGGAAGCGGCTGTACCTGACCCGCTCCGAGGTGCGCAGCATGTGGGGCCAGAGCCAGTACAACCCCGCGAGCCAGTTCATTGAGGAAATCCCGGCCGAGCTGGTGGAGTGGAAGCGTGAAGGCTCCAGCCGGCAGGCCGGCGCCTGGGGGACCGGCGGCTCGATCGGCTCCAGCCGGTACGGGGGATCGTTCTGGGGTGCAGGCACCGCCCGGGGCGCCGCGGCCGGCCCGTCCGCGGGCTTCAACGCCGACGTCCCGGCCGCCATCGCCAAGAACCGGGTCCAGCCGCAGAAGGAAATTGTCGCCGTCAGCGTGGGGGACAAGGTCAACCACACCAGCTTCGGCAACGGCACCGTGCTGGCCGTCGAGGGCGCCGGCGACAAGACCGTGGCCAAGGTGAAGTTCGGCATCGGCGAGAAACGGCTCCTGCTGCGTTACGCGCCCCTGACCAAGGTCGACGCCTAACCACGCAAAGTCCCTGCGGGAATGAATCAAAGCCCCTTCACCAGCCCCGTCTCCGCAGGCGACCATTTCGTCCGCCGCCGGGACCATTACGGACCAATCTCGGCCGCCCGGAAACGGCCTCCACGGCGCGGTCCAAGGCCCCAAAAACCCCGTAATCTAGCGGTTTTTCTACACTCCATAGAATAGTGTCCTTACTCACATAACCGGTACTCTGGAACGGGCCCCCCGCAAGAAAGGGCTAGAGTTCGAAAGAGGAGCATTGCGCCGTGTGGCTCGTTTCCAAGCCTGTCGCAGGGTGCGTTTATTCCGCAGCCCGGTAACCGCGAGAACGTGGGGTCCGGCTGTACAGAAACTACTTCGACGTAGAAGGACACTAAACCGTGGACCTGTTTGAATATCAGGCGCGCGATATGTTCGAGGCGCACGGTGTACCCGTGCTTGCTGGCATCGTGGCGCACACCCCTGAAGAAGCAAAGGCAGCTGCCGAGAAGATCGGCGGCGTAAC
>JBKKDK010000125.1:0-2706 GCA_046708245.1 Arthrobacter sp.
CTCTACCACAACCAGTCCTCACTGGGACGGCTGATCGAGGCCGAGGACATCGCGAACATGGCCGCCTTCGCCGCGAGCGACATGGCCCGCAACGTCAACGGCCAGGCCCTGGCCGTCGACGGCAACACCGAAAAACTCTACTGATCCCGCCCTGATAATTCGGCCCACTCTAGGAGACCTCCCATGGCTGCTTCACGCAAAGTCATCATCACCAGCGCCGTCACCGGCGCCATCCACACCCCCTCCATGTCCCCGCACCTCCCAGTCTCCCCGGACGAGATCGCCGACGCCGCGATCGGCGCCGCCGAGGCAGGAGCCGCGATTGTGCACATGCACGCCCGCGATCCGAAGGACGGCCGCCCCTCGCAGGACCCGGAGCACTTCGCCCCGATCCTGGACAAGCTCAAGCGCAACACCGACGCCGTCATCAACATCACCACCGGCGGCTCGCCGCACATGAGCGTCGAGGAGCGGATGCAGCCGGCGGCGCTGTTCAAGCCCGAGCTTGCCTCACTCAACATGGGCTCAATGAACTTCGGGCTCTACCCGATGCTGGAGCGGTTCACCGAGTTCGGCCACGACTGGGAGCGGGAAGGGCTCGAGAAGAGCCGCGACCTGGTCTTCAAGAACACCTTCCAGGACATCGAGACCATCCTCGGCATCGGCAACCAGAACGGCACCCGCTTCGAGTTCGAGTGCTACGACATCTCGCACCTGAACAACCTGGCCCACTTCCACTCCCGTGGCCTCGCCAAGGGTCCGCTGTTCGTCCAGTCGGTCTTCGGCCTGCTCGGCGGGATCGGCGCGCACCCGGAAGACCTCATGCACATGCGCCGCACGGCCGACCGGCTGCTGGGTGGGGACTACGAATGGTCCATCCTGGGCGCGGGCAAGAACCAGATGCCGCTGGCCACGATCGGCGCAGCCATGGGCTCCCACGTCCGCGTTGGCCTGGAGGATTCCCTCTGGATCGGTCCCGGCCAGCTGGCCACCTCCAACGCCGAGCAGGTCACCCGGATCCGCACCATCCTGGAAGCGCTCAACTTCGAGATCGCCACCCCGGATGAGGCGCGACAGATGCTGCAGCTCAAGGGCCGCGACAAGGTGGGTTTCTGAGCGCATGAGCATCCTTGTCGCCCCGGACAGCTTCAAGGGGACCTTCACCGCACCCCAGGTCTCGGCGCACATCGCCGCCGGGATCCGCTCGGCCGGCGGCACCGCCGTCGAACTACCCGTGGCCGACGGCGGCGAGGGAACCTTCGAGGTCCTGGTCCGGGGCCTGGACGCCAGGCCGGTGCGGATCAGCACTGTAGGGCCCTGGGATGACGCGGTCGATGCCGCCATCGCGCTGACCGACGACGGGACCGCCGTCGTCGAGCTTGCCTTCGCCAGCGGACTCAACCTGCCGAGCTCCGGGGACCGGGATCCGGTGGCCGCCAGTACCTACGGGACCGGGGTCCTCATGGCGGAGGCCGTCCGGCTCGGCGCCCGCCGGCTGCTGGTCGCGGCCGGCGGATCCGCCACGACCGACGGCGGCGCCGGCGCCATCGCGGCAATTGAGGAGCGCGGCGGTTTCTGCGGTGCGGAAATTGTGATCCTCAGCGACGTCACCACCCGCTTTGCCGACGCCGCCCGGGTATTCGGTCCGCAAAAGGGCGCCGACCCGGCCACGGTTTCGGCCCTGACCCGCCGGCTCGAGCTGCAGGCCAGGAGCTTTGCTGCCGACTACGGCAGCGACCCCCGCCCGGTGGACCGGACCGGCGCGGCCGGCGGCTTCTCCGGCGGGATGTGGGCGCGGTACGGAGCCAGGCTGGTGTCCGGCGCGGACTATGTGCTGGACCTGCTGGATTTCGAGGCGCGGGTCAATGCCTGCACGGCCGTGGTGGTCGGTGAGGGCCGGCTGGATTCGCAGACCGGCCAGGGCAAGATCATCGCCGGCATCCTGGCGCGCTCCGGCTCGAAACCGGTGCACGCGGTCGTGGGTTCGGTGCACGAAGACCTGGGCGACTACGCCGGGCGTTTTGCCAGCATCATCGTAGCCAGCGACGCGGCGGCGATGGCGACAGCCGGTGCACAGCTCGTGCGGACCACTGGACATGCCCTCCGCTAGGCCCGGCCACCGGACCCATCCCCCTGCACCACTGGACATGCCCTCCGCAGCTCTCGGCCGCCGGACACGATCCCCATATGCGCACTGCCCGAGACAAAGACTGGACATGTCCCCCGGCATGAGCTCGCAAGAATGGACATGCCCCCTGCAGGCTCCCCTGGCTGCGGGCGCCTCCTCCCCGCACCACTGGACATGTTCCACGCAACCCTTGGACGCCGGACATAACTCCCGCGCACGGCTGGACATGCCCCTCGCAGCTCCCGGCTACCGGACACGATCCCCATACGCGCACTGCCCGAGACAAAGACTGGACATGTCCCCAGTCATGAGCTCGGAAGAATGGGCATGTCCCCGGATGGCTCCCCTGGCAGCGGGCACGACTCCCGCGCACCACTGGACATGTCCCCCGCAGTTCCCTGCAACCGGACATGATGCCCATATGCCCACTCCTGCGCACCAAGAATGGGCATGTCCCCCCGGAGGGGTGTGGGCGCATAAGAAGCGATCCGGCGGTCGGCGCCCCCAAGGACCCCCTAACCGGATCGAGGTTGTTACGCCCGTAAAGCATGTCACACAAATTACAACTTTTTCACCCG
>JBKKDK010000126.1:0-11289 GCA_046708245.1 Arthrobacter sp.
TCGAGGGGTCCGACGACCGGGATCCAGGAGTAGCTCCATTCACTGGAACCCTTGCGCTTGATGGGAAGCAGGGCGTGCGCGATCCGGGGTCCGAGGTCACGGGCCGGGTTGATGGCGTAACCGGTGGGGCCGCCGAGGGAAACACCGATACCGACAACCAGCAGGGCGACGGCCAGCGGGCCGAGTCCGGAGGGTGTCCCGCCGAAGGTCAGGATGACGAAGACGAGGACAAAGGTGCCGATAATTTCGGTGATCAGGTTCCACGGGGTGGAGCGGATGGCCGGACCGGTGGAAAAGACGGCCAGCTTGCTGGCGGGCTCAGGCTCGAGATCAAAGTGCTGCTTGTGGGCCAGCCACATCACGACGGCGCCCAGGAAGGCGCCCAACAATTCACCGCCGAAGTAGGTCAGCGTCGAAACGAAGTCGACCGGAACACCGGAGGCGTACTCCTTCTTGCCGTTGACCAGCAGACCAAAGGTCACAGCGGGGTTCAGGTGGGCCCCGGACTGGGCAGCGACGTACACACCGGAGAAGACGGCGATGCCCCATCCCCAGGTGACCATCAGGAACCCGCCGTTGTTGCCTTTGGTCCCTTTTAGCGCAACGTTCGCCACAACGCCGCAACCCAGCAGGGTCAGCATTGCGGTGCCGAAAACTTCGGACAGGAAAACTATTCCAAGAGACATCTTTGACTCCTCTATTTTCTGTTGTCAGCCCTTCGTGAGTTTGAAGGGCCGTTGGGCCGGCGCCGTGTCAGCGCCGCCGGCCGGCCACTGCGCCGGCCCCGAACGCGGGGCCCCGCAGTCCTTGCGCCCGGACGTCCCCCGTCCGGGCGCCGAGGCTTTTCAGGAAACCAGGCTGTGCACCTGGACACCGTGGAATCGCTTGAGCACCTCCTGTGCGTGGCCGATCTCGGCCGCCCGGGTTGCCGTGTCCCAGCCCAGCGGACCGGCGAGCACGTCGGCGACCTCGTTGAGCAGCTCGCCGGTCACGAGGCCCCGGAAGGCCAGGGAGGTGCGGCGGATCAGCACGTCGACCAGGTGGCCGATCTGTTCGTTCTGCGCCATGAACTCCAGTTCCCGGACGCTGAGTTCACGGGTGGAGTGCAGCAGCCGGTCCGGTGCGGAGTCCGGGAACGCGTCCAGGAAGGAGATGACGTCCCCGGCGCGGGTTCCGTAGCGGGTCAGGAGTCCTGCGACCCGGTCGGCGCCGCGGCCGGCCGTCATGTGGGCCTTGATCCACCGCTGGACGCCGTCCTCGCTGTCCGGGAAACCGGCGCCGCCGCCGATGGCGAGTTTCGCCGTCGACACTTTCCGGGGTTGGCCGAGTTCGGCAAGGACATCGTTGCTCAGGTGCTCCGCGAGGGCCCGGAACGTGGTCCATTTGCCGCCCACCAGGCTGAGGACGACGCCGCCTCTGCCGCCGGCTGCGCTGCCCGGGGCGGCGCGGCGTTCAATGCGGTAGTCGCGGCTGACGAAGCCGGGCTGGGTGGAGTCGTGCCGGGGCAGCGGGCGTACTCCGGAAAACGTGTAGACGATCTGTTCCCGGTCCACGTCAATATCGGGGAAGACGTGGCCGATCAGGTCCAGGAAGTAGTCGATCTCGGACTCGGTGCAGACGGCGTCCTCGGCCATGTCCGCGTCCACGTCCGTCGTGCCGACGAGGACGCGGTCGCCCATCGGGTAGATCAGCACGATCCGCCCGTCAGTGTGCTCGAAGAAGATTTCGCGGCCGTTGCAGGCCGCGAGGAGCTCCGGGTGGTCCAGGACGATGTGTGACCCCTTGGTGCCGCCCATGAAGGAGGACGCTGCACCCAGCGTTTCGTTGGTCAGGTCGACCCAGGCGCCCGTGGTGTTCACCACCACGTCAGCCGTGAAGTCAAAGAGTTCGCCGGTGAGTTCATCGCGGAGCCGGACTGTTGTTCCGGCTCCGGCGCCGGCCGGCCCGTCGGCCGCGACCAGGGAGACGTAGTTGCTGGCGCGGGCCGTGCCGCCGGAGCCGCCCGCCCTTTCCCCGTCCTGCAGCACGTCGAGGGTAAGCCGTTCCGGGTTGTGGACCGACGCGTCGAAGTAGGTGGCGGCATATTTGATGCCCGGGTGCAGCCGCGGCAGTTCGGCCAGGGCACGGGTCCGCCCGCGGAACTGGTGGCGGGGAACGGTTCCGCCGTCCCGCGAGAAGAAGTCGTACAGGCTGAGGCCGAGCTTGATCAGGAACGCGCCGCGCTCCTTGGGGGCGCCCTGCTGTTTGTGCGTCAGGAAACGAAGCGGCGCCGCAAGGACGCCGGAGAAAGTGCTGAAGATCGGAATGGTGGTCTGCAAGGGCTTGACGTAGTGTGGCGCGATTCGCAGGAGCCGGTTGCGCTCCACCACGGACTCCCGGACGAGGCGGAACTCGCCGTTTTCGAGGTACCGGATGCCGCCATGGATCATGTGCGAGGAAGCCCCGCTGGCACCCTGGCAGTAGTCGCCGCGCTCCACGAGGGCCACGTCGACGCCCTGCAGGGCCAGGTCCCGGAACGTGCCCACTCCGTTGATTCCGCCGCCGATGATCAGCACCTGTGCATGCGGCCGCGACCGCAGCTTTTGCACGGTCGTGCGGGTGCCGGCCTTCTCCTCGTTGCGGACTGAATCCTTATGTCCCAAAACTGCTCCCGGGGTTTGTTCTGTGCACCGCGCCACGCGGCGCGAAGCCGTTCAAGACTATTGTTTGGAATAATGGAAAATGGAGTCAAGCTCTATGCACAAACGTGCAGAATGGAAAATGGGAATTGTCTGCACGCCACTCCGACGCTCTCCGCGCGGCCCAGTTGTATTACCTCCAGGACCTCACCATGGACGCGATTGCGCGCGAACTGCGGACCTCCCGGTCCACCGTTTCGCGGCTGCTTTCCTCGGCCCGGGAATCCGGCCTGGTTCAGATCCAGATCCGCAGCCCGCTGGACACAGGCCCCGAACTGGAGAGCATGATCCGCGCCGAGTACAAGGTGGATGTCCATGTTGTCCCCGTGCTGGACACGCTGAATGAGGCGGAAACACTGGACAGGGTGGCCATGCAGGCTGCCCGCACGATCGGCCCGCTGGTGGACTCCAACGCCATCATCGGCGTGGCGTGGGGTTCAACCCTGAGCGCCGTGAGCCGGCACCTGACCCGGAAGATCACCCATGACAGTGTGATCGTGCAGCTCAACGGTGCCGGGAACATGCAGACCACCGGCATCACCTACGCCTCGGACATCATGCGCCGCTTCGGAAGTGCCTACGGGGCGCGGGTGGAGCAGTTCCCGGTGCCCGCCTTCTTTGATCACGCCGCGACCAAACAGGCGATGTGGAATGAACGCAGTGTGCAACGCATCCTCGATCTGCAGGCCCGGATGAGCATCGCCATTTTCGGCGTGGGATCGGTCGACGCCGACTACCCGAGCCATGTCTATGCCGGCGGCTACCTCGACGAGGACGACCTCGCCATCCTGGCCGACTCGGACGTCGTCGGTGACGTGGCCACCGTGTTTTTCCGTGCGGACGGCTCCTCGGACGGAATCATCCTCAACGAACGCTCCACCGGGCCGCAGCTTGCCCAGTTACGCCAGGTCCGGCGGCGGATCTGCGTGGTGTCCGGGGCCTCGATGATCACGGGCGTGCGCGGTGCGGTCGCCGCGGGCCTGGCGACGGACCTGATCCTGGACGAGGCAAGTGCCCGGCGGCTGGTCCGGTTCGAGGGCCTCTCCTGAACGGCGTATCACGGGCCGGGCGGCGGCAATGGGTAAAGTCGTTGCTATGAGACTTTCCCCCCGGATGACCCTGAACAACGGCGCGATGATCGACCGGCTGGGATTCGGGTTGTACAAAGTCCCGCCGGAGGAAGCCGCCGGGCTCGTGACCATGGCGCTGGAAGCCGGCTACCGCCACTTCGATACAGCCGCCATGTACGGGAACGAGACCGGTGTGGGCAAGGGCATCGGCGCCCTTTCCGGGTTTGAAGGCGCCGGCGGCGGGTCCGGTGAGCTGTGGCCCGCCCTGTCCCGCCAGGACCTCTTCGTCACCACCAAGGTCTGGAACGATGATCAGGGCTACGACGCCACGATCCGGGCGTTTCATACGTCGATGGCCAACCTCGGCCTGGAGTACGTCGACCTGTACCTGATCCACTGGCCGTGCCCGCGGAAGGGCCTGTACACGGAGACCTACCGGGCCATGGAGACCCTCTACCGCGAAGGCAAAGTCCGGGCGATCGGCGTCTCGAACTTCCAGCCCGACCACCTGGACCGGCTGCTGCAGAGCGCCGAGGTGGTGCCGGCCGTCAACCAGATCGAACTCCATCCGTGGCTCCAGCAGACCGAGCTGCGGGCAAAACACGACGCACTGGGCATCCGCACGGAGGCCTGGAGCCCGCTGGGCCGGGGACAGGTGCTCAGCGACCCGGTGATCCTGGCCCTG
Organism: Arthrobacter sp.; assembly: GCA_046708245.1. GTDB lineage: Bacteria > Actinomycetota > Actinomycetes > Actinomycetales > Micrococcaceae > Arthrobacter. The sequence goes on from JBKKDK010000126.1 coordinate 4,434, forward strand.
GCCGCAGAGCACGAGCGCACGCCGGCACAGGTCATCCTCCGCTGGCAACTGCAGCTGGGCAACATCACCATCCCCAAGGCCAGCTCCTCGGACCGGATCCGGGAAAACCTGGCGGTGTTCGACTTCGAACTCTCCGCCACGGACCTCGCCGACATCGCGGCGCTGGACCGAGGGTTCCGCACCGGTTCCAACCCCGACAACGTGAACTAGGACCACCGAATGGAACATGTGGACACCGAGTCCTCCCCCACGCCCCTGTTCAGCAACGAACTCGAGCCGCGCACCCACGCCGCCGATGTGCTCCTGGGCGGCACCAAAGTTGCCTACTGGAGCTACGAACCGGTCCGGGCCACCCCGCAGACCCGCACCATCCTGGTGGTCCATGGATTCCGCGGCGACCACCACGGACTGCTCCGGGTGGCGGATCAGCTCGGGGACATGCGCCTCATCATGCCCGACCTCCCCGGCTTCGGCAGCTCCGCCGCATTTGAGCGCGACGAACACAGCGTGGAACGCTACGGGCGGTTCATCGCCGATTTTATGGCCGCCCTGCGGCTGGGCCCGGACACGGTCCTGCTCGGCCACTCCTTCGGTTCGATCCTCGCGAGCCATTTCGTGGCGGCCAACCCGGGATCAGTTGCCGAACTGATCCTGGTCAACCCCATTGCCGCCCCGGCACTGGAAGGCTCCAAGGGGCTCATGACGAAACTGGCGGTGCTGTACTACGAGGCCGCCGCTCGCCTCCCGCGCCGCGTCGGGCAGGCCCTGCTCCGCAGCCAGCTGATTGTCCGGGTGATGAGCGAGGCCATGGCGAAGACCCCGGACAAGGCGTTGCGGCGGTTCGTGCACGCCCAGCACAGCGCCTATTTCTCCGCCTTCGCCGACCGCGACAGCCTGCTGCAGGCGTTCAAGGCCTCGGTCGGGAACAACGTCTCCGAGGTGGCGCGCCGGCTCACCCTGCCGGTGCTGCTGATCGCCGGCGAGGTGGACGAAATCGCCGCCCTGCCGGACCAGCACAAACTCCTGGCCCTGCTGCCGGACGGTCACCTGGACGTGATCCCCGACGTCGGGCACCTGATCCACTACGAGACCCCGGAAACCGCCGCGGGCTTCATCCGCCGCTTCCTGAAGGACCACACCGCGTGAAAATCCTCATCGATGCCCGTTTCACCCGGCTGGACCACCACGACGGGATCAGCCGGTACGGGGCGAGCCTGATCGCGGCGACGGCCAGGATCGCCGACGTCTCGATGCTGATCAGCGACGTCCGGCAACTGGCCCTGCTGCCGGACGTCCCGTACACCCTGATCAACAGCCCGCTGTCCCCGGCCGAGCTGTTTGTCGCCGCCAAAGTCAACAAGCTTGGCGCCGACGTGGTGGTGTGCCCCATGCAGACCATGGGCAGCTGGGGGCGGAGATACCCGCTCGTCCTGACCCTGCACGACCTCATCTACTACGAGCACCCGGCCCCGCCCGGCTTCCTGCCCGCCCCGGTCCGGGTCCTGTGGCGGCTCTACCACAAGGCCTACTGGCCGCAGCGGCTCCTGCTGAACCGCGCCGACGTCGTTGCGACCATCAGCTCCACGACGGCGGCCCTCATCGCGAAGTTCCGGCTCACCAGGCGCCCCGTGCGGATCGTGGGCAACGCACCGCAGCCCGGGCCCAGTCCCCGGGACCCCGGGGCCGGTGCGGACCAGACGCTGCTCTACATGGGCTCGTTCATGCCGTACAAAAACGTGGAGACCATGGTCCGCGGAATGGCGGAACTCCCCGACATGACCCTGCACCTGCTCAGCCGCATCACCCCGCAGCGACGGGCAGAGCTGGAGGCCATCGCGCCGGCGGGAGCACAGATCGTTTTCCATAACGGCGTGACCGACGCCGAGTATGAGGCGCTCCTGGCACGCACCACGGCGCTGATCAGTCTGTCCCGCGCGGAAGGCTACGGCCTGCCCCTCGTGGAGGCCATGTCCCACGGCACGCCGGTGATCGCCAGCGACATTCCGATTTTCCGCGAAGTGGGCGCCGACGCCGTCAGCTACGTCCACCCGGACTCGCCGGCCGAATTTGCCCGGGCCGTGCGGAAGCTTGAAGAGCCGGAGGTGTGGAAGGAACGCTCACGCCGTTCGGTGGAACGCGCGGCCGGCTTCAGCTGGGAGGAGTCCGCCCGCCGGCTGCTCGCCGTCGCCGAGGAAGCCGTCGCCCTCCGCGGACGCCGCCGGTAGGACAGCCCGGCTACAGGACGTCGACGCCGTCGAGGCGCAGCTGGACGGGGTCGTCGGTGCGTTTCGCTGCCGCGGCAGCCTTGACCGCCCGCATCACCTTGGTGGCTTCCGCGGCCTGGCCGTACGGAACGAACAGCAGCGTCCGGACGTCTTCGCCGCCGCCCCGGCCCGGGCCGGCCGCGATCACAAGGGGCGCCGGCCCGGCGGTCCGCAGCGTAATTCCTTGGGTTCCGAGCCGCTGCCCCACGGCCTCGGTGAAGTGTCCGACGGCGGTCCGCCCGCCGGTGACGGAGGCGATCCGCACGGACGGCGGCAGCTCCAGTTCCTGGCGCAGCGACAGTTCGCGCTGGGCGTAGCCGGCCGGGTCCCAGCGCAACAGGGCGCCCACGCCGGCTGCGTCGTCCGCGGTGATGACCACCAGGCCGCCGTCGCCCGCGGGCCGGACCAGGGCCGCGGCGTTGAACCAACGCCGGACGGCGTCCTCGCCGGCGCGCAGGTTTTCGCGGCGCAGCAGCGAGTCGCCGTCGAGCAGCAGCGCGGCTGCGTAGCCGCCGGCAGCAACGGGTTCGGCTCCGACGGTGGCCACAACGAGCGCCTTTCCATCTGGAACGGTGGCCAGCACCCGGTCGCCGGAGGACGTCAGGACGGGCTTGCCGGGAAAGGCGCGGCCCAGTTCCTCGGCCGTGCGCAGGGCGCCGGTGGCGCCCCGCCGGAGCCGCGCGGCGTTGCAGGTGCTGCAGCGCCAGCCGGGGGCCGGCGTCGAACACCACCGGCACTGCGGCACAGCGGAACTGCCGGTCGCCCCGGCGACGGCCAGCGGGCCGCTGCACGCCGTACAGCGCGCCGGCTCCCGGCAGTTCTCGCAGGCCAGGGACGGTGCGTACCCGGCACGGGCCACCTGGACCAGGACCGGCCCGCGTTCCAGGCCTTCCTTGGCGGCGCGCCACGCGGCGCCGGGCAGCCGCGCGATACGGGCCAGCGGATCGTGCTCCAGTTCAAAGCTGTCAGCGGTGTTCAGCACACGCGGGACGGTGCGGCGCACCACGGCGCGGTCCGCCTCCACGGGCCGGGCCCAGCCGGAGTCGACCAGCCGCTGCGTTTCGGTGCTGCGCGTGTGGCCGGCAAGCAGGCAGGCCGCTCCCTCCTGCCCGGCGCGGAGCAGCAGCACCTCCCGGGAGTGGGCGTACGGTGACCGCTGCTCGATGTGGAGGTCGTCGCCGTCGTCCCAGCAGACCACGAGCCCCACGTTGTGGACGGGCGCGTACGCGGCGGACCGGGTGCCCACGGCCACGCCGGCGGCCCCGCTCAGGAGGCGCAGGAAGCTGCGGTAGCGCGGTGTCTGGCCGTCGTCCGCGGTGAGCCGGGCGACGTCCCCGGCCGGAAGGAGCTGCAGCAGCGCCGCCTCCACCCGGTCCAGGTCCCGGTAGTCCGGCACCACCACGACGGCGCCGCGGCCGGACAGGCGGACGGCGGCCACGGCTTCGGCGATCATCCGCGGCCAGCCCCTGGGACCGAAGCCCTGCAGCGCGCTGAGGACGGCGCGGGGCGACTCCCCCGCGCCCAGGTGCTGGAGGAAAGCCGGACCGTTGCGGTACCCGGCCCAGCTTGAGGCCTCCAGTCCCGCGGGAACGGTAGCACCCGCCCCGTCCTCGGTCCCGGCGTCCGCAAAGAGGACGGGGTCAAGGTGCCCGTCCGGCGCGAACTCTTTCTCGAGTTTGGCCATCCGGGGCGGCACCGCGACCCGCAGGACGTCGCTGACGGTCCCGGCGTAGCGCGCCGCAACCTGCCCGGCGAGCTCCGCCACCGCGGGTGTGAGCACGGGTACCGGGGAAACGATCCTGTGCAGCGGCACCAGCGTGTGCCCGGCGTCGGAGTCCGCTGCCCGTGCCACGAGGTAGCCTGCCAGTTCCTGGCCGTTGAACTTAACCTTGACCCGGACGCCGGGCCGGGCGGCGGCGTCGAGGTCCGCGGGGACGCTGTAGTCGAACGGCCGGTCAAGGTGCGGCAGGGACGACTCCAGCAGGACCCGCGCCACCGGCAGCTCCGCCGCGAGGGCAGGACCGGTCGTCGAAACTGCGGCCGAAGCGGGGAAGCCCTGCAGGAGCGATAGCTGGAGGGGCTCATCCGGCGACGCCGCGCCACCACGGACCTGGGTCATGGCGATCCCTCCCTTCAGCTCAACAAACAGTAGCCAGGCCCCGGAACGGCGGCCTGGCTACAGCACATCACACGGCAGTGACATTAAGGCAGTGACGTTAACGTGGTGGCATTAATGTGGTGACATTTACGCAGTGACAAGAAGCGATCAGGCGTTGAAGAACGCCTTGAGTTCATCGACCCGGTCCAGCCGCTCCCAGGTGAAGTCGGGATCCTCGCGGCCGAAGTGGCCGTGCGCGGCGGTTTTGGCGTAGATGGGGCGCTTCAGGTCGAGGGCGTCGATGATCGCGCGGGGGCGGAGGTCGAAGATTTCGGCGATCGCGGCGCTGATCCGGGCCGGATCGACGGTTTCCGTGCCGAAGGTCTCGACGTAGGTGCCTACCGGGCGGGCCTGGCCGATTGCGTAGGCGATCTGGATTTCGGCGCGCTTGGCGAGTCCCGCGGCCACGACATTCTTCGCGACCCAGCGCATGGCGTAGGCAGCCGAGCGGTCCACCTTCGACGGGTCCTTGCCCGAGAAGGCGCCGCCGCCGTGGCGGGCCATGCCGCCGTAGGTGTCGACGATGATCTTGCGGCCGGTGAGGCCGGCGTCACCGACCGGGCCGCCGATGACGAAGGCGCCGGCCGGGTTCAGGATGTTCCGTGCCCGTGAAATGTCCAGGTTGGACAGGGCCAGGACGGGATCGACAACGTGCGCGGCGAGGTCTGCGCGGAGCTGGTCGAGGCTGGCGCCTTCGGCGTGCTGGCTGGAGATGACCACAGTCTCGACGGAAACGGGGCGGTCGCCGTCGTAGCCGACCGTCACCTGTGTCTTGCCGTCCGGACGGAGGTAGGACAGTTCGCCGTTTTTCCGGACCTCGGTGAGGCGCTCGGACAGGCGGTGCGCCAGCCAGATCGGGACCGGCATGTAGGAGGGGGTCTCGTCGCTGGCGTAGCCAAACATCAGGCCCTGGTCGCCGGCGCCCTGGAGATCGTAGTCGGCCACCTGGCGTCCCTCGCGGGCTTCGAGCGAGTTGAACACGCCGCCGGCAATGTCGTTGGACTGCTGGCCGATCGAGACGGACACTCCGCAGCGGGCACCGTCGAAGCCGTTGGCCGAGGAGTCGTAGCCGATGCCCAGGATGGTCTCCCGGACGATCTGCGGGATTTCGACGTAGGCGTCCGTGGTGACTTCGCCGGCGACGTGGACCAGTCCGGTGGTGGCCAATGTCTCCACGGCGACCCGGGACTCGGGGTCCTTGGCCAACAGGGCGTCGAGGATCGCGTCGCTGATCTGGTCACAGATCTTGTCGGGGTGTCCCTCGGTCACCGACTCGGAAGTGAACAGCCGGAGCGAAGCGGGCGTGGACCCGTGAAAGTCAGGGATGTGCAGCGGTAAAGTCACTCAACTACCTTACTGGTTGGAAAACGGACGTCCGGCGGCGTGTGTCCCCGTGCTAAGGAGACCTTGGTTACGCCAGGCTCAGGCTGGCGGGACAACCCGGCTCAACTCGGCGCTGACGCGGTCAATGACGGCAGCCGCAACGTCGGACTTGGAACCCGACGCCTCTTGGGGTTCGGTGCCGGAGCGGGAAAGGATGACTACGGAGTTGGTGTCCTCGCCAAAGACCAGGTCCGCACCCACCTGGTTGACCACGAGCAGGTCGCAGGCCTTCCGGCGCAGCTTGGCCTCGGCGTACTCCAGAACATCGCCGTCGGTGTCCCCGGTCTCGGCCGCGAAGCCCACGATCACCTGGTTCCGGGATGCCGCGTCGCGGACCTCCACGAGTTCCTGCAGGATGTCGGGGTTTCGGACCAGCGCGATGACGGGATCGGCGACGTCGTCGCGTTTCTTGATTTTGGTGCCGGAAACGTCCGCCGGGCGGAAATCGGCGACGGCGGCGGCCATGATGACGACGTCGGAGTCGGCGGCGGCATACAGGGCAGCCTTGCGCAGCTCGAGGGCTGTCTCGACCTGGACGAGTTCGACGCCGTCGGGGGCCTGGACTTCCATGTGGGCGGCCAGCAGCCTGACTTTCGCGCCGGCGTCGCGGGCGGCCACTGCCAGGGCAACGCCCTGCTTTCCGGAGGAACGGTTGCCCAGGAAGCGGACCGGGTCCAGCGGTTCGCGGGTGCCGCCGGCGCTGATGGTGACCGTCAGTCCGGCCAGCGGGCCGGCGGACGATTGCCCGGCTACCGCTGCTGCAGGCTCCGCCACGGCCGCCGGCGCCAGTGAATCCGGCACCGGTGCGTCGGGCGCCGTCAGGGGTCCGGTGGCGGGCGCCGTGGCTGCGCCCGCCAGGGTCAGGGCGGCCTGGAAGATGGCTTCGGGTTCGGGCAGCCGGCCGGGTCCGGAGTCCGCGCCGGTCAAGCGACCGGAGGCGGGTTCGAGCACCGTGACGCCGCGGCTGCGCAAGCTCTCGACGTTGGCCTGGGTGGCGGGATGCTGCCACATCTCGGTGTGCATGGCCGGGGCCATCAGCACCGGGCACCGA
>JBKKDK010000127.1:0-2771 GCA_046708245.1 Arthrobacter sp.
CGGCGTCTTCCACGGCAAACGCGGCTGGGGCGTCTCGGTGGAGTTCGATGTCCGGCACGGACCGGTCACCACGTTCGGCCTCGGCCAGGACCCGGACGGCAGCTACGTCTTCGTCACCTCCGAGGGCACTGTGGTGCCTGGACCGCTGCTGGCTATCGGCAACACCACGTCCCGGGTGGACTTTGGCGCAGACCCGGGCGTCTGGGTGGACGCCTGGAGCCAGACCGGCATCGGCCACCACTGGGCACTGTGCACCGGCCACCGGGCCGCTGACATCAAAGCCGCAGCATCACTGCTGGGCATCGAACACCGTCAGGTGGTGCTGTCATGAACACCCGCCGCGTTTGCTTCCAGCTCCAGGTGAAACCCGGACTTGTCCCCGAATACACCCGCCGGCATGCCGCCGTCTGGCCCGAGATGCTCCAGGCGTTGAAGTCCGCCGGCTGGAACAACTACTCCCTCTTCCTCCGCGCCGACGGCCTGCTGATCGGTTACTTCGAAACCGACAACTTGCCGGAAGCCCTGGCGCGGATGGCAGCCACGGACGTCAACGCCCGCTGGCAGGCCGAAATGTCCGGCTTCTTCGAGGACCTCGACGGTGCCCCGGATACGGGTTTCGTCCAACTGACTGAAGTATTCAACCTCGAGGACCAGCTCGCCGCCGCGGCCGTCCTCAACCAGACCAACTCCAAAGGAGACTGACGTGTCCATCCCGGCCGACGTTTTAACCACACTCGAAAATCAGAGCATCGAACTGCCTTCCTGGGCGTTCGGCAACTCCGGCACCCGCTTCAAGGTCTTCGCGACGCCGGGTACACCACGCACGATCGAGGAAAAACTCGCCGACGCCGCCAAGGTCAACGAGCTGACCGGCCTGGCCCCGTCGGTTGCACTCCACATCCCGTGGGACAAAGCCGATGATTACGCGGCACTGGCGGACTACGCGGCCGGCCTGGGCGTGAAGCTCGGAACCATCAACAGCAACACCTTCCAGGACGATGACTACAAGTTTGGCAGCCTCACGCACAGCGACCCCGCCGTGCGCCAAAAGGCCGTGGACCACATGTACGAATGCCTTGAAGTAATGAATATGACCGGCTCGCGGGACCTGAAGATCTGGCTGGCGGACGGCACGAACTACCCGGGCCAGGGCAACATGCGGGCACGCCAGGACTGGCTGGCGGAATCTCTTCGGCTGGTCTACGACCGGCTGGGAGAGGACCAGCGCATGGTGCTCGAATACAAGTTCTTCGAACCCGCGTTCTACCACACGGATGTTCCAGACTGGGGCACGTCCTACGTGCACTGTGCTGCCCTCGGCGGGAAGGCAAAGGTCTGCCTCGACACCGGCCACCACGCACCGGGCACCAACATTGAGTTCATTGTTGCGCAGCTCCTGCGCCTCGGCAAGCTTGGCTCCTTCGACTTCAATTCCCGGTTCTACGCGGACGATGACCTGATCGTCGGCGCCGCGGACCCGTTCCAGCTGTTCCGGATCATGACCGAAGTGGTTCGCGGAGGCGGCCTGGAACCGGAAACCGGGGTGGCGTTCATGCTGGACCAGTGCCACAACATCGAGGGGAAGATCCCTGGCCAGATCCGCTCGGTGCTCAACGTCCAGGAAATGACGGCGCGCGCGCTCCTGGTGGATACCGCAGCACTGGACGCCGCGCAGATCGCCGGGGACGTCCTGGGAGCAAACGCGGTGCTGATGGACGCGTTCTACACCGACGTCCGCCCCGGGCTGGCGGACTGGCGGGATTCCCGCGGCCTGCCCGCGGACCCCATGGCCGCCTTCACAGCCAGCGGATACCAGGAAAAAATCAACACCGACCGCCAAGGCGGCCACCAGGCCGGATGGGGAGCCTAAGACCATGACCACTGCAACAGTTGAACAACTCGTGGCCCGCTCCAACCGCCTCGGCGCGGACAAGCGAAACACCAACTTCGCCGGCGGCAATACCTCCGCCAAAGGCACCGAGAAGGACCCCGTCACGGGTGAGGACGTCGAGCTCCTGTGGGTCAAGGGCTCGGGCGGAGACCTTGGCACGCTGTCCGAATCCGGGCTCGCGGTCCTCCGCCTGGACCGGCTGAACGCGCTGAAAAACGTCTACCCCGGCGTCGAGCGCGAGGACGAGATGGTGGCGGCGTTCGATTACTGCCTGTTCGGCAAGGGCGGCGCCGCGCCGTCTATCGACACGGCCATGCATGGGCTGGTCGACGCAGCGCACGTGGACCATCTGCACCCCGACTCAGGGATTGCGATCGCGACCGCTGCCGACGGCGAAGAACTGACGGGAAAGATCTTCGGCGGCAAGGTGGTCTGGGTCCCGTGGCGGCGTCCCGGCTTCCAGTTGGGCCTGGATATCGCCGCGATCAAGGAAGCCAACCCGCGCGCCATCGGCACGATCCTGGGCGGGCACGGCATCACGGCCTGGGGTGGCACCAGCGAGGAAGCCGAGGCCAACTCGCTCTGGATCATCGCGGAGGCAGAGACGTATATTGCCGAGAACGGCCGCCCGGAGCCTTTTGGCCCGACGCTCCCCGGCTATGCGGAACTCCCCGAGGCGGCGGGCCGGGCCAAGGCCGCCGCCCTCGCGCCGGTGATCCGCGGCCTGGCCTCCACGGACAAACCGCAGCTGGGACACTTCAGCGACGACGCGGCCGTCCTCGACTTCCTGGCAAGCACCGAACATCCGCGCCTCGGCGCGCTCGGCACTTCCTGCCCGGACCATTTCCTCCGCACCAAGGTCAAGCCCTTGATCCTGGAC
>JBKKDK010000128.1:0-9889 GCA_046708245.1 Arthrobacter sp.
GCACATGATCAAGGCCGCAGACCTCAAACCGGGTGCCATCGTGCTCGACGTCGGCGTCAGCCGCGTCGACGACGGTTCCGGCAAGGCGGTGGTCACCGGAGACGTGGACCCCGCGGCGGCCGACGTCGCCGCCTGGCTCTCGCCGAACCCCGGGGGAGTGGGGCCGATGACCCGGGCCATGCTGCTCGCGAACGTGGTGGAAACCGCCGAGCGCCATTTGGCAGAAGCCAGCGCCTAGCCGGCACCGCGGGCAACGCCTGACAAACTGCGCCCGGCTCTTCTCAGGGCCGGGCGCAGCCACTACCGTGGTGCGGGTGGCCGAACTCGTCTCCAAAGATTCCGCCCGGCAGGAAGCCGACCTGGGCAGCGCCTCCGAAACCGGCACGCCGCAATACGTCATTACGGCCGAAAACCTCACCAAACGCTACGGCGAGGTGACCGCCGTCGACGGCATCTCGTTCCGCGTCACCGCCGGGGAGGCCTTCGGGCTGCTCGGACCCAACGGCGCCGGCAAGTCCACCACCATGAAGATGATCGGCGCTGTCTCGCAGCGGAGCTCCGGGAGCCTCAGCATTCTGGGCCTGGACCCGGACCTGAACGGCCCGGAGGTACGGGCGCATCTGGGCGTCGTCCCGCAGCAGGACAACCTCGACGAGGAGCTCAAGGTCCGGGACAACCTGCTGGTCTACGGGCGCTACTTCGGCCTGCCGATGAGCTACCTGAAGCCCAAGGCGGACGAGCTGCTGGAGTTCGCGCAGCTCACGGACAAGGCCAAGTCCAAGGTGGACGCGCTCTCCGGCGGGATGAAGCGCCGCCTCACGATCGCGCGCTCCCTCATCAACGAACCCCGGATCCTGCTCCTGGACGAGCCCACCACCGGGCTGGACCCGCAGGCCCGGCACATCCTCTGGGACCGGCTGTTCCGGCTCAAGGAGCAGGGCGTCACGCTGATCCTGACCACCCACTACATGGACGAGGCCGAGCAGCTTTGCGACCGCCTGATCGTGGTGGACAAGGGCAAGATCATGGCCGAAGGCTCACCCGCCAGCCTGATCCGGGAATACTCCACCCGCGAGGTCCTGGAGCTGCGGTTCGGTTCGGAGCGCAACGCCACCGTCGGCGCCGAGCTCGAAGGCATCGGCGAGCGGCTCGAGACCCTTCCGGACCGCGTCCTCATCTACGCCCACGACGGCGAAGCGGCCCTTGAGCAGGTCTCCGCCCGGGGACTGCGGCCGGTCACTTCGCTGGTGCGCCGGTCATCCCTGGAGGACGTCTTCCTGCGCCTGACCGGCAGGAGCCTCGTTGACTAGGACAGCGGCCGCTCCGGCGGCGCCCCTGCGCGCCCATTCGCCTGCGGTCTCGGCGGCCCGGGCGCGGAAGTGGGGCGCCTTCTACTACGCCGAACAGGTCCTCCGGGTGATGAAAGGCTACGGCTGGACCATCGTCATGTACGGCGTCGGGCAGCCGGTGGCCTACCTCTTCGCGATGGGTGTGGGACTTGCCACGCTCGTGGACACCGGCAGCACGGCGGCCTTCGGCGGGGTGAGCTACCTGGCGTTTATCGCCCCGGCCCTGCTGATCTCGGCCGCGGTCATGACGGCCGCGAACGAGTTCACGTTCCCGGTGATGGACGGCTTCAAATGGCGCCGGGTCTACTACGGCCCGCACGCCTCGCCGCTGACGCCGCAACAGATCGCCGCCGGCCAGATCATCGCCGTCACGCTGCGCTTTATGCTGCAGTCGGCCATCTACTTCGGTGTGGTGGCGCTGTTTGGCGCGTCTCCCAGCGGCTGGGGCTGGGTCTCGATCCTCGTGGCCACCCTCGCCGGACTGGCCTTCGGGCTGCCGCTGATGGCCTACGCGGCCTCGGTCAAGGAGGACAAGGGCCAGTTCGCCATGGTCATGCGGTTCATTGTGATGCCGCTGTTCCTGTTCTCCGGCACGTTCTTCCCGCTGGACACCCTGCCGCTGGCCGTCCGCTGGATCGGCTGGATCTCACCGATCTGGCACGGCACCGAGCTGGGCCGGGTCTTCAGCTACGGCTACCAGGAGGCACCGCTGCTCACCATCGCCCACCTCGTGTTCCTGCTGGCCCTCACGGTCATCGGCTGGATCCTGACCAAACGCCAGTTCGTCAAAAGGATGGCCGGATGACCGTCATGGCCGGCGCCCAGAATTCAGCCAACCACAGCGTCACCGACGCCGCACGCAACCGGCACTTCGGCCCGCTCTACTCCCGGAACGTCCGCGCCGTCATTGCCCGCGGGCTGATGGCCACCAAGAGCAGCAACTGGATGGTGATGCTCTCGGGTTTCTTCGAGCCCGTGCTCTACCTGATCTCGATGGGGGTGGGCCTCGGCGCGATCGTCGGCTCCGTGCAGGGACCGGGCGGCCAGGAAATCTCCTATGCCGCCTACATCGCGCCGGCGCTGCTGGCCGTGTCCGCCATGAACGGCGCCGTGTACGACTCCACCTGGAACGTCTTTTTCAAGATGAACTTCGCCAAGCTGTACCAGGGCATGCTCTACACCTCGCTCGGCCCGCTCGACGTCGCCATGGGCGAGATCTTCCTGGCCCTGCTGCGCGGACTCATGTACGCCACCGGCTTCACCGCCGTGATGGCGGTGATGGGGCTCATCACCACGCCGTGGGCCATCCTGATGATTCCCGCCGCCGTCCTGATCGCATTCGGCTTCGCGAGCTTCGGCATGGGCATCACCAGCTTCCTGAAGACGTTCCAGCAAATGGACTGGATCAACTTCGTGATGCTGCCGATGTTCCTGTTCAGCGCCACGTTCTACCCGCTCAGCGTCTACCCGCAGTACATCCAGTGGCTGATCCAGGCCATGCCGCTGTGGCATGGCGTGGAACTGCTCCGGCAGATCAGCGTCGGCGTCTTCAGCCCCGCCACCGCGGTGCACATCGGCTACTACCTGGCAATGATCGTCCTCGGCGTCCTGCTCACCACCGGGCGCCTGCGCAAACTGTTCCTCAAGTGAGCAGGAACCCGAAGAAGGAGAACCCATGATCGGCAAACTGCGGTCCCTCGTCATCGACTGCGAGGACCCGAACGCCCTGGCCGGCTTCTACCAGGAGCTGCTGGGCATGGTCAGGGTCGAGGAGGACGAGGACTGGATCTCCATCGGTGACCCCGCCGCCCTGCCCACCGTGGACTTCCAGCGCGTCGATCGGCTGGTCCGGCCGCAATGGCCCGACCCCGACCACCCGCAGCAGATGCACGTGGATGTGCTCGTCGAGGACCTCGACGCAGCCGAAGCGGAGGTGCTCCGGCTCGGCGCCACCAGCCTCCACTCCGGCACGGAGACCTTCCGGGTCTACACAGACCCCAGCGGCCACCCGTTCTGCCTCGTCCTGTCCTGACACGGCTCCTGTCCTGACACGGCTCCCGTCCTGACACGGTTCCCGCCGGCGCCGTTCGCCCGCGGTGGAAGCGGACCGGGGCCCGGCGGCGGTTTGCGATAATGGGGGAATGCAATCTCTGGGCAACTCCGCGTCTTCCAAGCCGTCCGCGTACAAAGCCGCCACCGGCAAGTTCTCGATGTTCCGGATCGGCGGCCTCGGCATGACCGTCTTCATCATCGCGTTCCTCGTCGCGGTCATCTTCGCGGCCAACCAGAACGACGTCGTGGGCTGGGTCGTTGCGGTCATCGCCGCCTTCTGGCTGGCCCTGGCCAGCTTTGTGGTCTTCAGCATCCAGAAGGCCGCCAAAAAGGCCACCGCGAAGATCAACGAGGCGCAGAACGCGTTCAACGCAGCCGCCGGCCGGGCGCCGTCGTCGGGCAGCGCCAACCACGGCAGCACCCGGCTGGTGAGCGAAGGGCGCGGGGCCGACGAGGTCCGCGACCTGAAACTGGACCACTCCTTTAAGATCGTCCAGGTGCAGGTCCGCGTCGTGGAACAGGAGCGCGCCAAGGGCGCAGCCTCGGACCAGGAAACCATTCGCCGGGCGCTGGAGACCATTGAGATCACGGCCACCAACGCACGCGACATGATCAAGTCCGCGGGCGGCAACGACGAGCCCGTCAGCGGAACCATCATCGACTAGAGTGGATCGGGTGAGCTCGGCATTGGAGAAGGACCACCTTCGCATCGCATCAGTCAACGTCAACGGCCTGCGCGCCGCCTATAAGAAGGGCATGGCGGAATGGCTGGAACCCCGCGAGGTGGACATCCTCTGCCTGCAGGAAGTCCGCGCGCCTGACGCGATTGTCCGCGAACTGCTCGGCGACGGCTGGTACATACTTCACGCCGAAGCCGAGGCGAAGGGCCGGGCCGGAGTCGCGATTGCCTCCCGCACCGAGCCGCTGGGCACCCGGGCCGGGATCGGCGACGACTACTTCGCCACCGCGGGCCGCTGGGTCGAGGCCGACTTCGTGGTGCGGAACTCCGCTGGCGAAGCCTCCCAGCTCACGGTGGCCAGCGCCTACGTGCACTCCGGCGAGGCCGGCACCCCCAAGCAGGACGACAAGTTCCGGTTCCTGGACGTCATGAGCACCCGGCTGGCGGAGCTGTCCAAGCACAGCGACCACGCCCTCGTCGTCGGCGACCTCAACGTGGGCCACACGGAACTGGATATCCGGAACTGGAAGGGCAACGTCAAAAAAGCCGGCTTCCTCCCGGAAGAGCGCGCGTACTTTGACCGTTTCTTCGGCGAGGACATCGGCTGGAGGGATGTCCACAGAGGCCTGGCGGGTCCCGTCGACGGCCCCTACACCTGGTGGTCGCAGCGGGGACAGGCCTTCGACAATGACACCGGCTGGCGCATTGACTACCACATGGCCACGCCCGCCCTCGCGGCTGCCGCAGTGTCGGCCGTTGTTGACCGCGCACCGTCCTGGGATACACGCTTCTCTGACCACGCCCCGCTGGTAGTGGACTACCGGCTCTAGTCTTAAGGCTTCCACGAATGACCTCTCCTTCCACTGCGACCACCGGCACCGAGGCCGACGCCGGAACCGGCGCCGCCCCGGACGCCGTGCTCGCGTCCGCTGCCGCCGCCGGCACAGCCACCGCCGCCCGGCACCGCATCCTGTCCGGCATGCAGCCCTCCGCGGACTCCCTGCACTTGGGCAACTACCTCGGCGCCCTGGTGAACTGGGTGCGGATGCAGGACGAGTACGACGCCATCTTCTTTATCCCGGACCTGCACGCGATCACGGTCCCGCAGGACCCGGCAGAACTGGCCCACCGCACCCGCGTCACCGCGGCCCAGTACATCGCCGGCGGCGTGGACGTGGAAAAGTGCACCCTTTTCGTCCAGTCGCAGGTCCCGGAGCACGCCCAGCTGGCCTGGGTGCTGAACTGCATCACGGGCTTCGGCGAAGCCTCCCGGATGACCCAGTTCAAGGACAAAGCGCACAAGCAGGGCTCGGACCACGCCAGCGTCGGGCTTTTCACCTACCCGGTGCTGCAGGCCGCGGACATCCTCCTGTACCAGCCGCACGGTGTGCCGGTGGGGGAGGACCAGCGCCAGCACGTGGAACTCAGCCGCGACCTCGCGCAGCGCTTCAACACCCGCTTCGGCGAGACGTTCAACGTTCCGGCGCCCTTCATCCAGAAGGAATCGGCGAAGATCTACGACCTGCAGAACCCCACCGCCAAAATGTCCAAGTCGGCGGACTCCCCGGCGGGCCTGATCAACCTCTTGGACGATCCCAAGGTCATCGCCAAGCGGATCAAGTCGGCCGTCACGGACGCGGAAACCGAAATCCGCTTCGACCGCGAGGCCAAGCCAGGCGTCTCCAACCTGCTGACCATCTACTCGGCCATCACCGGGCAGAGCGTCGATGCCCTTGTGGCCGCGTACCAGGGCAAGATGTACGGCCACCTCAAGGTGGACCTGGCCGAGGTTGTGGCCGAGCGCCTCACCCCGATCCGGAACCGGGCCACCGAGCTGCTGAATGACCCCGCGGAACTGGACCGCCTGCTGGCCCTCGGCGCGGACAAGGCCCGCGAGATCGCCTCGGTCACGCTCCGGGACGTCTACGCCAAGGTGGGTTTCCTGCCCTACGCCGGATCCCTCGGAGCCCGCTAGGCCGATGTCCTCCGTCAGCAAAGTCACCGCAAAAGACGCCCCGCGGCCCGGCAGTGCCCCTGCCGGCAACGGGCAGTCCCGCAGCGAGGGCATCAGCGTCGGCGTGATCCTGGGGTTCCCCCCGGAGGTCGCCGCGGAGCTCCAGCGCTGGCGGGCGTCCTTCGGTGACCCCATGGCCGGGATCATCCCGGCCCACATCACGCTTGTGACCACCACCATGACCCAGGACTGGGAAGAGACCCGCAACCACGTGCGCGCGGTGGCGAGCCGGCAGCAGCCGTTCACCGTGACCATCGCAGGCACCGGATCCTTCCGGCCGGTCTCTCCGGTGGTCTTCCTTAACGTTGCGGACGGCTTCGGCCAGTGCGTCAGCCTGCACCAGCAGCTCCAGGCCGGTCCGCTGGAGCGGGAACTGCCGTTTGCCTACCACCCGCACGTCACCGTAGCGCACGACGTCGCCCCGGAAAGCCTCGACGAGGCCGAAACGATGCTCAAGGATTACAAGGCCACGTTCCCGGTGGCTAGCATGGGACTCTACGAGCACGACGACAACGGCATTTGGCAGCTACGGGAAGAGCTTCACTTTGGGACCGAACGTGACCACCACCGAGGCCAGGACGGCGCACCAGCCGGCCGCTGAGCCGCCCCTGCCCACCGAGCTGGCCCGGCTGAAGCTGGAAGTCATCCGCAAACAGGTGGGCTGGGGCAAGGCGCGCCGCTCCGGCGGCGGCACGATGGCCTCGCTGATGCCCATGGTGCAGTGGCTGCTGGCCCGGCTCAACGCCTTCCTGCCAATGCGGGCCTTCCAGCATTACAACCTCCAGCGCGGCCCGCTGATGGCCGCCGGCATCGGCTTCAACATGTTCTTCTCCATCACCGGCCTGCTGGCCACGGGATTCGCCGTGGCCGGGCTCCTGCTCCGCGGCAACGCGGCGCTGCTGGACCAGGTGGTGAGCAGCGTCGCGACGAACGCCCCCGGGCTGTTGAAGGTCAACGGCGGGGACGGCCTGGTGGATCCGCAGGAACTGCTGAACCCCAACGGCCTCGGCTGGGCGGCCATCATCGGCGCGGTGGTGACTGTCATTACCTCGCTCGGCTGGATTGCCGGCGTGCGCGACGGGCTGCGCGGCGTTCTGCGCCTCGGCCCGCTGAAGATGAACCCGGTCCTCCTGAAGCTGCGCGACGTCGGCACGCTCCTGCTGCTGGGCGCGGCCCTGGTGCTCAGCGCCGGCGCGTCGCTGGTGTTCGGTACGGCCGCGGACTGGGTGACCAGGCAGCTGCAGCTGGACCCCGTGGTGGCCGGGCCGCTGACCACGTCGATCAAGATCGGGGTGCCGCTGGTGCTGGGCTGGTGCACCGCGCTGATCATGTTCCGGCTGGCGGGCAGCCTGAAACTGGCCCGCCGGTCCCTGCTGGAAGGCACCGTGATCGCGGCGGTAGGCACCACCATCCTGCAGATCTTCAGCACCGAACTGCTGGGCAGCGCCGGCCGGAACCCCATCCTGGCTCCGTTCGCCATCATCATCGGCCTGCTCATCTGGTTTAACCTGGTCAGCCAGGTCTACCTGCTGTCCGCGGCCTGGTCCGCGGTCCGCGATGAGGACTTCAAGTCGGAACCGGCCGCCAGCACTAAGGGCTGGGGCTCCCGGCAGGTCCAGCCGGGCAAGACCCCCGTGGACACCGGCCAGGGCCGGCGCCCCGCCGTGGCTACTGCCCGGCGTCGAGGTATTGGTCGGCCCAGGCAGAAATAATCTTCGCGGCACGTGCCGCCTGGCCCTTGCCCGTCAGGAGATGGTCGCTGCCCTCGAGCGAGACGAAGCTGCGCGGGTGGCGGGCGGTCTGGAAAATCGTGCTGGCGTTCTCGATGCCCACCGTGTTGTCCGTGGGGGAGTGCAGCACCAAAAGCGGCTTGTGCAGCCGCCGGATGCAGTCCGTGAGGTCGGCATGCTCCAGGTCCTCGACGAAATGCCGGCGGATCTGAACCCGCTTGCCGCCCAGGTCCACTTCGGCGCTGCCCTCGCTGAGGATCCGGTCCAGGGCCGCGTCAAAAACGTGGGCCACATGCTTGGGTGAGAACGGTGCCCCGACGGTGGCGACGGCGTCGAGCTCCGGGATCTCGCGGGCAGCCGCCAGGACGGCGGCCCCGCCGAAGGAATGGCCCACAAGCAGCGAGATGGGCTTGCCCGAGTCCCGCATGAATTCGGCCGCCTTCACGGTGTCCGCGACCTTGTGGCTGAAGGAGCCCTCGGACCAGTGCCCCGCTGATTCGCCCAGGCCCAGGTTGTCAAAGCGCAGCATGCCCACGCCGTTGTCCGCCAGCGCCTTGCACATCCGCGAGGCCGAGGGACTGTCCTTGCCGAGCGTGAAGCCGTGCGAGAACACGCCCCAGCCCTTCACCGGCCCCTCCGGGACGTCGATGATGCCGGAGAGCAGCTCGCCGGTGGAGCCCTGGAAGGAGACTTTTTCGGAACGGGACATTGGGGACCCTTTCGTGGGGTGCCTTTACGACGGCGGCGCCCCCACCCGAAGGTGAGAGGCGCCGTCGTCGTACTACGTTAGCCGTGCTGCTGTGGTGCGCACCGCCGGGAAAAGCTGCTGCTAGATCTTGCGCGACAGGATGGCCTGCTTGACCTCGGCGATTGCCTGCGTGACCTGGATGCCGCGGGGGCATGCTTCGGTGCAGTTGAAGGTGGTGCGGCAGCGCCACACGCCTTCCTTGTCGTTGAGGATCTCCAGGCGCATGTCGCCGGCGTCATCGCGGGAATCGAAGATGAAGCGGTGCGCGTTGACGATCGCGGCCGGGCCGAAGTACTGCCCGTCGGTCCAGAAAACCGGGCAGGAGGAGGTGCACGCGGCGCAGAGAATGCACTTGGTGGTGTCGTCGAACCGCTCGCGGTCCTCGGCGGACTGCAGGCGTTCCTTGGTGGGCTCGTGGCCGCGGTTGATCAGGAAGGGCATGACTTCGCGGAAGGACTGGAAGAACGGCTCCATGTCCACGATCAGGTCCTTCTCCACCGGGAGGCCCTTGATCGGCTCGACCGTGATGGGCTTGGACGTGTCCAGGTCCTTCAGCAGGGTCTTGCAGGCGAGGCGGTTGCGGCCGTTGATGCGCATGGCATCGGAACCGCAGACACCGTGCGCACAGGAGCGGCGGAAGGAGACGCTGCCGTCGATTTCCCACTTGATCTTGTGCAGGGCGTCGAGGACACGGTCGGTGCCGTACATGGTCACGTGGAAGTCGTCCCAGGTGGACTCGTCGGAGACCTCGGGGTTGTAGCGGCGCACCCGCAGGTGGACGTCGAAGGACGGGATGTCCCCGCCGCCGCCGACGCCGGCTGGCAGTTCGATCTTGGATGCTGGCTCAGCAAGTTCAGCGGTCATCTTAGTACTTCCTCACCATCGGCTCGTAGCGCGTAAAGACCACCGGTTTGGTGGCAAGCCGGATGCCGGCAATGGCCTCAGCAGAACCATCCGCCGGAGCATGCTCATCCTTATACGCCATGGAGTGCTTCATAAATTTTTCGTCGTCGCGTTCGGGGAAGTCCTCGCGGAAGTGTCCGCCGCGGGATTCCTCGCGGTGCAGGGCCGCCACGGTCATGACCTTGGCGAGCTCCAGCAAGAAGCCCAGTTCCACGGCCTCAAGCAGATCCAGGTTGAAGCGCTTGCCCTTGTCCTGGACGCTGATGCGCTGGTAGCGCTCCTCGAAGGACGCGATGTCCCGCAGGACCTGGTCCAGCGTCTCGGCCGTGCGGAACACCTGCATGTTGGCATCCATGGTGTCCTGCAGTTCCTTGCGGATGGCGGCGACCTTCTCGGTGCCGTCAGCCGTGCGGA
>JBKKDK010000129.1:0-8096 GCA_046708245.1 Arthrobacter sp.
CTGCTCGCGATCGTGGTGTCGATCGTGATCTCCGGCGGGCAGTCCAGCATGTGGGGCGGGATCTTCGCCGCGGCGATCTCGATCACCGTCGTCTACATCCCGCAGTACTTCCGGGTCATCCGGGCCGAGACCATCCGGCTCAAGGCCGAACCGTTCGTCGAATCGGCCAAGGTGGTGGGCGCCTCCAACATCCGCATCATGAGCCGCCACATCTTCAAGAACGCCACCCGCACCCTGCCGCTGATCTTCACACTCAACGCCTCCGAGGCCATCCTGACCCTCGCCGGCCTGGGTTTCCTCGGTTTCGGCATCGAACCGACATCCGCCGCGGAGTGGGGCTTCGACCTCAACAAGGCCCTCGCGGACACCACCTCGGGCATCTGGTGGACCGGGGTGTTCCCCGGTCTGGCGATCGTGCTCACCGTCCTGGGACTGACGCTGGTCGGTGAAAGCATCAACGACCTCAACGATCCCCGTCTGCGCGGCAGGAAGAAGGCCTCGTCCGGCAAGACCGGCCCGGTGTCCCCGGCGGCGGCGCAGGCAGCAATCGAAGCAGAAGTGAGAAGTTCATGACCATCAACATCGACCCGCACGGCCCCGGCGCCGGCCCGGTCCTCGACATCGACCACCTGAAGGTCACCTTCGCGACCGACGCCGGCGACGTATACGCCGTCAAGGACGTCAGCCTCACCGTCAATCCCGGCGAAGTCGTTGCAATCGTGGGCGAATCCGGGTCGGGGAAGACCGTCACAGCCAAAACCATCCTGGGACTCCTCCCGGAAACGGCCCTCAGTTCCGGGGCGGTGCTGATCAACGGCAGCAACGTGATCAGCGTCAGCCCTGCGGAACTGCGGCAAATCCGCGGCCGGGACGTCGCCATGGTGTTCCAGGAACCGTCCACCGCGCTCAACCCGGTCTTCACCGTCGGCTGGCAGATCGCCGAGGGCATCCGCGCCCACGCCGGCCACGGCGGGGCGGCCCGCGTCAGCGCCAAGGAAGCCAAGGCCCGCGCCGTCGAAGCCCTGCGCAAGGTGGGTATCCCGGATCCGGAAACCCGGGTCAACTACTATCCGCACCAGTTCTCGGGCGGTCAGAAACAGCGCGTCGTGATTGCCGCGGCCCTGGCCCTGAACCCGGGACTGATTGTCGCCGACGAGCCCACAACCGCCCTGGACGTCACCGTCCAGGCGGAAATCCTGGAGCTGCTGCGCGACCTGCGGGACCAGTACGGCACCTCGATCGTGCTGATCACCCACAACATGGGGGTGGTGGCCGACCTCGCCGACCGCGTCGTTGTGATGTACCAGGGCGACGTCGTCGAAGAGGCGAGTGCACGGACCCTGTTTGCGGAGCCCAGGCAGGACTACACCAAGAAGCTCCTCGCGGCCGTCCCGCACCTCGGCCGGAACTCCGCCTCCGAAGGCATGACGCAGCGGGCACACCAGGGCGGCAAGGTGCTGGTGGAGGCCAGGGACCTGACCATCGAGTACCCCGGAAGGCTGGGCACGCCCGCTTTCAAGGCGGTCGACGGGGTCAACTTCACGCTGTCTGAGGGCGAGGTGTTCGGTCTTGTCGGCGAGTCGGGTTCGGGCAAGACCACCATCGGCCGGGCCATCGCGGGACTGAACCGGACCACCGGCGGCAGCCTGAAGGTCCTGGGCTACGAAATGCTCAACCTCAAGGAGCGCACCTTCAAGCCCCTGCGCAAGGAGATCGGCTTTGTCTTCCAGGACCCGGCCGCCTCCTTCAACCCGCAGCTGACCATCGGGGAGTGCGTCGCGGAGCCGCTCGTCATCCACAGCCAGCCGACCCCGGCACAGGCACGCCAGCGGACCCGCGAGCTGCTCGAATCGGTGCAGCTGCCGGCGTCATACGCTGACCGCTACCCGCACGAGCTCTCCGGCGGCCAGCGGCAGCGTGCCTCGCTGGCGCGCGCGCTGATCCTGAACCCGAAGCTGCTCATCGCCGATGAGCCGACGTCGGCCCTCGACGTCTCGGTCCAGGCGGTGGTGCTGGAACTGTTCAAGGAGATCCAGGCCGAATTCGGCTTCGCCGCCCTGTTCATCAGCCACGACCTGGCCGTGGTGGACATCCTGTCCCACTGGGTCGGGGTGCTCTACAAGGGCAAGATGGTGGAACAGGGGCTCGGGACGCAGGTGATGGGCAACCCCCAGCACGACTACACGCGGAAACTCATCGCGTCGCTGCCCGTTCCGGACCCGGACGAGCAGGCCCGGCGTCGGGAGGAATTCCGCGCCGTGCTGCACAGCTAGGATCCCCCTGGCCCGCGGCCGGCCACCTTACGGGACATGCCCACCGTTCCCTGTGAACGGTGGGCATGTCCTTTTCCGGTGCCTGCTTAACAGCAGGAACGAATAGCGGCGGTGCCCCTAGACTGGGTCAATGACCGAGCAGAACCAGACCACTCCCGACGCCGATTCCTTTGATCCTGGCGCCAGCTCACTGGCCGGCCGGGTGGATCCCGCGGTGATGGCGGAACTGTTGTCGATCCGCTCCAGTATCGACAACATCGATGCGACCCTCGTGTACCTCCTGGCCGAGCGCTTCAAGGCCACCCAGAAGGTCGGCTTCCTCAAAGCAGCCCACAAGCTTCCCGCCGGGGACCCGGGCCGGGAGACCGCCCAGATCGCGCGGCTGCGCCGGCTCGCTGCCGAGGCCCACCTGGATCCTGCGTTCGCCGAAAAATTCCTGAACTTCATCATCGGCGAGGTCATCCGCCACCACGAAGCGATCGCCGAGGACCACGAGGCCGCCCAGGCCAACGGTCCCGGCCGCGCCACGCCCGCGGGGCCCGCCGTCTCCGCAGACGCCTGAGATGACAGCCAACACGCCTCCGGATCCCGGCCAGGTCACGGCCACGGCGCTCGGCCCGTGGCCCGGCGAAGAACCCGTCGAGGCCACCCGGATCGTCCGGGGTGAACTCGGCAGCCCCCACCTGCCCTTCCTTCCCGAGTTCCCGGACCGCGGCGTCGGCTCGGACGCCCTCGGCCGGACGGCCTCGCTGCTGGTCGAGCTGGCCGTCGACGTCCAGCCCTACGGCTGGCGGATCGTGGACCGCCCGGGCAAGGACCTGATGCGGGCCCGGTCCGCGCTGGCCACCGACATCAACGTTCTCGCCGACGTGGTCGGCGCCGAGGACACCCCCGGCGCGGACCTGAAGATCCAGCTGCGCGGCCCGCTCAGCCTCGCGGCAGGCCTGCACCTGCACAACGGGGAGCGGGCCCTGATCGACTATGGCGCCCGGCGCGACATCGCCGCGTCGCTGGCTGCCGGCGTCGGGAGCTACCTCAAGCGGGTCGCCTCGGCGGCCCCCGGGGTCCGGCTGGTTGTGCAGATCGACGAACCGGAGATCGCCTCGGTGCTCGCCGGTACCATTCCGACCTCCAGCGGGTACCGGACCCTGCGCTCGGTCCCCGGCCAGGAAGCCACCGATTCGTGGCGGCTGGTGATTGAGGCTCTCCGGGCCGCCGGCGCCGTCGAAATCGTCGTCTCGGTCCCCGAAGTCGAGGCTCCCTTCGACCGGATCCTGGCGTCCGGGGCGGACGGGATCGCCGTCCCGCTGCGGGCCCTCACATCCCGCCAGTGGGAGCAGCTTGCCGGCGCGGTGGAAGGCGGAAAACGGCTGTGGGCCGGTGCCCTCGACGTGTCCGGGCCCGCGGCGCTGCCGCGCGTCGCCGACGTCGTCGAGACGCTCTGGCGGCCCTGGCGCCAGCTCGGGCTGCCGGCCTCCACGCTGGGCGCTGTGCGCATCACCCCCTCCGCGGGACTGGCGCAGCACTCGCCGTCGTCCGCGACGGCGGTGCTGAGCCGGCTGACGCAGGTGGCCGACGGGCTCAACCAGCTGGCCCTCGGCTAGCTGCTCAGACGCGCCGCTCCCAGCGGTCCGGCCGGGCAGCCTCCGGCAGGTAACCCGGGGCCGTGATTCCGCCCGGGTAGTCCTCCAGCCGGTAGTCGAAATGCCCTGCGTAAACAAGCACCAGACCGATCTGCGGCTGGATCACCTTGACCTGGATCCGGTGCTTGCCCCGGCCGCCTTTACGCGGCTCCCACCACTGTTCGGCGTAGGCTTTGGCATCCAGTGCGGCCGGCAGGGGGATCCGCAGCGGCCCGAGGAACAGCCGCGACGCCTCCGAGACGCCGCGGAGCCGGCCTTCGGGGGTCACCCCCAGGTTGAGATCCGTGGCGAGCCGGCGGAAGCGGCCGACGTAGTCGACGAGGCCGTGCCTCGGTCCGCTGTCCGCAAAGCTCGTTGTGTCGTGGAAGAGCCGGGTCCCGGCAGGGAAGAAGATCTCCCGCCGGGCCGTGAGGCTGGAGCGTCCGAACGGGTCCAGATGGGCGTGGTTTTCAATCCGGAACGGGATGCCCTCGCCGTATTCGGGGAAGAAGGCCTGTTCCCCGCTGGTGAGGCGCAGCAGCGGACGCAGCCAGGATTGCCGGCAGCCCACCACTTCAAAGACGCCTTCACCGACGCCGAAACGGCCCGAGCCCGGGGCCAGCGAAAAATAGTCCTGCAGTTCCGGCTGCAGTCGGGAAAAGTCGGCGCCGAGGGCAAGCTGGTAGATCGGGGTGTGCACGGGAGCCTCCTACAGGTCCTGGCCGGATGGGTGCCTGTCCACAGCATGCAGCACAAGGCCCGGCTTGTCACAGCCAGCGCGTCTGCGGCCGGGGTTTCCGCCGCGGGCACTCCCGCGCGCCATGCCCGGAATCGGTCCAATACGACAAAGCCAATCCAATAAGGGAATATATAACTATGAAGGCACGCATTCTGGTAGTGGACGATGACGAGGCGCTCGCAGAGATGATCGGCATTGTGCTGCGCAATGACGGCTTTGAACCCGTCTTCTGCGCTGACGGCGCGCTGGCGCTCGATGTGTTCCGGTCATCGAAGCCGGACCTCGTGCTGCTCGACCTGATGCTTCCGGGCATGGACGGGATCGAAGTCTGCCGCCAGATCCGCGCCGAGTCGGACGTCCCGATTGTCATGCTGACGGCTAAATCCGACACGTCCGACGTCGTCCGGGGGCTGGAGTCCGGCGCCGATGACTACGTGCCGAAGCCGTTTAAGCCCGCAGAGCTCGTGGCCCGCGTGCGGGCCCGGCTGCGCCCCGGCGACCAGAAAGCACCGGAGACCCTTCGCATCGCGGATGTCACCATCGACGTTGCCGGCCACCTCGTGAGCCGTGGCAGCGAGCGGATCTCGCTCACGCCGCTGGAATTCGACCTGCTGGTTGCCCTGGCCCGCAAGCCGTGGCAGGTGTTTACCCGGGAGCTCCTTCTGGAGCAGGTCTGGGGCTACCGCCACGCCGCCGATACGCGGCTGGTCAACGTCCATGTCCAGCGGCTCAGGTCCAAGATCGAACGTGACCCGGAAGCCCCCGAAGTTGTATTGACGGTCCGTGGTGTCGGCTATAAAGCAGGTTCCTGAGCCGTCCGACGGCTCTCCCGCCGCAGCACCGCCGCAGGCGGTGCCGGACAAAACCCTGCCGCCGCCGCAGCAGCCGCGCCGTCCGGGCGGCGGCTGGTCACGCCTGCGCTTCCGCACCAGGATCTGGCTCCGGCGCGCACTGATCATGGCCGTTCGCGTCGCCCGGCTGGTCCGGACCGGGGTTTCCCGGCTGCTCCCGGGCGTGCGCTACCTGCTGCGCTCCCTGCACCGGAGATGGCGCCGCTCGATGCAGTTCCGCACGGTCCTGACGACGCTGCTGCTGGCCATCGGTTCCTTTGCCGTGGTGGGCGCCTACCTCTCCAACCAGATCGCCAACAACCTCTTCCAGGAACGGCTCGCCCAGGCGGAGTCCGAGACACGCTACAACGTCAAGCAGGTCCAGGACACGTTCGACGGCGCCCAGGTCACCGACCAGTCCAGCGTCATCACGCTCGTCTATGACACCCTGAACGCCGTAGAGGGCCGCGGCTCGGTGATCCAGCGCCGCTACGTCTTTGAAGCCATGCCGGAACAGACCAAGCCGCGCAACCGCTGGGTGGAATCCCGTGCGTCCGACCAGCTGACCATCAGCGTCATCCCGCCCGAACTGCGCAAGGCCGTCCAGGACTCCGGCAAGGAACAGTTCTGGGCCTCCACCGAATTCCCCGTGGGCACCGCGGACCGCCCCGGCATTGCCGTCGGCAACAAGGTGACCTTCAACGGCACGGTCTACGAGCTTTACCTCATCTATGACCTCAACACGGCGCAAAAGACCCTCGACGAGATCCAGAACGTCCTGCTCGCCGGCGGCGCCGTGCTGGTGCTCATGATCGGCGCCGTCGCGCTGTACGTGACCCGCAACGTCGTGAGCCCGGTCAGCCACGCCGCCGTCGTGTCGGAAAAACTCGCCGCCGGGCAGCTGCAGGAGCGCATGGTGGTCAAGGGCGAGGACGAGGTGGCCCGGCTGGGAGCCTCGTTCAACCACATGGCCGCGAGCCTGCAGGAACAGATCACCCAGCTCGCCACCCTGTCCCAGATGCAGCAGCGGTTCGTCTCGGACGTTTCCCATGAGCTGCGCACCCCGCTCACCACTGTGCGCATGGCCGCCGAGGTGCTTTATGACGCCCGCGAGGATTTCGACCCCATCAACAAGCGCTCGGCGGAACTGCTGTACAACCAGGTGGAACGCTTCCAGTCGCTGCTCGCGGACCTGCTGGAGATCTCCCGGTTCGACGCCGGCGTGGCCACGCTCGACGCCGAGCCCACCGACATCGTCCAGCTCATCACGAACGTGATGGAGGCCGTGGCGCCCGTCGCAGCCGAGTACGGCTCCCAGGTCACCCTCAACGCTCCCGCAGGCAGCATCATCGTGGAAATGGACGACCGCCGGATCGACAGGATCCTGCGCAACCTCATCCTGAACGCCCTGGAGCACGGCGAGGGCCTGCCGGTGAACGTTTCCGTGGCGGCCAATGGCACTTCTGTGGCCGTGGCCGTCCGCGACCACGGCATCGGCATGAGCGCGGCGCAAGCGGCACGGGTCTTCGACCGGTTCTGGCGCGCCGACCCCGCCCGGGCCCGGACCACCGGAGGCAGCGGCCTCGGCCTTTCCATCGCTGCGGAGGACACCAAGCTCCACAATGGCTGGCTCCAGGCGTGGGGCAAGCCGGACAACGGGTCCAATTTCCGGCTCACCCTTCCCTTGCGCCAGGGCGAAACCATCACACGGTCCCCGCTGCAGCTGGAACCGGCCGACGTCGGACTGCCCGGTTCCGGGCCCGAACGGACCATGCTGCTGCTGGGACCATCCCCCGCCAGGGAAAACACCGTCAGGGAAAACACCGCCAGGGAAAGTCCAGTCCCGGTGACGGGGACCGCCGGCGCCGGCCCCGCGGATGCCGGGAACACCGGCATGAAGGAGGAGTCATGAGGGGTCCGTCGGGGAAGTTCACGGCCGCAGCCGCGGCCGTACTTGCCGTCCTCTTGCTCCTGCTGACGTCCTGCGCCCAGATCCCGCGGTCCGGTCCGGTCGGCAAGAGCACGGACGAGAGCGCCGGAAACCCCAACAACGCCCCTGTCTTCTTCCCCTCCGCGCCCCGCACCGGCGCGGCACCGGAGGCCGTGATCGAGGACTTCTACCTCGCGGGCAGCGGCTACGAGGACGATTACGCCGTCGCCCGGCAATACCTCACCCAGGCCTCCTCCGTGACGTGGAAACCGGACCAGCGGGCGCTCGTCTTCCGTTCCGCCCGCGTGGTGCGCACCGGCGTCGAAAACGTGTTCAACTACGAGCTGGAGGTGGCCTACTCCGTCGATGCCGACGGCGTGGCCACCCAGCTTCCGCCCGGCACCAAGGAGAACATTCCCGCCACCCTCACCCAGGTGGACGGCGAATGGCGGATCGCCGAACTCCCGGACGGCACGGCCATCCCGGAAGAGACCTTCAAGGTCATCTACGGCGCCTATCCGATCTACTTCTACGACCCCACCTTCACCTACGCCGTCCCGGATGTCCGCTGGTTTATCAAGAAGAAGACCGTCAAGGCCATGACCAGCGCACTGCTGGGCGGGCCCGCCCCCTACCTCAAGGGCGCCGTGGTCAGCGCCTTCCCCTCCGGGATCAAGCTGGCCCGGGAATCGGTTCCGGTTG
>JBKKDK010000130.1:0-3624 GCA_046708245.1 Arthrobacter sp.
GTCGTACTCAAAGTGAACTAACCGACGGCCCTATGGCTCCGCTTCGCCGGCCTGGGGATCACGCCCGTTTTCCGACCCAAGCACAATCGCGATTGCCCCGGCCAGAAGGGCGGCGTTGGCCCAGAAAATGCCGACCACGCCCAGCGGAGCGGCCACGGCCACGGCCCCGACTCCGAGGGGCAGACTGATCTGGGCCAGTTGGTTGACGGTCATCCGCAGTCCGAGGGCGGCACCGTGCAGGGAGGGCTTGGTCAGGGAGACCACCCAGGACATGGTGAGCGGCTGCGGAATGCCCAGCCCGAGGCCCAGTCCAATCATCGCCACCGCTGCCCCTAAGATTCCCACCATGGGCAGCGCGAGCAGCGAGGTGGCTGCTGCGGCGATGGAGACAATAAGCAGGGGTTTCCGGCCGAACCGGCGGGTCAACCGGCCGAGCCCCACCCGGCTGACCACCGACACGGCGGCCCGCAACGCCAGCAGGGCGCCGACCGCGGCCGCGCTGATGTTCTGCTCGATCGCCCACATCGGCACAAACGCGTACATCAGGTCGACGGTCACCAAAACGGCCCCGCTGACGGCCAGCAGCCGCCATAGGCCGCGGCTCGAGACCAGCACGCGCATGTCGGCCGACACGTGACCATTGGGCAGCCGGTTCCTGGCCAACGCCCGGTCCGAGCGGCGCATCCAGAGGTACACCGGCATGGCCAGGACGGACAAAGAGAGGCACAGGACCAAACCCGCCGACGTATCAGGATTGGGGCCTTGGCCGGTTTGCGTCAGCGATGCGACCCACGTTGCTGCGAGCGGCCCCACAAGCTGGCCCAACGACGCCGCCGCCGCCAGGGTGCCGAAGGCGTTGTCGCTGCCCGTTGCCGCGGTGGCGTGGGCCACTGACGCCTGCTGCCCCACCATTGCCAACAAATGACCGAGGCCCACAGTGGCACTGCAGGCAAGCAGCGGCCCCTTCCCGGGGAGAAGCAACATGGCCGCGATGCCCAGGGCGGCAATCAGCAGGCCCGCGAGGGTGACGGCGGAGCCGCCGACTCGGTCGGCCAACCGCCCGGCCGGCAAGGCAGTGCAGAGGGCAGGAACGGCAAACGATGCTGCCAGCATGCCGAGGAACAGCGGATCCGTGCCCGCATCCAGGGCCCGGTAGCTGACCATGAGCCTGACCCCAACGGACGAGGCCTGGGTCAGCATGATCTGCGTATTCAGGGCCAGGCCGCGACGGTTTACCGCCCCCGCCCCGCTCACACTGCGGTGCGTAGCCTGTTGAAGGCCAGGGTCGCCAGGAAGCGCGCCTGGTCCGGCAGCACACTGTCATCAAAGATGGCCCGGGCCGAGTGGATGGGCGCCCAGTCGTTCGGGTCCATGTCAGGGGAGCCGGCGCCCAGATGCCCGAAAGCCCCCGGGACCTGCAGGAGGACGCAGGAGAAGTCCTCAGAGCCTGCCTTCGGGTTGGCCAGGAGTTCAAAACGGTCCTGCCCGTAGAGCGAGGTGGCCGTTTGCTCCCAGAACATCGCTTCGGCGGTGTCATTGATGGTGGCAGGCAGTTTGGGCGTGAACGAAACGTCCGCGGTGAGCTGGTGTGCCTCGGCCAGCCGGCGCAGCATGTCCGGAAGTTCGGTCTGCAGGCGCTTTCCCACGGCCGGACTGAAGGACCGCACTCCCGCCGTGAACGACGCCGTATCGGGAATGATGTTGGCCGCCGTCCCGCCCTGGAACTTGCCGACAGTGAGAATGACGGGGTCGAACACGTTGAACCGGCGCGTCACGAAGGTCTGCAAGGCCCCCACCATCTCGGCAGCGACCTGCACGGGATCGAGCGTCTGGAAGGGGCGCGATCCGTGTCCTCCCCGACCCAGAACTTCCACCTGCAGTTCGCCCATGGCCGCCATGTACGACCCCGGGCGGGTGGTGAACAGCCCAGCCGGGGCGTCGGAGGCCATGTGGACCCCGTAGGCCGCGATGGGCCGGGGCCCTGCGGCGTCGAGGACGCCTTCGGCGATCATGATCTCGGCGCCGCCGTGGCCTTCCTCGCCCGGCTGGAACATAAAGATGACATCGCCGGGGAGCTGGTCCCTGACGGCATGCAGGAGTTTTGCGGCGCCGATGAGCCCCGCGGTGTGGAGGTCGTGGCCGCAGGCGTGCATGGCCCCGTTGGTGGAAGCGAAGGCCACGCCAGTTTTCTCCGTGATGGGAAGTCCGTCCATGTCGCCGCGCAGGAGAACTGACGGCGTGGCGGTGCCGGCTGCGGCGGGCAGTCCGCCGCGGAGCACGGCGACCACCGAGGTGGAGTTCTTGCCGAGGGTGATCTCCAGGTCCAGGCCGCGCAGGGCTTCGAGCACCCTGCCTTGGGTGCGTGGCAGTTCCAGTCCCAGCTCGGGATCGGCGTGCATCTCCCGCCGGAACGCAGCCAGGTCGCCGGACAGCGAGGTATCTGTCCCGAGCGCCGCTCCGATGACATCCGTGGGCGTGGGGGTAGCAATGGTGCTGGTCATGAGGATGTTCTCCGGTCTGATGTTGACGCTCATCGGTCTAGAGGAAGCGCGCCAGGAAGCTGCGCGTCCGTTCGTGCTGCGGGTTGCCGATGACCTGCTCAGGGGTGCCCTGTTCGACCACCACGCCGCCGTCCATAAAGACCACGCGGTCAGCTGCCTCGCGGGCAAAGCTGATCTCGTGCGTGACCACCACCATGGTCAGGCCGGTGGCCGAGAGTTCGCGCATGGTGGCGAGGACCTCGCCCACCAGTTCCGGGTCCAGGGCGGAGGTTGGCTCATCGAACAGCATGAGCTTGGGGCGCATCGCCAGGGCGCGGGCGATGGCCACACGCTGCTGCTGGCCGCCGGAAAGCTGGCGGGGGTAGGCGTCTTCCTTGCCCGCCAGGTTGACCTGGGCCAGCAGTTTCCGTGCCCGCGCTGTCGCCTCGGCCCGGGATTCCTTCTTGATGCCCACGGGGGCTTCGATGATGTTTTGCAGGACGGTCATGTGGGCGAAGAGGTTGAACTGCTGGAACACCATGCCGATGTCCTGGCGACGGCGGGCCACCTGGCTGGGGGCCAGTTCATGGAGCCGGCCGTGCTTGACCTCAAAGCCGACGTCTTTCCCGTCCACCAGGATCCGGCCGCCGTTCAGGTCCTCCAGGAGGTTGATGCAGCGCAGGAACGTGGACTTGCCGGAACCGGACGGGCCAAGGATGACGACGGTTTCACCCTGGGTGACTTCCAGGTCGATGCCGGACAGGACTTCGGTGTGGCCGAAGCTTTTCCGCACACCCTTCGCGACGAGGACGGGGCCGTTGGCCGGGGCAGCTGTTTCGTGGGGCGCTATAACTGTCTCGCTCACAGTATTTCTCCATTGTCTTTTACGGGAGCCTGGACGCTTCCGGCCGGGGCGCCGGCCGGGGCGCCGGCGGCTGCGGGCTTTGCCGGACGCTTGAAACCGCCGGTCACGAACTGGAAGAACCCCGGTTCGTCCCGCTTGGAACTGCGGGAGTAGTGCCGTTCAATAAAGGACTGGCCGATGTTGAGCAGCGTGGTCAGCACCAAATACCAGATCACGGCCACAAGCAGCAGCGGGATGGTTTCGAACGTGCGGTTGTAGATGGACTGCGCGGTGTAGAAG
>JBKKDK010000131.1:0-8076 GCA_046708245.1 Arthrobacter sp.
GCCCGGCACTCAGGGCCACCGCGCGGAGCGGGCCCGACGCCGGGGCACGCCGGCCGCTGCCAGCTTCCGTTCCAGCTGCCCGGCCGCCGACATGTCGGCCCAGACCCAGCGGACCACCCCGATTCCCGCCGCCCGGATCCGGTCCTCCCTGAATTTCTCGTCCACAACGGCCTGCGACGTGGTCCGGCCCTGCAGGTACTCGGGCTTCAGGTATTTCCCGATGCCGTCGAACTCGCCGGCCAGCCTGGCACCGTCCCAGTAGTAGTCGGCGTAGCCCACCAGCCCAGCAGGGTCCCGGATTTCGCGTTGGAGCTCGGGCGGTTCGAAGCCTGCAGCGCGCATGAGTGCCCGGCCGTACGACTCCCCGGCAGAGCCAGACCGGGGGTCCGCAAATTCCACAACCGCCGGGATCCGCCTTGCGGCCGCGGCGGTGTAGTTGCCGTCGATCCCCGCGAGGAGCGTCTCTTTGCTCACCGCGGCCAGGTTCTGCGCGGCATCCGGCCGGAGCACGTGGTCCAGGGGAACCACGGCCTCGGCAAGCGGCGTGAACGCGGCCAGGTCAAGCACCGTCCGCACTCTCCCGGTGATGAGCAGCCCGTCGCGCCGGACCACTTTCAGCCCGGCCGCCGGAGCGTAGTGCCGCTGCACGCCCGCCCGCGAGCGGCCGCCGTCGTTCTGCAGGGTAAGGGCGTGCACGCGGTGGCGGGCTCCGATGGTCGGAATGCCCCACACAGAGGCGGCGGAGTGCCTGGCGAACACGGTGGGCGCAACGAACGTTTCCGCGGCGGCGCTGACCCTGACCCGGTACTGCTCCCAGGGCTGCAGCGCCTGCCAGGACGGCCCGTCTACGTACACCCCGTGGCGGAGCCGGACGAGCGCGCCCGATTTGCACCTCCGGGCGAGCTCCTTGGGCGTGAGCCCCTGGTGCAGGTGCTCGCGGGCCAGGATGAGTCGGGGCAGCTCGGTCATGGAACGAAGATCGCAGCCCCTGGCACCCGGCACCATCCCGTGCCGCCCCCATGTGGAGAACTTCGACGCGCATTTGGTGCTGCGGCGCGCAAATTACCGCACGCGGCGGGTATTCCGGCGTCGAGGGGTATTTTGCGCGTCGCCGGGCAGGGGGCGCGTCGCTACTCCGCGGCGAGCACGCCCGCTACGGCCGCGCCCACGGCGGCCCTGATGCGCACGTGCAGCTCGTGCAGGCCGTGCCGGTCCGTGCGGACCTCGATGATGCTGCGGCCCTCCCACGGCTCGGCGAGGGCCCCGGCGAGGTCCGCCGTTGTGCGCACCAGGCGGTGCGTGACGCCGTACGCCGCGGCGAGGGCGGCCAGGTCCACGTTGTGCGGGGTTCCGAAGAGGCGTTCGACGGCGTTCCCGTAGCGGCCCGAGGCGTCGATGGCCCCGTGTTCCAGGAGCCCGAAGATGGCACCCCCGGCGTCGTTCAGCACCACGATCCGCAGTGTGGGTTCGGCCTCCCCGGCGCCGAGGAGGAGCCCGCCGGCGTCGTGCAGGAAGGTGACGTCGCCCAGCAATACCGTGGTTTCCTGCCGGCCTCCGACGGCGATGCCGGTGGCCGTGGCGAGGGTTCCGTCAATGCCGGACAGGCCGCGGTTGGCGAACACGGTGGCCTGCGGCTCCGGGGTGGGCCCGCCGGCGAGGTCGACGTCGCGGATGCCGTTGGAGGAGCCGAGCACCAGCTGGCCGCGCGAGTGGTTCCAGACCTGGGCGCCCACGGACGGACCGGTGGCCGCGGCAGATCCGGCCAGGTGGGAGTCGACAATGTGCTGGGCGGCGGCTCCGGCCAGGAGCCAGGCGTCGAGCCAGGGCGCAGGGCCGCGGCCGGCGAAATCGGCCAGGTCCGCCAGGTTGTCCAGCGGCAATTCGGTGCGCCGCCCGGGTTCGTACCAGGCGACGGGAACCGGCGAATACAGCGCGGAGGGGACGTCGGCGCGGGCCAGCAGGGCGCTGACCGGACGGGACAGCGTGGGCCGGCCGAACAACACCACACGTTCGATCGGCTGCGGGGATTCCGGCCCGAAGTGGTCCAGCAGCAGCCGGTAGGGGCCCACCGCGTTCGGTCCGAAGCGGGCATTGGAGGACGGTTCGGCCAGCAGCGGCAGGCCGTGGGCGCGGGCAAAGGCCTCGGCGACCGGTCCGGCGTCGTGCCCGGCCAGCACCACCGTGCGGCGCGGCGGGAGGCCGGAATCGGCCGGCGGGAAGTCCAGGGCCAGGGGCCCCCGGGCAGTCCGGTACACCCGCCGGCCGGACTCGGCGGGCAGCCGCTCGCCCGGGCCCGGGACCAAGGGGTCGCGGAATGCCAGGTTGAGCTGGACCGGACCGGGCGGGGTGTCCTCGAAAGCGCCGGTAGCTGCGCTCAACGCGGTTTCCACGGCACGGCGCGGGTCGCTGCCGGCAGGGATATCGGCGGCGAAGCGCACGTGGTCACCGAACAGGTCCAGCTGCGCCGTGGTCTGGTTGGCACCGGTCCCGTGGAGTTCCTGGGGCCGGTCGGCGGAGATGACAACAAGGGGCACGGCGGCGTGGTTGGCCTCCATGACCGCCGGCAGGAGGTTCCCCACCGCGGTCCCGGACGTGGTGAGCACTGCCGCCGGCGCCCCTGTTGCCAGGGCCAGGCCGAGGGCCGTGAAGCCGGCATCGCGTTCGTCGATCCGGACCAGCAGCTCCACCCGTCCGGCGGCGTCGGCCTCGGCGAGGGCGTAGGCCATGGGCGCCGAGCGTGAGCCGGGCGACACCACCACGTAGCGCACGTTGGCCAGCAGGAGGGCGGTGACGGCAATCCGTGCGGAGTCGAGGGCGCTCAGCCCGTCCGCCGGATTCACATGTTCTCCGGCGTCTCGATGCCCAGCAGCTCGAGGCCGCCGGAGAGCCGGCGGAGCACCAGGGCGCACAGGGTGAGCCGCGATTCCCGGACGGACTCCTCGGCCTTCAGCACCGGGCACTGGTCGTAGAAGGCGGTGAACAGCTGGGCGAGCTCGAACAGGTATGTGCACAGCCGGTGCGGCTCGAGCAGCTCGCCCACCCGGTCCAGCGTGGCGCCGTACTCCAGGAGGTGCAGGGCTAGTGCACGTTCAGCGGGCTCGACGACGGCGATCGCCCTCGCCGGCAGCCCGGCGTCGGTCCCGGCGCCGGCAGCGCCGGTTTCGAGGTGGCGTTCCAGCACGCCGGCCTTGCGCAGGATCGAGCGGATCCTTGCGGCGGCGTACTGGACATAGGGTCCGGTGTTGCCGCTCAGGGCGAGCATCCGGTCGAAGTCAAAGACGTATTCGGTGTCGTGTCCGACCGAAAGGTCCGCGTATTTGACGGCGCCGATCCCGACCTGCCGGGCGGTGAGGGCGCGCTCGGCGTCGGTGAGCTCCGGGCGGCTGGCGTCGATCACGGCCCGCGCCCGGTCCACGGCTTCGTCCAGGAGCGCCATGAGCTTTACCGGCGCGCCCGAGCGGGACTTCAGGATCTTCCCGTCCTCCCCCAGCACGTTGCCGATCTGCACGTGTGCCGCCTCCACGGTGTCCGGCAGCCAGCCGGCGTCGCGCGCCGAGGCCATGACCATACGCAGGTGGACGTTTTGCGGCGCGCCCACGACATAGAGGATACGGTCGGCGTCCAGCTCGCGGACCCGGTAGCGGATGGTGGCGAGGTCGGTGGTGCCGTAGCCGTAGCCGCCGTCGGACTTGCGGATGATGAGCGGCAGCGGCAGGCCGTCACGGCCCGTGAAACCGGCGGGGAAGGTGCAGAGGGCGCCGTCGCTGACCCGCGCGATGCCGAGGTCCTCCAGTTCCTGGCACAGCTGTGCCAGATGGGCGTCGTAGGAGCTTTCGCCGGCGATGTGGTCATCGGTCAGGCTGATGCCGAGCTTGGCGTAGATGGCGTTGAAGTAGCGCTTTGACTGGGCCACCAGCCGCTGCCAGACGGCGAATGTCGCCTCGTCCCCGCCCTGAAGTGCCACCACGCGGAGCCGGGCCCGGGTGGCGAAGCCGTCCTCGTCCGTGGCGGAGGCGTCGAACTTGGCCCGGGCCGCCTGGTAGAAGGCACTGGGGTCATCGACCAGCAGCGCAGCCTCGGGCGAGTCCTCACCGATCTCCAGCCAGTGCTCGATCAGCATGCCGAACGGCGTGCCCCAGTCGCCGATGTGGTTTTGCCGGATCACGGTGTGACCCAGCGCCTCGAGCACCTTGACGAGGCTGTCGCCCACAACCGTGGTGCGGAGGTGCCCGACGTGCATTTCCTTCGCGACGTTCGGGGAGGAGTAGTCGACGACGACGCGCCGGCGGTCCGCGGCGGGTCCGGCGGTGCCTGCAGCGGCGTTGCCTGCACGCGTGGCCAGGGTTGCCTCGTCGTTGAGCAGCTCCTCGATCCAGGCGCCGTCGAACGTGAGGTTGATGAAGCCTGGACCGGAGATCTCGACGCCGGTGCAGATGCCGTCCAGGTCAAGGGCCTCGACGATCCTGGCAGCGGCGTCCCGCGGCGGCATGCCGACTTTTTTGGCCAGGGCCATCGCGGCGTTGATCTGGATGTCCGCGAACTGCGAGGGCCGTACCACCGGGTCGGTTCCGCGGTACTCCTCGCCGAACGCGTTGGCAATCGCTGCCTGGACTCTGGGGACAACCATTTCGGCCGGATTATTCACACTGTTCAATTTCGCCGTTCCCCCCAGGCCCCGAGCGTCCCCCGCCGCCCCCCGCGGGGCGGGAGGGGGGGGAACGACGCCGGGCGGGGCCTGCCCCTGCCGGGTCCGGCTACGCGTCGATGCGGAACACCTGCACCACGGACGGCCGCGGGGCGCGGGCCTGGCCCGGCGCGGGTGCCGTGCCGGGCGCCACGTAGTCCGGGAAGAGCGACAGCTGCGCGTCGAACGAGCCGTTTTCTCCCGGGTGCTGTACGGAGACGAACACCGTGCGCTCTTCGTCGCGGATGATGGGCCCGCAGGTTTCACCGTCGCGCGGGACGGCGAGGAACTGCTCCACCCGGCCGCGCTCGGCGCCGTCCAGGGTGACCTTGAACAGCCCGTCCGCCTTGCCGATGCCGGACGGGGCGCCGTCGGTGGAGATCCAGAGGTTGCCGACGGAGTCGAACGCGAGGTTGTCCGGGCAGGAGATGGGCGAGACCTGGTCCACCGGGAAGCCGGAGAAGTAGGTGACATCGCCCTGGGACGGATCGCCGCACACCATCAGGAGGTTCCAGGTGAAGGACGTGGACGTCTGGTCTCCGGTCTCGGTGATTTCGACGATGTGGCCGTCGCGGTTGTTGTTGCGCGGGTTGACCTCGGTGGCGCCCTCCTTGCCGAAGCTGCCGCGGTCCGAGTTGTTGGTGCAGGCAACGTAGACCTTACCTGTGTGCAGGCTCGGTTCCACGTCCTCGCAGCGGTCCATCTTGGTGGGTCCGACCTTGTCCGCGGCCAGGCGCGTGTACACAAGGACTTCCTCCACCGACATTCCCGCCACCGCGGACGCGCCGTCCACCACCAGCGGCAGCCACTGCCCGGTGCCGTCGAAGCTGCCGTCGGCGGGCACCGTGCCGGTGCCGTCGAGCTGGAGTGCCGGGGAGCTGCCCTGGAACTTGGCCACGTACAGGTTGCCCTCCGAGAGCAGGGTCATGTTGTGGGCGCGGTCGCCTTCCCGGTACTTGTTCTTGGAGACGAACTTGTAGAGGTAGTCGAAGCGTTCGTCGTCGCCCGAGTAGGCCACCACGTGGCCGGACTTGGCCACAATCACGTTGGCGCCTTCGTGCTTGAACCGGCCGAGCGCGGAGTGCTTCCGGGGCGTGGAGGTCGGGTCGAAGGGGTCCACTTCCACGATCCAGCCGAACCGGTTCGCCTCGTTCTCATAGCCGGGGTTGTTGGTGTTGAACCGAGGGTCTTCGAGTTCCCACTGCCGCGCGGTGGGCTTGTTGGTGAGCCCGTAGCGCTTGTCCGCGGCCGAGGTGCCGGGCGAGACGAAGTAGCCGTTAAAGTTCTCCTCGCCGGAGAGGATGGTGCCCCAGGGGGTGGTGCCGCCGGCACAGTTGCCGAGGGTTCCGCGGATGCTGCGTCCGGAGGGATCGGCGAGGGTGCGGACCAGGGCGGAGCCGGCCGCCGGGCCGGTCAGTTCGTACACGGTGTCGTTGAGGTAGCGCCGGTTGAGGCCGGCTCCCTTGACGTAGCTCCAGGGTGTGTTCTTGTTCGCGCGCTCCAGCTCCACGACTGAGAGTCCGTGCGCGGCGGCGGCAACGGCCCGGACCTCGGCGGCGGGCATCGTGGCCGGGAACATGATGGCCTCGTTGGTGTATTCGTGGTTGGCGAAGAGCACGGCGCGGCGGCCCTTGCTGCCGGGAATCTCAAGGATGTCCGTGTAGTCGTTGTTGTAGCCGAACTGCCGTGCCTGCGCGGCGGCGGTCTGGTTGCCCAGGTCAAAGTCCGGGGCGTCGTGGAAGATCGGGTCACCCCACCGGATGACGGGCTGCCAGCGGAAGCCCTGCGGCACAGTGAAGGCGTCGACGGCGGCGTTCACCGGGGCGATGGCCGTGAACGTGAGCTTGGACTGGCCGAAGCCGTTCTTGGCGGCGGCCGCGAGGCCCGGTCCGCCGTCGGCCACGGCGCGTTCGGCGGATCCCAGCGACCCGAGGGCGACGGCGAGGGCACCGGCGGCGCCGAACCCCAGTGCGGCGCGGCGGGACATCGTGGCGGAGGCGATGTCACGGAAGTAGTCGTTGGAGCTGGTGTTGCAGACTTCGCCCGAGCAGGCGTTGTCGCACTTCAGCGCGCACGTGACGGGGCTGCGTTTGCCTTTGGTGAGGCCGAGCATGGGGAGCAGCGAGAGTTTGCGTCCGGGGATGACAGACATGGAGAGACCTTCCATGGGAGTGAGTGCGGTCCCGGCCACCTTGCCAGCCATAGGCTACCGAGAGACGTATCCCAGATGAAGACCCGGTGAATGCATGGGGTTCAGGAGCCCCTCCCGGCGGACCCTGGTCTCAGGGGCGTTTCGTCGCCAGTACGGCGTAGACCCTGCGCAGCCGCTCCAGCCACCAGTCACGGCGTTCCGGAGCGGCGGCATACTCGGCCAGCAGGTCCGGGGCCGCGGCGACGTCGCGGAGCCGGATCGCGCCGCCGTCGGGCACCAGCGGGTCCCGGGTGACGTCGGCGGCGAGCAGGGACACAGTCCCGAGCCCGCAGGCGTACGGCAGGTCCGGCAGGGCGGCCGCGAGCGCCAGACCCGCGCGGATTCCCACCGACGTGTCCAGGGCGGAGCTGACGACGGCGGGAAGCCCGGTCTGCGCCACGATGTCCAGGGCCCGGCGCACTCCGCCGAGGGGCGCCACCTTCACCACGATCAGGTCCGCGGCGCCGGCCCGTGCCACCTTGAGCGGGTCCTCCTCCTTGCGGACACTCTCGTCCGCGGCGATGAGCAGGGGGACGCCGGCTGCCCGGAGCCGGCGTCGTACTTCGGCCAGGCCGGCGATGTCCGGCACCGGCTGTTCGGCGTACTCGAGCCCGACGCCGGCGAGCCGGGTCAGCGCCGCAACCGCCGCGGGGACGTCCCAACCGCCGTTTGCGTCCACCCGGATGGCGGCCTCCGGCAGCGCTGCCCGGACCGCGGCGACCCGGGACATGTCGTCTTCCAGGTCCTGGCCGCGCTCGGCGACCTTGACCTTGACGGCGTCCACCCGGCCGAATCTTGCCAGGATGTCCGGGACCTCGTCCGCCGTGACTGCGGGGACGGTGGCGTTGACCGGGATGCTGGTTCGCAGCGGCTCGGGGAATCCGTGCCAGCCGGCCTCGATTCCGGAGGCGAGCCAGCGGGAAGCCTCCGGATCGCCGTATTCGGGGAACGGGCAGAATTCGCCCCAGCCCAGCGGCCCGCGCAGGAGCAGGGCCTCGCGCTGCAGGATGCCGCGGAATTTCACCCGCATCGGCAGGCTAACCACGTGGGCGCGGGCGAGGAGTTGCGCCAGGCGAGGGAGCTGCCCCGCAGGATATGCCGCAGGATTGTGGGTAAGGCTTCCGGACGGGTCCGGAAACGGCGGGACCGGGTTGCTGAACATGGATTTACTGTACCCGTGGCGGCAGACCGGGCCCGGAAA
>JBKKDK010000132.1:0-5430 GCA_046708245.1 Arthrobacter sp.
ACCCTGACCGCCGTGCCCGGGACCTGGGGCCCGGCGCCGGTGACCCTGTCCTACAAGTGGTACCGATCGGGCACCGCGATCAGCGACGCCAGCGCCGCCACCTACAAGCTACGCTCCGGAGATGCGGGCAAAACCATCACCGTGAAGGTCACCGGTTCGAAGACCGGTTACCCGCCGGCGTCCAAGACGTCCGCGGGCACCGCCCCCATCGCTAAGGGCACCCTGTCCGCACCCACGCCCACGATCACCGGCACCCGGAAGGTCGGGTCCACCTTGACCGCCGTGCCCGGGGCGTGGGGCCCGGCGCCGGTGACCCTGTCCTACAAGTGGTACCGGTCGGGCACTGCGATCAGCGATGCCAGCGCCGCGACCTACAAGCTTCGCTCCGGTGATGCGGGGAAAACCATTACGGTGAAGGTCACCGGCACCAAGAGCGGCTACAACACCGCGACCAAGACGTCCGCCGGCACCGCCAGCATCGCCAAGGGCACGCTCACCGCCCCGGTGCCCACCATCACCGGCACCGCGAAGGTCTACTCAACCCTCACCGCGGTACCCGGGGCGTGGGGCCCGGCCCCGGTGACCCTGACCTACAAGTGGTACCGCTCGAACGTCCTGATCAGCGACGCCAGCGCCGCCACCTACAAGGTCCGCACCGGCGATGCGGGACGGACCCTCACCGTCAAGGTCACCGGCACCAAGACCGGATACAGCACCGCCTCCAAAACCTCCGCCGGCATCCAAGTGGCCGGCTAGCACCCGCCCTGCCGGGTACGAAAATCCGGTGGCGGACCCTCACCCGAAAACTGCCAAGGCGGGACTGCCACAACACACCATTTCTGATCAACGATGCGGGGAAACAACCATGAAAGTCTCACTACTCACTGCTGCAGCACTGGTTAGTCTATTAGGGCTCACCGGCTGCACCGCGGGGCCGTCCCAGAGCACCTCCCCAACGCCGACAAGCCCGGCGCCGGCGACAACCTCGACGGCCTCAACCCCGCCGCAGGGAACGGCAGAGACCCAATCCGCGGGCCCGGCCGGGGTGGAGCCCACGGCACAGCCCGAAGCGCCGGCTGCCGATCCGGCCCCCTCGATCGGAGGTAAGGCCCACTTCACCGGTGACCACGCCAAGACGACCGCCGGGGACTCCGAGAAAATCATCGAACTGGCCAGACAGTGGCATTCCGCCGAAAAGGAAGCCCTGTTCCACGAAAAGATGGACGGCTCGGGTCTGAGTTCCCACGTCCCCGCCGAACAATCCGAGGCCTGGTACGGCCAGGCCGCAGCTGCCTGCCAGCGGCGTTTCGACGGGCACACGCCCCCGCTACAGGGCCCCTGGGCGGAAATCGAGAAGCTGGCGCTGAGCATCTACTGCCCCGAGCTGGGTTAACACCCCCAGGAGGGGGTGTCCAAATAACGGTGGATCCGGGGTTGGCCTGACACGCCGGGCGGTGCCTGGCGGGGAGGACCGATCATGAGCGGAACCATGGATCCCATGGCGACTGAAGTGGATCAGCAAGAGTTAGCGCAGCAGCTCCTGGCCCAGGCCAAAGAGCAGGGCATCGAGCTCGTCGGCCCGGACGGGCTGTTGAACCGGCTCACGAAAAACGTCCTGGAGACCGCCTTGGAAGCGGAAATGGAGGAACACCTCGGCTACGGTAAACACGACGTGTCCGGGCGCGGCAGCGGGAACTCCCGCAACGGCACGCGCACCAAGACGGTGCTGACCGAAATCGGGCCGGTGGAGATCGACGTGCCCCGGGACACCGGGTCGACGTTCGACCCGCAGATCGTGAAGAAGCGGCAGCGCCGGCTGACGGGAGTCGACGAGATCGTGTTGTCGCTGAGCGCGAAAGGGCTCACGACCGGGGAAATCGCGGCCCACTTCGCCGAGGTTTTCGGCGCCACAGTCTCGAAAGGCACCATCTCGAGGATCACCGAAAAGGTCATCGGCGAGATGACCGAGTGGCAGAACCGGCCCCTGGACCGCGTCTTTCCGGTGGTGTTCATTGACGCTATCCACGTAAAGGTCCGCGACGGCCAGGTCACCAACCGGCCGGTCTATGTCGCGATCGGCGTCAGCGTCAACGGCGAACGCGACATCCTCGGGCTCTGGGCCGGAGACGGCGGCGAAGGGGCGAAGTTCTGGCTCTCGGTGCTAACCGAAATCAAGAACCGGGGCGTCGAGGACGTCTGCATCACCGTCTGCGACGGGCTCAAGGGCTTGCCCGAGGCCATCACCACGGTGTGGGAGCGGGCCGTAGTCCAGACCTGCATCGTGCACCTGATCCGCAACACCTTCCGCCACGCAGCCCGGCAGTACTGGGCCGCCATGTCCCGGGATCTGCGCCCGGTCTACACGGCGCCGTCAGAGGCCGCGGCGAAGGAACGCTTCGTGGAGTTCTCGGGCAAGTGGGGCCGGCAGTACCCGGCCATCACCCGGCTGTGGGAGAACGCCTGGACCGAGTTCGTTCCATTCCTGGACTACGACGTCGAAATCCGGCGGGTCATCTGCAGCACCAACGCCATCGAATCCCTCAACGCCCGCTACCGGCGCGCGGTGAGGGCCAGAGGCCATTTCCCCACCGAGCAGGCAGCCCTGAAATGCCTGTACCTGGCCACCCGGGCACTGGACCCCACCGGCAAAGGCAGGGCACGATGGGCCTCACGATGGAAGCCGGCCCTGAACGCCTTCGCCATCAGCTTCGACGGAAGAATCAACTAAATGCCAACCGTGGATCCACCGTTAAACGGACACTCCCATGGGGGCGTATTCGGGTTTTTCTACCGGGTGCTGCGGCCTTGTTCGGCCGAGGTGACGAGGTCGCTCTTGGTCAGCGGCGCGCCCGTACGCAGTGCTTTGGTCCAGGTCCCGGTGTCGGTGACGGCGGCCCAGTTCGAGTGCAGTAGTGCCATGAGGGTCTCGTGGACCTGGCGTGCGGACGCGGTGCCGGCGTCGTTGGCGAGATCGATTGCTCCGGTCGCGTCTGCGAGGACTTCGACGGTGAAGCCAAGGGGCTCGGCGGCCGCGGCGGAGGCGATCACACAGTTGTTTGTCATGTAGCCAACGAGCGTGATCGTGTCGATGCCCTGTTCACGCAACCAGGCTTCGAGGTCGGTGTCCGCGAAGATGCTGGAGAACTGCTTGCCGATGCGTTTGGCTGCCGCGTCCTCGTGGGCAGCTACTTCGGGGTGGTTCTGCCAGGTCACCGACCCGGACCCGAACACCGGGGCTTCTGCCGGAAGCTCGTGCTGGACGAGCACGACCGGCGTTCCAGTTTGCTGGGCGGTGTTGATCGCGGTCTTGATCCTGGTGATGGATTCATCGCGGGCCGGGTATTGAATCGGGAGCAGTCCGTCGAAGTATTCCTGTTGAGCGTCGATGACGATCAGGGCGCGGCGCGGTGCGGTCATGGGGTTCTCCTTAAATGGGGTTGGTGTGAACGTTTGCAATGTTGGTATGGGTGCTACTGCGCGCGGGCCAAAAGCGGTGCCTCCAGGTGGGGCAGTGCGTAGTGATCGGCGATCAGGGTGATCCCGCGCTGGTCGAGGGTTGTCGAGTGGCCGCCGACGACGAGCATCACCTCATCGACACCGGTACGCTCTTGCAGGGCTTCGAGACGGTTAGCGACAGTGCCGGCGGTGCCATGGAAACTGCGGCTGGTGTAGGCGTCGAATATCTGCCGCTCCTGGATTGTGGCCGGGTACGCCTCAACCTCGTCCGGAGGCAGGAGCAGGTAGCCCTCGCTCTTGAACATGCGCAGCATCGCCATCGCCGACGTCGCCGCCTGCCACTTCGCCTCAACCGGGTCGTCGCTGATCGCCACGGGCACGCTCACGAGGGTGTGCGGCTCGGCGAGCACATCGGAGGGCTGGAAGCTCTCACGGTAGAGACGCATGGCCGTGTCGATATCAGCATCGCCGAACTGCAATGCGAACGCATACGGCCGGCCGAGCTGCCCGGCCAGCTGTGCTGAGTACGGAGAGGAGCCCAGCACCCATACCTCAGGAGCGGTCGAGGGCGCAGGCACCCGGTTTTCCCTTGCCTGCCAGGGGCCGGGCACGGCGTGGACGTTCCGGTACGGGTGTCCAGGAGGGAACTCGTCACCCACGAACCCGAGCAACTCGAGCACCTGCTGCGGGAATCCGTCGTTGGCATCCGCGCCCCGACGCAGAGCCGCAGCAGTCGCCCCATCAGTGCCTGGGGCACGTCCCAGCCCGAGATCGATCCGGCCCGGGGCCAGAGCCTCCAGCATCCCGAACTGCTCGGCGATCAGCAACGGTGCGTGGTTGGGCAGCATTACCCCTCCGGCGCCAAGGCGGATGCGCGTCGTCTCCGCGATGAGGCGGGCGACCATCAACGGCGGTGAAGACACCGAGGTCGCCCCCATCGCATGATGCTCAGACATCCAGAACCGGTGATAACCCCGCTGGTCCGCCGTCCGTGCCAGCGAGATCGTGCCCGCGAGCCCCTCCTCAGCGGTCATCCCCACTCCGGTGCCGCCCGCGGAGAGCACGGACAGCGTGAACGGGGCCGTGCCAGATGGTGGTCCGAACTTCATACAAACTCCTCATGGAAAAAAATGCTTTTTGGCGTGATTGGAGCGTAGCAGCTGCCTCACGCTTAAATGAAACTGATACCATGAGAATCATGTCGGAAACACTGCCAGCAGCCGTTCCAGGCGCCCAGGAGCATCCCTGCCTCGCGCTGGTCAACAGCGCAAGCGAACTGCCCGGAGGCAAACGCTACGACGAACTGGGCAGCCCTGAGGCCGCTACGGCTTGGCTAGCGGCACGCGACCTCATCGCATCTGATTCTTCGTTGCAGGAGCACTGCCAGGGCAGACTCGCAGCGATGCGCGCAGATCTGCGCGATCTCTTCACTGCG
This sequence comes from Arthrobacter sp., assembly GCA_046708245.1. Classification (GTDB taxonomy): domain Bacteria; phylum Actinomycetota; class Actinomycetes; order Actinomycetales; family Micrococcaceae; genus Arthrobacter. The sequence continues at coordinate 4,892 of JBKKDK010000132.1, forward strand.
CACACCACAGGGGACGTCCCCACGACTGCGGCCGTGCATGCTCTTAATCGTGCGTTGACCTGTGCACCCGGCGCGCTGCTGCTTCGGTTCGACCCGGCGGCGGGGTTCACCCGTAGCGCCAGCCATCCCGTGACACAGGTCGTAGAGCACGTCATGGCTGTCATCGCCGATGATGCTGCCTCGCTGCTAAGCGGCGACCAAGCAGCGGTGCTCGCGTCCTGCGAAGCGGACGGGTGCCAGCGATTCTTCCTCCGCACACACGCGCGACGGCAATGGTGCTCAACCCGGTGCGGCGACCGAGTCCGCGCCGCACGCGCCTACGCACGCAAACGCGCGATACACAGCGCCTGAATCATGTGCTGCTGCCGAAGCCAACTTCCCTAGAAAGAAGACGAAGGAGGGCTTCGCTAGCACGTTCATCGTGTACCCATCTCTCGGAAGGTTCTATCTTCGAAGCCGGGCGGCTCCACGCCCACAGGTAGTTCCGCGAACGTCCGGATGTAGGACCGGAGGGCTGGAATGGTCACTGTTACACTCTG
>JBKKDK010000133.1:0-3916 GCA_046708245.1 Arthrobacter sp.
GGGCGGTCTGCTGACAACGCTCGAGAGGGCTCGATACCACCCCAACTACGGGCACGGCCGCGAGCCGCTCTCCGGTCAAAACCGCCTGCTCGCGCCCGATCTGGTCCAGGCTGACACCGGCGGCCCGACCGGCCAGCAGTCCAGTGGCATTGGCTGTGGTGCGGCCGTGCCGCACAAGAATAACTGTCGCCATGCACCCAGCCTAGCCACGCCCTCGGTGGCGGTGTGAACCGTATCCGGCACATCCGTCTCGAAAGCTTCTGTAGACCGGGGGAGCGGAGGTGCGAGGTGTGATGATTTCCAATTCCGGAATAACTACGCGCAAGCATTAGAGCCCTGCACCCTTGGGGTGCAGTGCTCCTTCCTGGCGCAGTTTTCTTCGGCGGCGGACGGTGGGTCGAATGGATAAATAAATAAACTTGAACCTTCAAGTAAAACCGGATAGGCTGATTTCATGACATCGACCCTCGACCGCCCTCCAGTTCTCTTCCTCAGCCATGGTGCGCCGCCGCTGGCCGACGACGCCACCTGGACCCGCGAACTCAACGAATGGTCCGGCACCTATAACAAGCCCAAAGACATCCTCATGGTGTCCGCGCACTGGGAAAACGCCCCGGTGACGCTCAGCGCCACCGGGCGCAACCCGGGCCTGGTCTATGACTTCGGCGGCTTCCCTCAGAAGTACTACGACGTCACTTACGACGCCCCGCAGGCCCCTGGGCTGGCCACCGAGGTGGAGAAGCTCGTCGCCGCTCATGGCCACCATGTCGAACGCGACGAGAACCGCGGCCTGGACCACGGCGCCTACGTGCCGCTCAAGGAGATGTTCCCGGACGCGGATGTACCAGTCGTGCAAATGTCCATGCCCACCCTTGATCCGCAGGGCCTGTTCGATCTGGGCAAGTCGCTGGCACCGCTGCGCGACCGCGGCACGCTGATCGTCGGTTCCGGGTTCACCACGCACAATCTGCGCTGGTTCAACCCCGCCGGCGGACCCGACAGCACACCGCCGTCGGTGTCCCGGGAATTCGATCAGTGGGCCGAGGAAGCAATGGCGCGCGGCGACGTCGACTCCATCCTGGACTTCCTCCACAAGGCCCCGGCAGCCCGCGAGGCGCACCCCCGCAGCGAACACTGGGCCCCGCTGTATGTCGCGCTCGGGGCAGCCTACGAGTCCGGCGACCTGCACGCCAAAACCGCCATCGACGGGTTCTGGTACGGCCTGTCAAAACGCTCGTGGACCTTGACCTAAGCCGCTCTGACACCGCTCACCGTTCTCTCGCACTGGGGGCGACCACCGTCGAACCCAGTGAACTGCCCGCTGCCGTGCTTTTGGCCGGACGACCGTTCGTGCCATGCCGTCCTCCGATTTCCGCGGTCCACGGGCCGCACTCCGGATCCCGGATTCCCTTGACCCAAGGAGCTGACCCTTCGAATGAACACCACACTGCGCGACGTGCGCTCGCAAAGCTGGACCGCCGATGCGGTTCCAGACTCGGTCGCACTCCTACTGCATGGCTTCGGCTCCAACGAGCACGACTTGGGCTCGCTGGGCTCCGCGCTTGGGTTGAACCTGCCGTGGGCATCCCTGCGGGCACCGATTGAGCTCGGCAACGGCGGCGCGGCATGGTTCTCGATCACCACGCCCGGAAACCCGGCGGCCGGTCCTGTGGAGAAGGCAACCGACGCCATCTGGGCCTGGGTCGAGGCAAACGTGGATCCCGGCACCCGCATTGTGCCCATTGGGTTCTCGCAGGGAGGGCTCATGGCTAGCCAGCTGCTGCGGGCGCGGCCCGAACGGGTGCTGGCTCCCGTAGTGCTGGGCGGATTCGTGCTGGGCGCACCGCAGCCGGGCGACGAGGCACTGCGCGGCAGTCGACCAACCCTGTTCTGGGGCCGAGGCTCAGACGACCGGGTCATCGCCCCCGCGGCGATCACCCGCTGCAGCGAGTACCTCCCGCAGCACACCTCGCTGATTGAGCGGGTATATCCAGGACTGGCACACGGCATCAACACACCCATGCTCGACGACGTACGCGACTTCCTCGCCATCGAGGTCGGTTCTCAAGCGGTAGCACGCGCATGAGCGCCACCAACCCCTTTGAGATCGGCATTTTCACCTTTGGCGAGCTCACCCGCAACGCGGAGGGGAAGCCGATGGATGCAGGTGCGCGCATCCGCGACATCCTTGAATGGGCGAGGGTGGCCGACGAGGCGGGGCTGGACGTCTTTGGCGTCGGCGAGCACCACCGGCAGGACTTCGCGGTGTCCTCACCCCCGGTCCTGCTGGCCGCAGCGGCCGCGCAGACCAAGAGAATCCGCCTGACCAGCACCGTCACGGTCCTCTCGAGTGCCGATCCGGTCCGGGTCTTCGAGGACTTCGCAACGCTGGATCTCATCAGCGCCGGACGCGCCGAAATCACCGCAGGACGCGGCGCCTACCTGGAGTCGTTCCCGCTCTTCGGCCAGCCGCTGGAGCGGTACGACGAGTACTTCGAGGACCGGCTCGAGCTGCTGCTGCGGATCCGCGACGAAAACCCCGTCACCTGGAACGGTTCTACCCGCCCCGCGCTGACGGATGCGGGAATCTGGCCGCGCCCGGCCCAGGCCGACCTGCCGATCTGGGCTGCGGTCGGCGGGACGCCTGCCTCTGTGGTGCGTGCCGGAAGGCTTGGGTTGCCTTTGTACCTGGCGATCCTCGGCCGCCCGGAGGGGTTCGGACCCCTGGCCGAACTATATCGAAGCTCGGCGGCACAGGCAGGCCAGATGCCGGGGCGGATCGGCGTGACCTCGCATTTTTACGTCGAGGAGACCTCGCAGGGAGCGAAGGACACGTTCTTCCCGCACTATTCCTCATACATCCAGCAGAACATGCCGCGCGCCGGGCGGCTCGATCGCGCAGGCTTCGAGGCCTGGGCGGCCCCGCGCGGTGCGCTTTTCGCTGGCAGCCCGGCCGAAATCGTCGACAAGATCCTTTGGGAGCACGAGATCTTAGGCCATACCCGATTCCTCGCCCAGATCGGCCTGGGCGGGTTGTCGCAGGCGAAGACCCTGCATTCCATCGTGATGCTGGCCACCGAGGTGCTGCCTGCTGTCCGGGCGGCGCTGAAGCAATAGGACACGTCCGCAGCATCCGGACAACGACGAAAGTTGTGCTTAGCCTGCTCCGCTCCTTGGAACCGCATGACGTGGCTGAAGTCGGGGTCGATCGACGTTTGACCTACCAAGAGGTGAGGAGTGCCCGGCCCATTCTGCGTTCGTCTCTTGGGATGACTGGACCATACGTCGAGCACACGCGGTCTGACAGGGTGAGCCTGCCCGACGATTGCGGACCATGGCACTCCCGGCGGAGTGCGGGCGCTGCATCCCGGTTTAAAGCACCCGCAATGCTAAAAATGGACACAACTTCAGTCCTAGGGAATGCCGGGAGGGGTTAGCGCCAGCCGAGTTGCGGCGCCACGTGCTTCAGGATCGACTCGATGACGTGGGCGTTGTAGTCGACACCGAGCTGGTTCGGGACCGTGAGCAACAAGGTGTCAGCCGCGGCGATCGCTTCGTCCTCGGACAGCTTTGCGGCCAGCTCGTCCGGGGCGCCCGCGTAGGACCGGCCAAAGACCGCCCGCGTTTTCTCGTCGATGTAGCCCACTTGGTCGGAGCTGCGGCGGTCGTGGCCGAAGTATTGCCAGTCGCGCTCGTCTGTCAGCGCGAAGATGCTGCGACTTACCGAGACGCGCGGCTCCCGCTCGTGGCCCGCCTCCTTCCATGCCTGCCGGTAGAGCTGAATCTGCTCCGCCTGCTGGACGTGGAAGGGCTTACCGCTCTCGTCGTCCTTGAGCGTGGAGCTCTGCAGGTTCATGCCGAGCTTCGCCGCCCAGATGGCAGTGGCGTTCGAGCCGGAACCCCACCAGATGCGCTC
>JBKKDK010000134.1:0-2980 GCA_046708245.1 Arthrobacter sp.
CCATAATGTCCTGTACGACATCCGTGGACCGATTCTTCAGGCCGCCCAGCAGATGGAGGCGGAGGGTCACCGGATCCTCAAACTGAACATCGGAAACCCGGCACCGTTCGGATTCGAAGCGCCGGACGCCATCCTGGTGGACATGATCCGCCACCTGCCGCACGCCCAGGGCTACAGCGATTCCCGGGGCATCTTCTCCGCCCGCACCGCCGTCTCGCAGTATTACCAGACGCGCGGGATCCAGAACATCCACGTCGATGACATCTACCTGGGCAACGGCGTCAGCGAGCTCATCACGATGTCGCTCATGGCGCTGCTGAACGACGGCGACGAGGTCCTCATCCCGACTCCGGACTACCCGCTGTGGACCGCTTCGGTGGCCTTGGCCAGCGGCCGGCCCGTGCACTACCTCTGCGATGAGGAATCCGGCTGGCAGCCGGACCTTGAGGACATGGAAGCGAAGATCACGCCCCGCACCAAGGGCATCGTGGTCATCAACCCGAACAACCCCACCGGCGCCGTCTACCCGGAGGAGACGCTCAAGAAGATCGTCGCACTCGCCGAAAAGCACGGCCTGGTCCTGTTCGCCGACGAGATCTACGAAAAGATCCTCTACGAGGACGCCGTCCACGTGAACATGGCGAGCCTCACCGGCGACGACGTCCTTTGCCTGACCTTCAGCGGGCTGTCCAAGGCCTACCGCGTGTGCGGCTACCGGGCCGGCTGGATGGCCATTTCCGGGCCCAAACACAACGCCGCGGACTATCTTGAGGGCATCAGCCTGCTGGCGAACATGCGCCTCTGCGCCAATGTGCCGGCCCAGCACGCCATCCAGACCGCACTCGGCGGCTACCAGAGCATCAACGACCTCATCCTTCCCGGCGGACGGCTCCTCGAGCAGCGGAACAAGGCCTACGACCTGCTGAACGCCATCCCGGGTGTCAGCACCCAGCAGGCCCGCGGCGCGCTGTACCTGTTCCCGCGGCTGGATCCCGAGGTCTACCACATCCGCGATGACGAGAAGTTCGTCCTGGACCTGCTCCGCGAGCAGAAGATCCTGGTTTCCCACGGCCGCGCCTTCAACTGGGTCCGTCCGGACCACTTCCGGATGGTCACGCTCCCGCTCGTCAAGGACATCGAAGAGGCAATCGGCCGCATGGCGGACTTCCTGAGCAGGTACAAGGGGAACTAGCCTGAGGGCAGCAGTGCGGCCGGGCATCCCTCCCGTGCACAGGCTGCCCGAACGGGAAGAGGTCCCATGACAGACGCTGTGACTTTCGAACGGAAACCCTCGGTCCTGCTGAAAGCCGGAAAAGGCTTCAAGCTCAAAGACTCCGATCCGGACTCCACCCCCGGGTATCCGGGGGCGAAATCTGACGGCACAGAGCTCCTGGCCGAGCTCGACGGGAAGCTGACCAACCTGCAGGAGCAGCTCTTCGCCGAGTCCCGCTTCGGCGGAACCAAGCGGGTCCTGCTGATCCTGCAGGCAATGGACACCGCCGGCAAGGGCGGAATCGTCAACCACGTTATGGGGACGATGAACCCGCAGGGAGTGCAGCTGAAGTCCTTCAAAGCGCCCACACCGGAGGAGAAGTCCTACGACTTCCTCTGGCGGATCGAGAAGGAGGTTCCGGCGGCCGGCATGGTGGGCGTTTTCGACCGCTCGCACTACGAGGACGTCCTGATCCACCGGGTGCACCGCTGGGCAAGCCCGGAAGAACTCGAACGCCGTTACACCGCCATCAACGAGTTTGAAGCCAGGCAGGCGGGCGCCGGGACCAAGATCGTCAAGGTCATGCTCAACATCAGCCGCGACGAACAGAAGCAGCGGTTGCTGGCCCGGCTTGATGACGAGGCGAAGCTGTGGAAGTACAGCAGCAACGACGTCCAGGAGCGGGCCTTCTGGGACGACTACATGGATGCGTACCAGAAGGCCATTGAGAAGACGAACACGGACATTGCGCCCTGGCACGTCGTACCGGCCAACAAGAAGTGGTACGCCCGGATTGCCGTTCAGCAGCTGCTGCTCGACGCGCTGGCCGGGCTGGACCTCAAGTGGCCGGTCCCGGAACTCGACGTCGACATGGAACGGGATCTCGTCGAACGGTCCTGATGCAGGAGCCCTGACGCCGGAGGGCCGGGGTCAGTTGTCCTGGCCGGTCCGGTCTTTCGCGGCGGCCAGGCGCTTGCGGGCGCCCTCCAGCCATTCCTCGCAGCGTTTGGCCAGCGCTTCGCCCCGCTCCCAGAGGGCCAGGGATTCCTCAAGGCTTGCTCCGCCGGCCTCCAGCCTGCCCACAATGCCGACCAGCTGCTCGCGGGCGTCCTCGTAGTTCAAGCCCTCGATGTCGTCATCGGGAGGGGTGGGTGTTCCGTTCGCTTCGGCTGCCATGTGATGCTCCTTGCTTTGGTCCGCAGGGGACGCGGGTCGAGTACTGCTGGTTCGGGTGCCGGGGTCAACCCACGGCGGGCTCGCCGTGCCCGGTGGACTGCGCGGTGAACCGGCCGCCGGCCACCCGCACGGTCAGGTCGGTGCCGGCCGGCGCCTCGGCGGGATGCTGGACCACGTGGTGCCGGGTTCCGGGCGCCGATCCGCCGTCGGCCAGCTGCACAACGGCGTACCCGCGGTCCAGGGTCTGCTGCGGCGACAACGCGCGCACCTGGGCCTTGAGGTGCACGAGCTGGTCGGCGGCCCGGACGAGGGCAGTGGTGATGGCGGCGTGCGCACGGACCTTAAGCCGCTCGACGTCGTCATGCCGTACGGCGACGATGACCTCGGGGGATGCCAGCACCGGTCGGGAACGCAGCGCGGCCATCCGGTCGGTTTCCCGGTCCACCAGCCGGGTGACCCCGCGCCGGAGCTGGTCCCGTGCCTGCCGGACCCGGGCGAGTTCCTCCACGACGTCCGGAACGATCCGCTTGGCCGCATCGGTCGGAGTGGAGGCCCGGAGGTCGGCCACGTCATCAAGGATCGGCCGGTCCG
>JBKKDK010000135.1:0-7780 GCA_046708245.1 Arthrobacter sp.
GGGTGGAGATGTCGATGACGAAGCGGTAGCGCACGTCGGACGCGAGGACCCGCTCGTACGCGTCGTTGATTTTCCCGGCGGGAATCACTTCGATTTCGGCCCCGAGGTTGTGTTCGGCGCAGAAGTCGAGCATTTCCTGGGTTTCGCGGATGCCGCCGATTGCCGAGCCGGCGAAGGACCGGCGTCCCAGGATCAGGGCGAACACGTTCACCGGGAGCGGCTCCGCCGGGGCGCCTACGTTCACAAGGGCACCGTCGAGGCTCAGCAGCTGCAGGTAGGAGCTGATATCGATCGGGGCGCTGACCGTGTTGATGATGAGATCGAAGGTGCCCCCGAGCGTCTCGAACGTCCCTTCGTCGCTGGTGGCGTAGTAGTGGTCCGCGCCCAGGCGCAGCCCGTCTTCCTGCTTCTTCAGTGACTGCGAGAGCACGGTGACCTCGGCGCCCATGGCGTGGGCAAGCTTGACGGCCATGTGGCCGAGCCCGCCCAGTCCAACGACGGCAACCTTCTTGCCCGGGCCGGCGCCCCAGTGGCGCAGCGGCGAGTAGGTGGTGATGCCGGCGCACAGGAGGGGCGCGGCGACGTCGAGTTCGATTCCTTCGGGGATGGTCACTACGAAGTCTTCGTTCACGACGGCGTGGGTGGAGTAGCCGCCCTGGGTGATGGTGCCGTCACGGTCGACGGCGCCATAGGTGCCGGTGTTGCCGGCCAGGCAGTACTGCTCCTCGCCCTTGAGGCAGTTCACGCATTCGCGGCAGGAGTTGACCATGCAGCCGACGCCGACGCGGTCGCCAATCTGGTGCCGGGTGACGTCCGGGCCAACTTCGGTGACGATTCCGGCGATCTCGTGGCCGGGGACGAGCGGGTAGGTTTGCGGGCCCCAGTCGCCGCGGACGGTGTGGATGTCGGAATGGCAGATGCCGGCGAACTTGACCTCGATCAGGACATCGTTTGCTCCGATGTCCCGGCGCTCGATGGTGGTCTGGGCGAGGGCGCCGGTCGCTGAGGGCGCGGCGTAAGCGTTGACGGTAAGCATGTTTCTCCAGTGCTGGTCAGGGAATGGTCTTGGGTGGAGTGGTCTGTGGCCGCGGCCTTCCGTCTCTCATGGGCGCGGCCGCGAGGCTTCCTGTCCAGTAAACAGTGCCCATGCCGCACGCGGGAGTCCCTGCTGATACAGGTACTGGCAGTACCCCCTTCGTCACGCCGGGATCCGGCGCGGTTATGCGAGGGTAGACGCCCTGACCACCAGTTCGGGCGGGAACACCACCTGGCGCGGCTCAAACCCGGGGTCGGCCGCGGCCTCCCGGAGCAGCAGCTCCAAAGCCGTGGAGCCAATCAGCGCGCTCGGCTGCCGGATGGACGAGAGCGGCACGACGGCGGCGGCCGCGAACTCGATGTCGTCATAACCGATCAGGGCTATCTCCTCCGGTACCCTGACACCACCCATAAGCATCAGGCCCTGGAGGACCCCTACGGCCAGGAGGTCGTTGGCCGCGAAGATCGCGTCCGGGCGGTCGGCCGCGGGCCGCTGGCGGATGGCCTCGCCCGCGGACCTGCCGGAAAGCACCGTCAAGGATTCTGTTTCGACTACCTCGAGGGTTGCGCCGCCGGCCCCGTCAATGGCCTTGACGGCGCCCGCCAGGCGGTCCGCCACCTGGCGGATGCTGGCAGGCCCGCCGACAAACGCGATCCGCCGGCGGCCGCGGGCGAGCAGGTGTGCGACCGCCATTTCTCCGCCGGCGAGGTCATCCACTGCGACGGAGGAAAAACTCAGGTTGTCTGTCTGCCGGTCCACGAGAACCGTGGGGATGCCCCGCCGACGCAACTGCTCCAGCCGCTGGATCACGTTTCCCACGGGTGAGAGCAGGATTCCGCGGACGCGTTGCTGCTCAAAGAGGTCCAAATAAGCGGATTCCCGGCCGGCATCTTCATTGCTGTTCCCCACCAGGACAGTGAAATGCTCCTTCGCGGCGCGGTCCTCGGCGCCCCTGGCCAGATCCGTGAAGAAGGGGTTCGCCGCGTCCAGGACCACCAGGCCGATGCTGTGGCTCATTCCTGCCCGGAGCTGGCGGGCGGCATCGTTGCGAACAAAGCCCAGCTTGTCGATTGCGGACTGGACCCGGGCCGTGACGTCTGGAGATACCTTTTCCGGCCGGTTCAGGACGTTGGAGACTGTCCCGACGGAGACACCCGCCAGTGCTGCAACATCCTTGACGCTGGCTGAAACCATTTCGTGAGCTCCTGGTGGTGGGGGGCCGAGCCCCAGTGGCGTTGTAAGGGCGGGCGTGCGCCACTACTCCTCAGGGTACCGTCACCGGGCCCGACTTGAACCCTTTCAATTGAAACGAATCAAATTGCTGGCGGGCTTGGGGCTTAAGGTCTGTTGACGTCATCATATCGACGCCCTATGATTCAAATCACAGCACACTATGAAACGATTCATTACGTTGTTCACGAAGCCCCAAAGGTGCGGTTTATCTATGCAGCAGACAGACAATTTCCGATCCGGTCCCGCCGGGGAACCAGCCGGGCCCGTTCTTTCCCTGGCCCACGCCGCCAAGACGTTCGGTCCGGTGGTGGCCCTGGCCGACGGGACCATTGAAATCCAGGCCGGCGAAGTGCACGCGCTGGTCGGGGAGAACGGCGCCGGGAAATCCACCCTGGTCAAAATCCTCGCAGGCCTGCACCACCCGGACTCCGGGGACTTCCGGGTCGGCGGGGAGAGCGTCCAGTTCCGCAACGTGGGCGAAAGCAAGGCCGCCGGGATCTCGGTGATTTACCAGGAGCCCACACTCTTTCCAGACCTCAGCGTCGCCGAGAACATCTTCATCGGCCGCCAGCCCAAGGGGAGGTTTGGCCTGATCAGCAAGGCAACCATGGTCCGGGAGGCCCACAAGCTGTTCGAGCGGCTTGGTGTCCCGATCGACCCCACGCGGATCGCGGAGGGGCTGTCCATCGCGGACCAGCAGATCATCGAAATTGCCAAAGCCATCTCGCTGGAGGCCAAGGTGCTGGTCATGGATGAGCCCACCGCCGCCCTCAGCGGCGTGGAAGTGGAGCGGCTGTTTGCCGTGGCCCGCAGCCTCCGCGAGAAGGGGACAGGCATTCTCTTCATCTCGCACCGCTTCGACGAGGTCTTTGACTTGTGTGACCGGATCACCGTGATGCGGGACGGCCGGTACATCTCAACCCACCGCACCGCCGACGTGACGGTGGAGCGGATTGTCCGCGAGATGGTGGGCCGCGACATCGGAGCACTGTTCCCCAAGTCGGTGGCGGAGATCGGGGATGTGGTCCTTAAAGTGGACAGGCTGAGCCGTGCCGGCGTATTCCGCGACATAAGTTTCGAGGTCCGCGCTGGCGAGATCGTGGCGCTGGCGGGCCTTGTCGGTGCCGGCCGCACCGAAGTGGCACGTGCCGTGTTCGGGATAGATCCCTACGACGCCGGTGAGATCAGCTTTGAAGGCCGGAAACTCCGGTCCCGTGATCCGCAGGCCGCGATCACCGCGGGCATGGGCTTCGTTCCGGAGGACCGCCGCAAGCAGGGCCTGGTGATGAACCTGTCCGTGGCCCGGAACGTCACCCTCACCCTGCGCAACAAATTCGCGACCGCGGGACTGATCAACGGTGCAGCAGAACGCCGGGCGGCACAGGACTGGAGCAAACGGCTCCAGGTCAAAACCGGCTCGCAGGAGCATGCCGTCTCCACACTTTCCGGCGGCAACCAGCAGAAAGTGGTGCTTGCCAAGTGGCTGGCCACCGAGCCCCGCCTGCTCATCATCGACGAACCCACCCGTGGCATCGATGTCGGCACCAAAAGCGAAGTCCACCGGCTCATTTCCGACCTCGCCGGGCGGGGCATCGCCATTTTGATGATCTCGTCCGAACTGCCCGAGGTCCTCGGCATGGCAGACCGGGTCCTCGTTATGCGCGAGGGCAGGATCACCGCCGAACTGGACCGGGCCGATGCGAATCCCGAGTCGGTCATGCACGCAGCAACGTCGTCCGCAGGAGGAACCCCGTGAGCTCAACTCTGGACCACAAAAATGCGGCGGCGGCGCCCGCAGTTGCCGGGGCGCGGGGCACCGTGGCCGCGGTGCTGCGGATGCGCGAACTGCCCGTCCTGGTCGCACTGGCAGTCCTGGTGCTCGTCACCTACCTGATCAACCCGCTCTTCCTCACACCCCAAGGGGTGAAGGACCTCCTCCTGAACGCCACGATCATCATGATCCTGGCCGCCGGACAGACGTTGCTGATCATCACCCGGAACATCGACCTCTCCGTCGGTTCCATGCTGGGCCTGGTGGCCTTCGGCACCGGATCCGTGTTCTCCGCGATGCCTGATCTTCCGATCATCGCGGCCTTTGGCATCGGGATGGCCTTCGGCGCCCTGCTGGGCGCCTTAAACGGGGTCCTGGTCACGGTTGCGAAGGTCCCCGCCCTCGTCATCACCCTCGGCACCCTCTACGTGTTCCGCGGCCTCAACAATGCCTGGGCCGGCGGCAAGCAGTTCTTCGCCGGCGACCGGCCCGACGCCTTCGGCGCCCTCTCCGTCGACACCGTGCTTGGGTTCCCCATCATCACGCTCCTCGCCATCGTCGTCGTCATCGCCGTGGCGCTCTACATGGCCGGCACCCGGCCGGGCCGGGACCTGTACGCCATCGGCTCGGATCCGGACGCCGCCACGGCCTTCGGCATCAAGGTCTCCAAACGGGTATTCCTGGCGTTCCTGGCCAACGGAGCGCTGGCCGGCCTGGCAGGCGTGCTGTACGCCAGCCGCTTCAACTCGGTCGGCGCCACGACTGGTACCGGCATGGAACTGACGGTCGTCGCCGCCGCCGTCGTCGGCGGGGTCGCGATCTTCGGGGGCAGCGGGTCCGTGGCGGGCGCCGCCCTCGGCGCCGTGCTGCTGACCACCATCACCAGCTCCCTGACCGCCCTGCGGGTCGACAAGTTCTGGCAACAGGCGATCGTCGGCGTCCTCATCCTCACCGCCATCATCATCGACCGCGTGGCAAGCCTGCGCACTGCCAGGAAACTGCGGATAAGCGAGGCTCGCAATGTCTGAGACCACATCAACCACCGCTGCACCGGCCCCCGTGGCCGACAGCACCAAACCGCTCGCCAGCGAACCCAAAGGCAGGACCGGCGCCGCGCGGATCCTGACCGGCCGCGACGCCATCACGATCTACGCCCTGGCCGCCTTCCTGGCCTACGCAGCCATCGCCATACCGCGGTTCGCCTCGCCGGTCACCACAGGGTTCCTGCTCCTGGACGTGATTCCGGTGCTATTGATCGCGATGCCCATGACGCTGATCATCATCACCGGCGAAATCGACCTTTCCGTGGCCAGCACCGCAGGACTGACCAGCGCCCTGATGGGCGTGCTCTGGGCCGGCGGCATGGACATCTGGCTGGTGCTCGCCATCAGCCTGCTGGCCGGGATCGCCGCCGGAATGTTCAACGGGTTCCTGATCGCCGTCCTGGGACTGCCTTCCCTCGCGGTCACGATCGGCACCCTGGCCTTGTACCGGGGGCTGGCCCTCGTCACCATCGGAGACAACGCCATCGCCAACTTCCCGAAGGCCCTCACCGCGTTCTTCACCTCCAAGATCGGCGGCACCGGCATCCCCACGGTGATGATCGGCGTCGTCCTGGTCATGGTCTTCTTCGGTGTCCTGCTGCACTTCACGCCCTTCGGACGCGGGCTCTTCGCGATGGGTTACAGCAAGGAAGCCGCCGGATTTGTCGGCATCAACGTGGCGCGCAGTAAGTTCTGGCTCTACGTCGCGTCCGGCGCCGTTTCGGCACTGGCAGGCATCTACTGGACGCTGCGCTACACGAGCGCCCGCAGCGACAACGCCTCCGGGCTGGAACTGGCCGTCATCGCCGCTGTGCTCCTTGGCGGTGTCTCCATCTTCGGAGGCAAGGGGTCGATCCCCGGTGTGATCGCCGGGGTGCTGCTGATTGGCACACTCAACTACGCCCTCCGCCTGGCCAGGGTGTCCGACGTCGTGCTGATCACCGTAACCGGTCTGCTCCTCATTTTCTCCGTGGTGGCCCCGAGCATCGGCTCTGCTGTCAAAGAATGGCGGCACACCCGCCGCGTACGCCGAAGTTTCGTCAGTAAGGCCCGCTAAAACCTGCACACCAGCAACCGTGCCCGCCCGGGACCGGATGCACGTACCCAACGAAGGAAAAGGGAAGAACAATGATGTTGAACCGCAAAACCACAGGCCGGCCCGGCCGGTTGGCGACGATGGCCGCCATTACCGCCGCAACTGCGCTCGCGCTGACAGCCTGCAACAGCGGCTCGGGATCTGCCGGCGGCACCAGCCCGGCAGCGGGCGGGGACCTGAAGATCACGTTCATCCCCAAGCAGCTGAACAATCCCTACACCGACGTAGTACTCGCCGGCGGCAAGAAGGGCGCAACGGAGGCCGGGTTCGCCTCGTCCCAGGTGGTCGGGCCGCTCGAAGCGTCCGCTTCCAGCCAGGTGTCCTTCATCAACGCCGAAACGCAGGCCGGAACCAACGTCGTTGTGATCGCGGCCAATGATCCCGACGCCGTCTGCACGGCACTGGGCGAAGCACGCTCCGCCGGCGCCAAGATTGTCGCGTTCGACTCCGACGCCAACCCCGATTGCCGAGACGTCTTCATCAGCCAGGTGGTGGCTAAGGACGTCGCCCTGATCCAGACCAAGCTGATCTCCGAGCAGATCGGCGGCAGCGGCGAAATCGCCATCCTGTCCGCAACCGCCAACGCCACCAACCAGAACGAGTGGATCAAGTACATGGAGGAGGAACTCGCATCCAACCCGGCGTACAAGGACATCAAGCTCGTGGCGAAGGTCTACGGCGATGACAATGACACAAAGTCGTTCCAGGAGGCGCAGGGCCTCATGCAGGCGCACCCGAACCTGAAGGGCATCATTTCCCCGACCACGGTCGGCATCGCAGCCACCGCCCGGTACCTCTCAACGTCCGCATACAAGGGCAAGGTAGCCCTCACCGGACTGGGTCTGCCCAATGAAATGCGTCCGTTCGTCAAGGACGGAACCGTCAAGGAATTCGCGCTCTGGGATCCCGCCCAGCTTGGCTATGTTGCGTCCTTCGCCGGCAAGGCCCTGCAGGACGGCAAGATGACCGGCGCCGAAGGGGACACCTTCACCGCCGGCGAACTGGGCGAACGCAAAGTCGAAAAGGGCGGACTCGTGATCGTCGGGCCGCCCACCGTCTTCAACACCGGGAACATCGACAAGTACAACTTCTAACCGAAACCAGGCAGCCGGGCGGGCCGCGGAAAGTCCGCCCGGCACCTCTTACCCTTCACGCCTTTTCAGAGACCCAGAGCTCCCTTTTCCATGCCGGAAGGCCCCCTCACATGAACCAGAAACAACCGGCCGCCCGGCTGCTGCAGCCACACCGGCGCCGCCCCACCCGCATCGGACTGGTCTCCGGCGGCCTGGGCGCCTACTGGCCGCAATTCCCCGAACTGCTGCCGCAACTGCAGGACTCCGTCCGCTACGTTACCGGCAGGTTCCAGGGGCTCGACGCCGACGTCGTCGACACCGGATTCATCTCCGACGCCCAGGAAGCTGCCGCGGCGGGCGAAAAGCTCCGCGTGGCCGACTGCGACCTGATCGTCATCTTCCTGACGACGTACCTGACGTCGTCCATGGTGCTGCCCATCGCCCAGCGCGCCAAGACCCCCGTCCTGGTGATCGACCTGCAGCCGACCGAGGCGATGGACCACGCAAACTTCGACACCGGCAAATGGC
>JBKKDK010000136.1:0-2690 GCA_046708245.1 Arthrobacter sp.
CCGTAGATCGACGCGATGGTCGCACTCCGGACCAGCATGGACGCTGACCGGAGCAGTGCCGTGATGTTGGCGGGTGCTGCCATGCCGGACCATGTGGTGAAGTCCGGTGTGGACGCGTACACGAGGACACCGGACGGGAAGTCCGCAAAAACGACCATGACAGCCCCTTCCTAACTAGACGATCTTGGAGTCGCCGGTTTCGATGTTCCGCTCCACCGTGACCACGGAACCGTCAGGCTTGACGGCCTCGTACTTCTCGATGCGCGGATCCTTCACAGCGGCCGGTTCCTCCACCTTCGGGAGGGGCTTGACCGAGTTCACAGTCCCTACAGCCAGTGCCTCCGGGCCAGGGTTCGGGATGACCGTCGTGGCGCGTTCGGTCGGGTCCGTGGTGTCGGCCGGGCCATCACCGGGTGCGGTGACAGACGGCTTCGTGGTGTCGGAGTCGAGCGTGGTGGTCGCTTCGGTTTTCTTCGTTACAGCCATGATGTTTTTTTCCTCTCCTATTCGGCGTGAGCCAGGATTGAGAATGTGAATGAAGGCGTTGTGCCTGTGATCGTCCACGTGGCGCGGACAGTCCCGGTGAACGGGGCCGTGACGTTGATGACCTCACGGCCGGCCACGGTTTTCGCGGTGAACGTCCCCACCGTGTTCCAGTTCGTCCCGTCCACGGTGTCCTCGAGGACAACAGCCAGAGACGGGGTCGTACCCGATGCGGCGGTGACTTCCAACTGGACGCGCAGGGTGGTCTGTTCCGCGAGGCCAGTAACGGCCGCCGCACTCCCCGACGCAGTACGCGCCGAGGAGACGGCAAACTCAACCGTCGCCATCAGGAGGCAAGGACACCGGTCAGGCGCGCAGCGGCCTTGCCGCCGAACAGTGCCAGACCGCAGTAGAACTCAATGCGGGTCCGGTAGACCGGCATGGTCTGCAGGAGGCCGAGGTCATCGACCATCACGCCGCCGTTGGTCAGGCCGGTCACAGCCTGGTCACCCTCGTCCTGGCCGAACTTCACGGCGTAGATCGAGGATGTGGTTCCGGCCGCGGTGCCCTGCGTTTCGGTCTGCGGGAGGATGGTCACGCCGGCAGCGGTAGCGCCCGGGTCCAGGACGGGGATACCGTTCCAGGTCAGGACACGCTTGCCGGTGATGTCTTCCTGGACGATGTCCACACCGCCGATGCGGCGGCCGGCGGAACGGATCTTTGCCTGCACTGCCGCGTTGGCGTAGATCGCACCGTTGCCCGAGGTGATGCCCGGGACAGCGGCGATCAGGGAATCCAGTGCGTCGAAGAACGACTGGGAGTCCGTGCCGCCGTTGCCGAGGACCGGTGCGCCGTTGGTCGCAATCGGGAGGACCTGGCCGCCGGTGAGGCGCTTCTTCAGACCGTCGAACGACTTCGTGTCAACGGTGACGTCGCCGTTGAAGAAGGTGTCCTGGAACTTGTAGGAAGCAGCCTTGACCTTCATCGCGGTCTGCGTGGCGCGCTGGTCGTTGAGGTTCCCGCGGGTCTGGACGATGAAGCGGTCCACGTCGGCGTCGCCACCGAGGATCACCAGAGACTCGGTCTTCTGGTTCACGGTGCCGGTGGATTCGACGTAAGCCTCGTTGACCGAACGGAAAGCGACACCCGGGAGGGTGGCTTCCTCGTTGTAGGCGTAGGCGTTGCCGCTGATGGGCAGGAGCGGGAGACGGTCGAGGACGGGGGAGGACATGACAAAGGTTTCCAGAACGCCGCGCTGCAAGTCGTTGGTGCTGAGCGTGGCGGCCTGGGCAAGGGTTACAGCCATTTCGGTTTTTCCTTTACTAGGGGGTTATTGGGTGGCTGCGTACGCGGCGGCTAGCCGGGGTTGTCCCGGTAGTGACGTGGACGCTTTGGACGGTTCGCCGGTCCCGCCGGTGAAGTCCGCCCCGCTCTTGCCGGCCGCCTGGACCTGCTTGAAGCGTGGGTTTTCGTTGACGAACGACGTGATGGCGGTAGCTACTGCTGCGCTGTCGGTCGGGTCAAGGTCTTTGATGGCCGTCTGGAACCTGGAGGAGTCCAACAGGTCTGCGGCGTTGGCTCCTGCGGTGATCGCGGCGAGGGTAACGGCGAGCTGTACCTGCAGGGGCCGGGTGGCTTCGGTCACGGCGGTCTCTGTGGCCTTCTCGGCCTGCGTGGCGCGGATCCGGTGCGACGCGGCTTCTTCGCGGAGGCCCTTGACGTAGTCCTCGTCAAAGGTCTTGGGTGCGGCAGGAGGAGCGGGCGGTGCGGCCGGTGGGGCCGGTGGTGTCACTGGCGGAGCCGGGGGTGCGGGAGGCGCCGCGGGCGGTTCCGCGGGCGGGGCCGGCGGAGTCTCGCCGGGGTCCTGCATGACAGCGGTACCGAAGGTGAGGCGGTGATGCGCGAGGAGCGCCTCAATGCCGCCGGGTGCGTATGGGTCGATGCCATGGATGGTTCGCTTGCTCATGGTGTCCTCCTGGGACGGTTGGTCCCGCACCTGGCGGGGTTGTGAGAGTTACCTAGTTGGCGAGGTTGAGTTGTTCGCGGCGTGGCCGGCGGTTCAAACCGGTCTCGGCCGTGAAGGACCGGATCCGCGCCTGCACTTCCCGCACACGCCGGCGGGCCGTGGCGCGGTCCATGTCGGTCAGGGCGGCCTGCTCCTGCAGCTTGTACTTCCGGACGGTGCGTTCCATGGCCCGGAGCCGCTG
>JBKKDK010000137.1:0-9082 GCA_046708245.1 Arthrobacter sp.
AGCACGTCCTCAAAGGCCCGCACATAGCTGGGCTGCAGCCTGCTGTAGGCGGAAAGCCACCGGTGCGCTTCTTCGCCGTCGGCAAGATCCACCCCGAAGTGCCCGAGTGCGGCACGCCCCCGCAGGAGGCGCTGGTCGTTGAAGGTCAGCTCCCCCGCCAGGTACCTGTCGTAGTAGTGCGTGGTTTCTTGCGTGAAGATCCTGCCGAAACGCTCCCACCCGGGCTGGTCCAGACCCGGCAGGAGGTGTTCACTGACCTCGCGCAGGGCGGTGGTCATGGCATATTCGAGGTCCACCAGGGTGTCGTCAATGTCGAACAGGACACCGCGGATGGTTCCCAGGCCGTTTGCCAGGGACCCGCTTCCGGCCCGGGATGTACTCATCATCAGCCGCGGAACGCCCGGAGTCGGGCGAGGGACGAATCCTTGCCCAGGATCACCATGGATTCGAACAATGGCGGAGAGATGCGGCGGCCGGAGATGGCCGTGCGCACGGGCCCGAAAGCGAGCCGCGGCTTGACGCCGAGCCCCTCCACGAGAGCCGTCTTCAGGGCGGCCTGGATATTCTCCGCGTTCCAGTCGGCGACCGGCTCCAGGGCCGCAAGGGCGGCGTCCAGGACCTCCGTCAGGTTCTCCGGGAGACCCTTGCGGGCGTCGTCGGCGACGTCGATCGCG
Source organism: Arthrobacter sp. (assembly GCA_046708245.1). Lineage (GTDB taxonomy): Bacteria > Actinomycetota > Actinomycetes > Actinomycetales > Micrococcaceae > Arthrobacter. Next base: position 675 of record JBKKDK010000137.1, read on the forward strand.
TCGTCGTTCTTGAAGAGGAACGCGAGCATCTCGGGCGCTTCGCCCAGCAGGGAGATCCGTTCCTGGATCAGCGGCGCTGCCTCGGCGAGGATTTCCTCCTCGCGGCCGGTGAGGGACTCGCCGACGAGGCCGGCCGTGCGCAGGTACGGGACCAACCGGCCCCGGAAGTCCTCCGGATCGAGCATCCGGATGTGGGTGCCGTTGATTGCCTCGGCCTTCTTGATGTCGAAGCGGGCCGGGTTGGCGAGGACGTCGTTGACGTCGAAGTTCTCGATCAACTGCTCCACGGTGAAGATGTCCTCATCGGCGGAGAGACTCCAGCCGAGCAGCGAGAGGTAGTTCAGCAGGCCCTCGGGGATGAAGCCGCGGTCCCGGAGCAGGAACAGGTTGGACTGCGGGTCGCGCTTGGAGAGCTTCTTGTTGCCCTCGCCCATGACGTACGGCAGATGGCCGAAGACCGGCATGTAGCTGGCGACGCCGACGTCCATCAGCGCGCGGATCAGGACAACCTGGCGCGGGGTCGAGGAGAGGAGGTCCTCGCCGCGGAGCACGTGGGTGATGCCCATGAGCGCATCATCGACCGGGTTGACCAGGGTGTACAGCGGGGAGCCGTCCGCACGGACAATCACGTAGTCCGGAATGCTGCCGGCCTTGAAAGTGATCTCGCCGCGGACCATGTCGGTGAAGGTGACGTCCTCGTCCGGCATCCGCACGCGGAGCACGGGTTTGCGGCCGTCGGCCTTGAACGCTGCGAGCTGTTCCTCCGAGAGCTCGCGGTCAAAGTTGTCATAGCCGAGCTTGGGGTCGCGTCCTGCGGCGCGGTGCCGGGCCTCGACTTCCTCCGGGGAGGAGTAGCACTCGTAGGCGTAGCCGGCGTCGATGAGCTTCGCGACGACGTCCTTGTACAGGTCCAGCCGCTGCGACTGGCGGTAGGGTTCATGCGGGCCGCCGACCTCCACGCCTTCTTCCCAGGAGATGCCGAGCCACTTGAGGGCCTCGAGCAGCTGCTGGTAGCTCTCCTCCGAGTCGCGCGCCGCGTCCGTGTCCTCGATGCGGAACACGAACGTGCCCTTGGTGTGGCGGGCATGGGCCCAGTTGAAGAGGGCGGTACGGATCAGGCCGACATGCGGGGTGCCGGTCGGTGACGGGCAGAACCGGACACGGACGGGCGTGTCGGCGGTGACTTCACGGAGGGCGGAGCTGGAGACGGCGTCGGGCGCAGTAGGAGTAGTCATAGTGACACCAACTTTACCGCCTGCCAGGCACGCCCCACCGGCGCCGGGCGGGGTGTGCCCTGCGGGGGCCCCGCAACGCCCGCACCAGGTAATACGCGGCGAGAGCCAGCCCGATCCCGGCCAACAGCAGCCCAAGCCAGTCCGGTCCGTCGAGCCAGTGCACGGCCCGGGCGGCCATCACGAATGTGCCAATGGAGCCCAGTGCGTACAGCAGGAAGGACCGGCGGTTCCCGGACCGCGCCCGGGCCCCGCGCCAGCCGCCGTAGTTCATAGCCTGCTCCCCCGCGTCCCGCCTAGCGGCGGACGGCGGGGTTGGACAGGCGTCCGATGCCCTCGATCTCGACTTCGAAGCGGTCGCCGGCCTGGATCATGCCGACGCCGGCCGGGGTGCCGGTCATGATCACGTCACCGGGCAGCAGGGTGAAGGCCTGCGAGACGATGGAGACGAGCTCGCGGACGCCGCGGATCATCTGGCTGGTGCTGCCGTCCTGGCGCAGTTCACCGTTGAGCCTGCCCTGGATCTGCAGGTCCTCGGTGTCGAGTTCGGTCTCGATCCACGGGCCCAGCGGCGCGGACGTGTCAAAGCCCTTCGCCCGCGCCCACTGCAGGTCAGTCTTCTGGACGTCGCGGGCGGTGAGGTCGTTGCCGCAGGTATAGCCGAAAATGACGTCGTCGACGCGTTCCTCCGGGACGTCCTTGCAGATCCGGCCGATCACAACGCACAGTTCGGCTTCGAAGGACACGTCCTCGGAGAATTCCGGCAGGACGATCGGATCGTTGGGCCCGATCACCGAGGTGTTCGGCTTCAGGAAGAGCAGCGCCTGCTGCGGAACCTCGTTGCCGAGTTCGCGGGCATGCTCGACGAAGTTCCGGCCGACGCCGATGACTTTGCTGCGCGGAATGATCGGGGCCAGGAGGCGCACGTCCTCCAGTTTGTGCTTGACGGCGGTCCGTTCAACTCCGTGGAAGAAGGGGTCACCGTTGATGACAGTGATTTCCTCACTGCCGGGCTCACCGTCCACAATGCCGTAGAGGGGATCAGAATCAGCTACAAACCGGGCGATACGCATGGATCCAAGCGTACCTGCTCGCTAGCGCGTGATTCCGCCGAAGCGCAGGTAATGCAGCTGGGCGGCCACAGAAAGTTCCGCTGCCGGCCGCACCGCGGGATCGACGGCAGCGTACACGGCGTCAGCCACCTCGGTCACTTCGGCCCCGGCCCCAAGCCTTTCCAGGGCGGAGCGGATTTGCGACAGGCGGTCCTCGCGGTGGTCCCGGTAGGCGCGGACTATTGTGTCCAGTGCGGGCAGCTTGGGCCCGTGGGCCGGAAGGACGGTTGCGGGGCCAAGGCGTTCCAGCCGGTCCAGTGAGGCCAGGTAGTCCACTAGGGTGCCATCGGGGTAGTCCAGGACGGTCGTGCCAAGGCCCAGGATCGTGTCTCCGGTGAGGACCGAGCCCTGGGCGCCGTCGTACGGCAAGTGGAAGCAGACCGAGTCCGAGGTGTGTCCCGGCGTTGCCAGGACCCTGATTTCCGTGCCGCCGGTGTGGATGACTTCGCCATCCGCCAAGGGGCTTCCCCCGTGGCAGTGGGCAGGATCCATGGCACGCACGGGTGCTCCGGTGAGTTCTGAAAACCTGACGGCGGCAGCGGTGTGGTCCGCGTGCCGGTGCGTAATCAGGATGAGTTCGACGGCGCCTGACTGGGCGAGTTCCTGCAGGTGCGGCTCATCCAGCGGGCCGGGATCCACCACAACGGTGCCGGCCGCGCCGGGAGCGGAGATGACATAGGAGTTGGTGCCGTGCAGGCTCATCGGCCCCGGATTGGGGGCGAGCCTGAAGCGCGTCAGCTGCGTGCTGCGCACCATGGCGCGGGGGTCGTCCTGGATCACAGTTCCATCTTCCCACCGAACCGGGGCAGGCCAAGCCCCTTATCTGTCGCCGGCTTCTAGGCAGCCAGCAGCCGGGGTTCCTGCACGTGGAGTTCCCCGCCGGAGACGGGTGTTATGCGCACCCGGACCCGCGGAGTTCCGGTGAGCGGCAGAATGACGTATTGATGCACCTGCTGGAAATCCGCTGCCGGCGGCATCGGGACGGTCTTGGCAGCGCTGAATGATCCAGGATTTGCCGGGTCCAGGACTTCCACTTTGACACGTACCCCCGTTGTCGAACGCATGGAAACCCGAAGCTGCCGGGCCGAGCCTGCGTAGCCGCCGACCGGCACGTCTTTGAACAACGGCTGGGACAGTGCTCCGCGTCGCGCGTAGGTGACTCCCGAGTCTGTCCGCCGCGCCCAGTTTGCGGCTGCCCCGTTCCACCCGTGCCATCCGGAAATGAAACTGGCACCGGCGGACAGCAGGTCGTGGCGCGGCGACGTTGAAAAGCTTGCCATCATGAGCCCGGTGGTCGTGAGGATTTCCAGCCGGCCCGCATCGCGTTCGCGGGCGCACCAGGCGAAGAAACCCTCGATGGCCTGCAAATCGGTGTCATCCACAAGACTGGGGTGGTACATAAAACACACGCCGCGTCCCTGCCGCCGGGCGGCGGCGATGAAGTCCGGTCCGCGGCGTGCGTAGTCGGCGGTCTCGATGCCTACGTGCGCGTTTCCCATACTGTCCAACGGGTTTCCGGTCATCGGCCAGTAGCCGGGAACATAACCGGTGGACATTGCGTGCTGTTGGGTGATCAGCCTCCCGGCGAGGTACGTCTGGAACGATGACTTGCTCGTGCCGCCCGCGAAACCCATGTAGTGCGTCCCGCCGACTCCTGGCGGAATGAACAGCTCAATGGGCAGCTTGGGCAATGCCGCTGACAGGGCATTGCGTGAATACACGATTTCCTCCCGCAGGCGCTGCGGCGTGCCCGCGTCGGTGTGGGTGGCGCCGTGATTGGCGATTTCCAGGCCGTTGGCGAGAGCCAGCGCCTGAAGCCGGGGAAACGACAGGTTGTTGCTGCCATTGGGCCCCGTTTCCACCGTGAACATCCGCGACAGCGCAGCGACGGTTACCGGAATGCCGTACTTCTGGTGGAGTGGAAGGAGCCGGGATTCAAATTTGTTGAGGTGGTGATCACAGCGGAAGGCGATGGCCGCTTTGCCGCCGGTGCCGATTGCGCCCCCTCGCCGGGCCGCAAACGCGTCGATGAGCGGGGTGTTTGGCGTAAACGGATAAGTCTGGGTCGCGCTGCTCGCGGCGCTGATGGGGCCAAGGGTGGCCGGGACGCCGGCGGCACCCGCGTACAGAAAACTTCGGCGGCTAAACGGCTTCGAGTCGGTCCACATACCAATCCCCCAATGATCACCACTGTTGTGCGCCCCATCCGGTGAGCGGCTAGGACCTCCGGCCGGCAGCGGTACTTACGACGGCGGCCCCGCACCAAAGGGTGGGGGCCGCCGTCGAACGCTGATGGAACGGGCTAGGCGAGGCGGGTGAGCCAGCCGTGGGTGTCCGCGATGGCGCCGGTCTGGATGCCCAGGAGTTGCTCGCGGATGGCCAGGGTGGTCTCCCCCGCCTTTGCGTCCTCGGAGCCGATGAACTCGGTGGCGTCCTTGAGCACGCCGATGGGGGTGATCACCGCGGCGGTGCCGCAGGCGAAGACTTCGGCGATCTCCCCGGACGCGACGCCGTCGCGCCATTCGTCGAGCGTGATCTTGCGTTCGGTCACGGCGCGGCCCATGTCCTTGGCCACCTGGATCACCGACATCCTGGTGATGCCTTCCAGGATGGTTCCGCTGAGCGCGGGGGTAACCAGGGAGCCGTCCTTCATCACGAAGAACACGTTCATTCCGCCGAGTTCCTCGACCGCGTTGTCGTTGAACTGGTCCAGGAAGAGGACCTGCTTGCAGCCGTGGGCTTCGGCTTCCTGCTGGGCGATGAGCGAAGCCGCGTAGTTGCCGCCGCACTTGGCGGCACCGGTTCCGCCACGGCCGGCGCGGGCGTACTCGCGGGAGATCCAGATGGAGACGGGCTTCAGTTCGCCGCCGAAGTAGTTGCCGGCCGGGGAAGCGATTACGCGGAAGGAGACTTCACGGGCGGCCCGGACGCCGAGGAAGGCCTCGGTGGCGATCATGAACGGGCGCAGGTACAGGGCCTCGCCGTCGCCGGACGGGACCCATTCCTTGTCCGCGGTCACGAGTTCCCGGATGGCGCCCAGGAAGAACTCTTCCGGGAGTTCGGGGAGGGCGAGCCGTCGGGCGGACTTGTTCAGCCGGGCGGCATTCGCCTCCGGGCGGAAGGTCCAGATGGAGCCGTCGGCGTGGCGGTAGGCCTTGAGGCCCTCGAAGATCTCCTGGCCGTAGTGCAGCACTGCGGCGGACGGGTCCAGCGAGATGGGGCCGTAGGCTTCGACCCGGGCATCGTGCCAGCCGCCCTTGCCTTCGGCGTCGACGCTGTAATCGACGATCGCGGTGTGATCGGTGAAAAAGTTGCCGAAACCCGGGTTCGCCAGGATGGCTGCACGCTCTTCAGCGGACTTCGGGGTTGCCGAAAGATGCTGGGTGAATTCGACGCCATGGGCAGTCTGAGTCATGGTTCCTCCACGGTCGGCTGCCTGGTGTGTGAACGTGGTTCATCCTCGGACCACGGCAGCATGTTGGTGATTCGAAACAAGCTTACGCCCGTTGGCAGGGCACCAAAGCTTGCCTACAGGGCGGCGGCGATGGCGTCGCCGACGGCGCTGGTGCTGCGGACGCTTTCGCCGCGGGCCGCTACGTCGGCGAAGACGGCGGCTTCGATCTTCCGGGCCGCAGCTGCGTAGCCGAGGTGGTCCAGGAGCAGGGCTGCGGAGAGGATGGCTGCGGTGGGGTCCGCCTTCTGCTGCCCGGCGATGTCCGGAGCCGAACCGTGGACGGGTTCGAACATGGACGGCGCCGTGCGTTCCATGTTGATGTTGCCGGAGGCGGCCAGCCCGATTCCACCGGTCACGGCGGCAGCGAGGTCGGTGATGATGTCCCCGAAGAGGTTGTCCGTGACGATCACGTCGAAGCGCGCCGGGTCCGTCACCATAAAGATCGTGGCGGCATCGATGTGCAGGTAGTCGTGGGTGACCTCGGGGAATTCCTGGGCTACGGCCTCCACTGTGCGCTTCCAGAGGTGGCCGGCGAACACCAGGACATTGTGCTTGTGCACCAGGGTCAGCTTCTTGCGGGGACGGTCATTGGCCCGGCGGAAGGCGTCCCGGACCACGCGCTCCACCCCGTACGCGGTGTTGAGCGAGACCTCAGTGGCAACCTCGTGGGGTGTGCCGGCGCGCAGCGCACCGCCATTGCCGACATAGGGCCCTTCGGTCCCTTCGCGGACCACGATGAAGTCGATGTTTCCCGGGGCGGCGAGCGGGCTGTTGACCCCCGGGTAGAGCCGGGACGGGCGCAGGTTCACGAAGTGGTCCAGGCTGAAGCGCAGCTTGAGGAGCAGTTCCCGTTCGATGATGCCGGAGGGAATCCTGGTGTCGCCGGGAGCCGCACCGATGGCACCGAAGAGGATGGCGTCGCGGGTACGGAGGTCGGCGAGGGTCTCGTCCGGCAGGGTCTCGCCCGTTTCGAGCCAGTGCTGGGCGCCGAGCTTGTACTGTGTCTGCTGCAGCACAATCCCCTCGGCGGCGGCAGCCTTCGCCAGCACCTTCAAGGCTTCAGCCGTGACTTCGGGTCCAATGCCGTCGCCGGGAATTACGGCCAGGTCAATCGTGGATGCGCTCATGTTTTCAGCGTAGCCAAGACATCCACATGCTGGTCAAGTCGTCTCAGTATCCGAACATGTCAGGGTGCGCCAGTCGGGGACGCGACCACCACAACGTTCTTACCCCAGGGGTCCGAGGTGTAGCAGCTGATCAGCACGACGCGGTTGGGCACGACGTCCCACACGGCGCTGTCCTTGAGCATGGACTTTGTATAGGTGGTGACCTCATCGACCCGGTACCGCAATGTCCCGGTCCCGGTGGTCAGGACGAACTCGTCCCCGCGGGAAGCCGCGGAGCTCAGGTGGTTGAAGGGGGAATCCACGCCTTCCCAGCTGTGGCCAATGATGTAGGTGGTGTCCTCCGAGCCCGAGCCTGGGATTCCGAAGCTCGCAAGCCAGTATCCGGACGTGGTCTCCGGCGGCACGATGGTCCGGGTTTCCGCCTCTGCGGCGGCTTGTCGCAGGACCTGGACATCCACCTCCATTCCCGCGGCCGGGTAGCTGAGGTGTTCGGGAGCGGACGCCGCCGGCCCAGGCCCGTGCTGTGCGCTGTCCATCGTGGCGGCCCTGGCTGCCGGCGACCCGGGTGCCGCGCTGTCCGGGCCCGCGGGCGTCGTTGCGGCGGCCGTGCCTGGAATGTACGGGGATTCGTTGGCTGCGGCCGCCTGGCTGCCCGTGGTGCTGTAGAACAGCCAGGCCACCAGAAGGCCCAGGACACAGGCGATCAGCGCCGCCGCTTCCCTCGGGCTCAGCAGGACTCCCCGGGTACCGCCCAGGCGGAGCCGTCGGGTCTGTCGATGTCTGGCCATGAATACTCCTGGAGCTGAGGAAAAACTTGACGTGAACCTAGCGGGGTGGGCCCAGCCGGGCGCCCACCCCGCGTCCCGTTTAGAGGCTGTCCCTGGCGTGCAGCCGGCCGCGCCGGAGCACCAGAGCGACGGAGGCCAGGAGGATCCCGGTCACAGCGGTCAGCCATGTGGGGATCCCCGGACCGGACCACTGCCCGACGGCGGTCTGCACGTTGTAGCCGCGGTTCCTCGACACGGCAACCTGCTCATTGGTCTCGGCGACAGTCCTGGCCGCAGGAACAGCGGCTTCCACTTCGTTCCCATTGCCGCCCGGGGTCTGACTTGAAGGCTCCCCCTCCTCCTCAGCCGGCTCTTCACCCGGAGACTCCACCGGAGACTCTCCTGCTTCCTCGGCCCGGTCCTCCACCGGAGGCTCGCCCGAATTCTCGACAGGCAGGCCGACCGGATTCCCGGCAGGAGGCTCGCTGCCGTTCCCACCGGTGTCATCCACCGGCGGCTCTTCAGCGTTGTCAACGGGAGACTTCCCAGGATCCTCCGCCGTAGGTTCACCAGCGTTCCCACCCGGCTCCTCGACGGGGGTCTCGCCGGGAGTCGCACCCGGCGTGCCACCGGGGTTCTCGACGGGAGTCTCCCCCGGAGTCTCGACAGGAGTCTCACCGGGGTTCTCGACGGGTTTCTCGACAGGCGTCCCACCC
>JBKKDK010000138.1:0-4391 GCA_046708245.1 Arthrobacter sp.
GTTCCATGTTACAGCGTTGCTAGGCCCTGATCTGGCCCTCGCCCTGCACGATCCACTTGGTGGTGGTCAGTTCGGTCAGGCCCATCGGGCCGCGGGCGTGCAGCTTCTGGGTGGAGATTCCGACCTCGGCGCCGAGGCCGAGTTCGCCGCCGTCGGTGAAGCGCGTCGACGCGTTCACAATCACGGCCGCGGAATCGACCTCGGCAATGAAGCGCTCCGCGTTGGCGAGGTCGTTGGTCAGGATGGCCTCGGTGTGGCCCGTGGACCACTTGCGGATATGCTTGACCGCCTCGTCCAGGCTGTCCACCATGGCCACGGCCAGGTCCAGGTCCATGTACTCGGTGGCCCAGTCCTCGTCCGTGGCGGGAACTGAGGCGACCGACGCGGGCAGCGCCGCGCGGATCCGCTCATCGGTGTGCAGCGTGACGCCGGCGGCGCGCAGCGCGGCCGCGACGGCGGGAAGCACGGTGGAACCCGAGTGGACCAGTAGGGTCTCCACGGTGTTGCAGACGCTGGGCCGCTGGGTCTTGGCGTTCAGCAGGATCTCGACGGCCATTTCCTCGCTCGCGGAAGCATCGAGGAAGATGTGGACGTTGCCTTCCCCGGTTTCGATGACCGGCACTGCGGCGTTCAGCACGACCGACTGGATCAGGTCACGGCCGCCGCGGGGAATCAGGACGTCAACCCGGCCCCGGGCCCGCATCAGGGCGTTGGCGCCCTCGCGGCCGAATTGGTCCACGGTCTGGATCGCGTCGGCCGGCAAGCCCACCGATTCGAGCGCGTCACGGAGGATGCTGACCAGCGCGGCGTTGGTGGCGGCTGCGGCGGTTCCCCCGCGGAGGATAACGGCGTTGCCGCTCTTGAGTCCCAGCCCGGCGATGTCCACGGTGACGTTGGGACGGGCCTCGTAGATGGCGGCGACGACGCCCATGGGCACGTTGATCTGGCGCAGGCGCAGCCCGTTGGGCAGCGTCTGTCCGCGGACCACATTTCCGACCGGATCGGGCAGGCCGGCGAGGTTTTCCAGGGCGCCGGCGAGGGCCTGGATCCGGGCGTCGGTGAGGGTGAGCCGGTCCAGCAGGGCTGCGGAGGTGCCGATGGCCTTCCCCGCAGCGACGTCTTTGCCGTTGGCGGCCAGGATCTGGCCTTTCCGCTCGAGCAGCGCAGCCGCGATGGCGCGCAGCCCGCGGTCCTTCCACGCCCGGTTGGCGCGGGCCATCCGCCGGGCGGCGTGCCGGGAGCGGTCGGCGATGGCGTGCACGGCGGCCTCGACGTCGGCGGCTGCCGGTGCAGCCGGGTCCACGCCGGTTCGCTCGGAGTGCGCGTCGGCCGGAATCAGTCCTTCGGCGAACAGCTTCTCGGCGAGCACGGCAGAGCGGGGAGTCAGGGCCTCAGTCATGGTTCCAGTTTAGGCGAGCAGCAGGCCTAGACCAGCACCAGATCGTCAACATGAACAACAACGCGGTCATATCCGCGGCCGAGGCTCTTGCCAAGTTCCTTGGTAGACCGGCCCAGCATCTGCGGGAGCTCGTCAGAGCCGTAGTTGACCAGCCCGCGGGCAATGATGGTGCCGTCCGGGGCCACCATGGACACGGGGTCGCCGGCTTCGAAGGATCCGTCCACCGCAGTGATTCCGGCGGGCAGCAGGGAGGTGCGGCGGTCACGGACGGCCTTCACGGCGCCGTCGTCGAGCACCAGGGTGCCCTGCACGGACGCGAGGTGCGCCAGCCACAGCAGCCGGATGGGTTTGCGGGCACCGTTGACCGAGAACCAGGTTCCCACGTCGTCGCCGGCCAGCGCGGCGGCGGCGTTTCCGGTGGAGGTCACGAGGGCGTGGATGCCGGAGCCGGCGGCGATGAGTGCCGCCTCCACCTTGGTGACCATTCCCCCGGTCCCCACCCCGGCCCGGCCGGCGCTGCCGATGGAGATGCCGTCGAGGTCGTGCGGGCCCGTGATGTGCGGGATCCGGGTAGCGCCGTGCGAGGGCGGTCCGTCGTAGAGGGAGTCGACGTCGGAGAGCAGCACCAGCGCGTCGGCGCGCACCAGGTGCGCCACGAGGGCGGCCAGGCGGTCGTTGTCGCCGAAGCGGATCTCGTGCGTGGCGACGGTGTCGTTTTCGTTGACCACCGGCACAACGCCGAGGTTAAGCAGCCGGTCCAGGGCGCGGAAGGCGTTGGTGTGCTGGCTGCGGCGGATAAAGTCGTCGGCCGTCAGCAGCACCTGGCTGACCGTGACGCCGTGGGCGCCGAACGCATGGGTGTACCGGGCCATCAGCAGCCCCTGGCCCACGCTGGCCGCGGCCTGCTGCGTGGCGAGGTCGCGGGGCCGCTTGTCGAGCCCGAGGGGCGCGAGTCCGGCCGCGATCGCGCCGGAGGAGACCAGGATGATCTCGGCGCCTTCGTTGCGTTTGTGCGCCAGGGCATCGGCGAGGCCGGTCAGGGCCTCTTCCGAGATGCCGCCCTTGATGCTTGTCAGCGAGGAGGACCCGACCTTGACGACGATCCGGCGGGCGCCCGACAGGGCAGACCGGTCCGGAGCAGTGCGGTCCGGCGTGGCGCGGTCAGGTGCGGCGCGGTCCGGCGTGGCCGGGGTGCCGGGAACGGTGACGGTTTTACTCGTCATCTGTTGCGCCCAGTCCACTCTCCTTGAGCGGCTTGGCAACGCGGCGGCTGCTGACGGATTCGGTCCAGATGCCGGCCTTGCGCTCGGCTTCAAGCTCGGCGCGGGCGGCTGCTTTCGCGTCGCGGCGCTCCTGCTGCTCGTCGCGCTTCTGACCGCGGGTGGGGCGGTCGCCGATGTCGGCGAAGCGCACGTCGGTGCCGCGCGGGGCGGCCAGCAGTTCGGCGCCGGCCATCATGGTCGGCTCCCAGTCGAAGACAACGCCGTCGTCCTCACCGATAACCACGGTGTCGCCGGGCAGTGCGCCCTGCTTGAACAGTTCGTTTTCGACGCCGAGCTTCGCGAGCCGGTCCGCGAGGTAGCCGATGGCTTCCTCGTTGGTGAAGTCGGTCTGCTTGACCCAGCGGACAGGTTTGTCGCCCAGGACGCGGAACAGCGGTTCGAGGTTCTTTTCCTCGCGGCGAATCTTGAAGCCGGATTCGTTGACCGCACGGGGCTTGAGCACCGGGGCCTGGACCTTCGGCGGGGCGGCCCCGACGGCGTCGCGGGCGGCCTGGACGATTTAGGCCATGGCGAAGCCAAGCTGGCGGAGGCCCTCGTGGCTGGTCGCGGAGATTTCGAAGACCCGGTAGCCGCGGGATTCCAGTTCCGGGCGGACAAACTCCGCCATGTCCTTGCCGTCCGGCAGGTCCACCTTGTTCAGGGCGACCAGGCGGGGGCGGTGGTTCAGCGGAACCACCTCGCCGTCGGCGCCGCTGTAGCTCATGTCCACGGCGTACTTCTCCAGCTCGGCCTCGATGATTGCGAGGTCGGAGAGAGGATCGCGGTCCGATTCGAGGGTTCCGCAGTCCAGTACGTGCACCAGGGCCGCGCAGCGTTCGACGTGGCGCAGGAAGTGGTGGCCGAGGCCCTTGCCTTCGCTGGCGCCTTCGATGAGGCCGGGGACATCGGCAATGGTGAACCGGATCTCGCCGGCCTGGACGACGCCAAGGTTCGGGATCAGGGTGGTGAAGGGGTAATCGGCGATCTTGGGCCGCGCGGCCGACATCGCGGCAATCAGGCTGGACTTGCCGGCCGAGGGGAAGCCGACGAGGGCGATGTCCGCGATGGATTTCAGTTCCAGGACGACGTCGCTGGACTCGCCCTCGATGCCGAGCAGCGCGAAGCCCGGGGCACGGCGCTTCTGGGAGGACAGGGACGCGTTGCCGAGGCCGCCAATGCCGCCGGCGGCAGCGATGTATTCGTCGCCTTCAGTCACGAGGTCGGCGAGGACTTCGCCGGACTTGGACTTCACCACGGTGCCCACGGGCACCGGAAGGATGAGGGTTTCGCCGTTCTTGCCGCCGCGCCAGTCGCCCATGCCGGGGCCACCGTTGGTGGCGTGCCGGTGGGGTGCGTGGTGGTAGTCAAGGAGGGTGGTGGTCTGGGGGTCGACGCGCAGGATGACGTCGCCGCCGTTGCCGCCGTTGCCGCCGTCGGGGCCGCCGAGGGGCTTGAACTTCTCCCGGTGGACGGAGACACAGCCGTGGCCGCCGGTACCGCCGGATACGTGCAGTACTACCCGGTCTACAAAGCTCGCCACGTGGATCTCCTCTTGCTGTTTCCGGACGTCAGGAACGCCAAGATGATTGTAATGCGGTTAAAACACCGGTGGAGCGGACCTAATGGCCCGCTCCACCGATACAAGACTTGTTGTTACTCTGCAGCTGCAGCAGCCACAATGTTCACAACGCGACGACCGCGGCGGGTGCCGAACTCGACAGCGCCGGGGG
>JBKKDK010000139.1:0-5688 GCA_046708245.1 Arthrobacter sp.
AGGGCCACGATGCTGACGATCGACAGCCAGGTCAGGTAGGGGAAGAGCCACATCTTCAGCTGGAGGTCCTTGGCGGCCGCGCCCATCCGGCGGCGCAGGATCAGCTGTGAACTGGCGATGACGAGCCAGACGAACAGGGCGATGGCGCCGGAGGTGTTGACCAGGAAAAGGAACACTGTGTCCGGCGCGATGTAGTTCAGACCGACGGTGATGAAGCCGACCACCGTGGAGGCAAGGACCGCCGCGGCGGGGACGCCGCGCTTGGAAATGCGCATCCAGGACTTGGGGGCGTCGCCGCGGCGGGAGAGCGAGAAGAGCATGCGGCTGGCCGTGTACAGGCCCGAGTTCAGGCAGGACAGCACGGAGGTGAGCACCACAATGTCCATGATGGTGCCGGCCCCGGGGATGCCAAAGAGTTCGATCACGGCGACGTAGGGGCTCTTGGCCACGGAGGCCGAGTTCCAGGGCAGCAGGGTGACCACGACGGCGATGGAGCCAATGTAGAACACCAGGATTCGCCAGACCGTGGACTTTACGGCCTTCTTCACGGCATCAACCGGGTTCTCGGACTCACCGGCGGCGATGGTGGCGATTTCGGCGCCGAAGAAGGAGAACACCACCACGAGGATGCCGGCCAGGACAGCACCCGGACCGTTGGGCAGGAACCCGCCGTTCTCGACCAGGTTGCTCAGCCCCGGGGCGGGGACCCCGGGGACCAGGCCGAGGATCGCCGCCACGCCGAAGAGCAGGAACAGCACGATCGCGGCGACCTTGATGGAGGCGAACCAGAATTCGAACTCGCCAAAGGACTTGACGGACCCCAGGTTGGTGAGGGTAAGCAGCACCATCAGGAGGAGGGCCCAGACCCACTGGTCGATGCCGGGCACCCAGCGGTGCATGATGGCGGCCCCGGCGGTGGCTTCGATGCCGAGCACGATGATCCAGAACCAGGCGTACAGCCAGCCGATGCTGAAGCCCGCCCAGCGACCGAGGGCCTTGTCCGCGTAGGTCGAGAAGGAGCCGGTTTCCGGGTTGGCCGCAGCCATTTCACCGAGCATGCGCATGACCAGGATGACTACGAGTCCCGCCGCCATGTAGGCAAGGAGGATGCCCGGACCGGCCTGCTGGATGGCCGCGCCGGAACCGACAAACAGTCCGGCGCCGATCACGCCGGCGATGGCGATCATGGACAAATGCCTGGGTTTAAGGGATTTCGAGAGTTGCTGGTCAGCCTGCATTAAGCGCCGTCCTTCGTGGGGGTTGTCGGCCCGGCCGTCATGTCTCGCATGATGTGCGGCGGACCACAGTGTCGTTTCACCCTAGACCGGGCCGCCACCCGCCCGTCCTGTGCAGTCCCACAGTTTACGCGGGGCCAAACCGGGCGGGACTCCAACAAGGCGGCCCGCCAGGCACAAAAAGTTGCCTCCCGGGCAATTCGGCAATGTGCCTGAAACCACTGTTTCAGGCTCCGGGCGTCAGTAGTCCGGGTTGCTGGGCACCACCAGGCCCGTTTCATAGGCGTAGACGACGGCCTGCACCCGGTCGCGGAGATGGAGCTTGGTCAGGATCCGCCGCACGTGGGTCTTGACCGTGGCCTCGGAGAGGAAGTACCGGTGTGCGATCTCCGCGTTGGAGAGCCCCTCGGCCATCGCCCCGAGCATTTCCGTCTCGCGCGGCGTGAGGTCCTCGAGCAGCGGGTCCTTCGCCGGCCGTGCACCCGCGCCCGGCACGGTCCCGCCACCCCCGCCACCCATGCCGGCCGCGCCGCCACCCGAGCCGGATCCGCCGCCCCGGACGTAGGTCTCCAGCAGCCGCTGCGTGATCCGCGGCGCCACCACGGCGTCCCCGCTGGCCACCACGCGGACGGCACTGACGAGTTCGGCCGGCGCCACATCCTTAAGCAGGAAGGCGGACGCCCCCGCCTGCAGCCCGGCAAAGGCGTATTCGTCGAGGTCGAACGTGGTCAGGATGATGATTTTCGCGCCGTCACCGGAGGCGGTGATGGCGCGGGTGGCCTCGATTCCGTCCAGCACCGGCATCCGCACGTCCATCAGCACGACGTCGGGACTGAGCTCCCGGACCCGGCGCACCGCTTCGGCGCCGTCCGACGCCTCACCCACGATGCACAGCTCAGCCTCGCCTTCGAGGATCAGGCGGAAGCCCATCCGCAGGAGCGGCTGGTCGTCGACCAGCAGGATGCGGATTGGTGCGAATTGGCTCATCAGGTCCCCTCGTGTCATTTCGCGTTGCCGCCGTTGCAGTCCAGGACGGCGTGGACGCGCCAGCCGCCGTCGACAGTATGCCCGGCCGACACGCTGCCGGCGTAGATGCGGGCCCGTTCCCGCATCCCGGCAAGGCCCTGCCCGGTCCCCAGGGACCCGCCGCGGTCCACCGTGCCCCTGCCGTCGTCGACCACGTCGATGGTGACGGTGTCGCCGTCGCGCGCAATCTCGACAACGACGCGCCCCAGTGAGCGTCCGTAGCGCAGCACGTTCGTCAGCGATTCCTGCACGATCCGGTACACGGTCAGCTGGAACGCGGCGTCCTCCGGCAGCGATGGCCCGGTGTGGGTGTAGTGCAGCGGCAGGCCCGCAGTGCGGAACCCCTCGAGCAGTTTGGCGAGGTTGCCGCCGGCCACAAGCGGCTCCCGGGGAGCATGTCCAGCGGCTGAATCATCCCGCAGCACCCCAAGCACGCGGCGCATGTCCGCAAGCGCGGTGCGCCCTGTGCGGGACAGTTCGCGGAGAACCTCGGCGGCCCGGTCCGGATTCGACCGGACCACGACGGCGGCCCCGTCGGAGAGGCTGACCATCACCGTGAGTGAATGCGCCACGACGTCGTGCATTTCCCGGGCGATGCGGTTGCGCTCGTTGACGGAGCCCAGCTGCGAGGTCCGGGCGGCCCAGGCCGCGATCTCGTGCTCGTGTTCGCGCCGCTGGCGGAACGAGATGCCGAATCCGGTCGCGATGACGTTGGAGAGCGTGATGCTGATCCCGGCCGCGATGCTGGCGATGAGCTGGAAGTTTTCCGGCGTACTGACGGCCGTGTCCGGGAGGCGGCCGTCCAGCGGACCCACCGCCAGCAGGACGTACAGCAGCGCCAGCGGCACGGTCGCCGCAGCCAGGCCGATGAGGGCGGCACGCCGGGACCGCAGTCTCGCCACCGCGTACAGCGCGAACCAGAGGCCGGCCGCGACGTTGGAACCCCATGGGTGCAGCAGGGTGACGACCATCTCCAGCGTGCCCACCACCACCAGGACGGTCACCGGGTCGGTCCGGCGGAAAAGCAGGGCCGCACCTGCCGCCGCGAGGAACACGGCGGCCGGCCAGGCGCCGTCGGTCACCGAGTCCACGGCAGTGGGGGTGACGAGGAGCAGGTAGCAAAGGACCACGACGGCGTCCATGATGCGGGGGTGCTCGAAGAGGTAGCGCCGGAGCCGGCCCCGCCGCCGGGCGGTGATTTCAGCGAAGGACGCGTCAGCCTGGCCGGCCGGCGCGTCCTTCGCGGGTACTGCTTCGATCATGTCCTGAGCCTAGACGGTACGGCCCGCAGGCCTAGACATCCCGCTTCTTGAGCAGGACAGCCGCGAGCACCACCGGGATGACCACCCAGGCGCCCAAAACGAGGGCGGCCTGCCAGGCTTCGAGGGTGTCCGGTACGTGCTGGACGGCGGTCAGCGGCTCCACCGTGTTGCCGGGCAGGTACTTCCGGGCCTCCACGAAGAAGTCGCCCGGAATCAGCTGGAACGCGATCGGTGCCACAAAGAACAGACCCACGAGGCTCATGATGCCGCCGGCGGAGTTGCGGATGAGCGCACCCAGCGACATGCCGATGGCGGCGACGGCCGCCACGTAGAGGCTGCTGACCAGCAGCAGCTTGACCGACTGTGAACTGCCGAGGTCCAGCTTGAGGTCGTAGTTGTCCAGGATCGGGACCGACACCAGGCCGGCGAGGAACACGGAGACGGCGGTCAGGACGAAGGCGGTTACCGTCACCACGATCAGCTTGGCGGCGAACGCCGGCGTCCGCCGGGGCACAGCCGCAAAGGTGGAGCGGGCCATGCCGGTGGTGAACTCCGAACTCATGAGCAGCACGCCGAGTGAACCGAGGATCAGCTGGGCGAAGGCGATGCCGGAGGTCGGAACGCCGACGGCGATATCGCCGCCCTGCGAGGCAAACGCGGCGGCCGCCTCCGGGTCCGAGACGGCGGCCTCGGCAAACTGTCCCGTGCCCCAGGCGGAGAGGGCACCGAAGCCGACAACCACCAGTACGGTGCAGCCGAGGAGGATCAGGGTGGACAGCAGGGTGCGGAACTTGATGAATTCCGAGTTCAGCACGCGGGGGAAGGACGGGCCGGGGCCGGCGCTGGTGCCGTTGCCGGACAGCCTATTGGCAGGGGCGTCGCCGGTTGCGGCATGCGCGCCGCGGCTGGAGGGAGTGGGTTCGAGGGTGGTTGAACTCATGGCTTTACTTGCCTCCGGACTGGGCGGTCGCGCCCGTGGTGATCAGTGAGTGGTATTCGACCTCATCCTTGGTCAGCTCCATGTAGGCCTCCTCGAGGCTGGCCTGGAGCGGGGTGAGTTCATAGATCATGACGTGGCTTTCGAGCGCGGCCCGGGCAATCTGCCGCGGATCCAGGCCCTTGACCTCCAGGCATTCGTTTTCCTGCAGTTCGACGGAGACGCCTGTGCCGGCCAGCAGGTGCATCAGCTGTTCGGGCTGGTCGGTGCGGACGCGGGTGCGGCTTTGCCCCTTGCCGGTGATGATCTCCTGGATGGGCGCGTCGGCGATGATCCGGCCGCGGCCGATCACGATCAGATGGTCTGCGGTGACGGCCATTTCGCTCATGAGGTGGCTGGAGAGGAACACGGTGCGTCCCTCCGAGGCCAGGTACTTGACGAGGTTGCGGACCCAGACGACGCCTTCCGGGTCGAGGCCGTTGTCGGGCTGGTCGAGGTTGATGGTCTGCGGGTCACCCAACAGGGCTGCGGCGATTCCCAGCCGCTGGCCCATCCCGAGCGAGAAGCCGCCGACCTTCTTCTTGGCCACCTCGGCCAGGCCTGTCATCTCGATGACGTCATGCACGCGCTTCTTGGGGATGCTGTGCGTGGCGGCCATCGCCAGCAGGTGGTTGTAGGCCGAGCGGCTGGTGTGGACGGCCTTGGCGTCCAGCAGGGCACCGACGTCGCGCAGCGGCGCGGCGTGCCGGGCGAACGCGGCACCATTGACGGTGACGGTGCCCGACGTCGGTCGGTCCAGTCCCATGATCATGCGCATGGTGGTGGATTTGCCGGCTCCGTTGGGGCCCAGGAAGCCGGTGACCCGGCCGGCTTCGACGGTGAAGTGGACGCCGGCAACGGCGGTCTTGTCGCCGTAAACCTTGGTCAGGCCTCGTGCTTCGATCATGGAAGCGTTCCTTTGCGTAGCGGTGGGGGTTGTGTACCCACCACGCTACCGAGCCGACCGGCGGGTTTCGCCGTTCTCAGGGATGATTCAGGGTCGAGTCAGGGTAGTCCTTAGGGATGACCGGTGTGCCCCCGGGGAGCGGGGAGTAGTAGCTCAGGGCGCCCGGCATGATGGAGAATTCGACGCCTCGAACCCCCGGCATGACCTCGCCGTCCACCGCCAGGACCATCGTTGTGGCACCCGGTTCCACCCGGATCCGGCTGGCTTCGCTGAGGTGGGTGA
>JBKKDK010000140.1:0-2535 GCA_046708245.1 Arthrobacter sp.
ACCGGAACCGGTGGCGCACCCGTTGTGGCCCGGATCGCCCGCGGCCTGGGCGCGCTGACCATTGGTGTAGTCACTCGTCCCTTCACCTTCGAGGGTCGGCGCCGGGCAACCAGCGCCGACAGTGGCATTGAAGCCCTGCGCGACGAAGTCGACACGCTGATCGTGATCCCCAATGACCGACTCCTGTCCATCAGCGACCGCAACGTCTCGGTGCTTGAAGCGTTCCGTTCAGCGGACCAGGTGCTGCTCTCTGGTGTCCAGGGCATCACCGACCTCATCACCACACCTGGCCTGATTAACCTTGACTTTGCCGACGTCAAGTCGGTTATGCAGGGTGCCGGCTCGGCGCTGATGGGCATCGGTTCAGCCCGCGGCGAGGACCGCGCCGTCAAGGCCGCGGAGCTCGCCATCGCCTCGCCGCTGCTCGAGGCGTCCATCGACGGCGCGCACGGCGTCCTGCTGTCCATCCAGGGCGGCTCGGACCTGGGCCTCTTCGAAATCAACGAGGCGGCCCGCCTGGTCCAGGAGGTCGCCCACCCGGAGGCCAACATCATCTTCGGTGCCGTCATTGACGACGCCCTCGGCGACGAAGCCCGCGTCACCGTCATTGCCGCCGGCTTCGACGACGTCAAGGCCACCTCGCCGTCGATGGACCAGTCACTGCCGCAGACGGCCCCGCAGCGCCCGGCAGCCCCGGCCGCCGCCCCGGCCCAGGCCCCCGCTTCGGCCCACGTCCAGCCGCTGCACGCCGGCGTCGGCGCCGCCGGGCTGGGCGGCTGGGGCCAGCAGCGCTCGTCCGCCGTGCCGGCAGACTCCGGCTTAGACGTCGACCTGCCGTCCGTGGTGGAGCCGGACCTGTCCGGCCGCCACTCCGATGACCTGGATGTCCCGGACTTCCTGAAGTAGGTCCCACAAGCACCATGGCACTGCCGGATGGCAGTGCCATGGTGCTTTCTCGTAGGATCGAAGTCCTGCAAACAAGTTCGGCAACGATTTGGGGTTTTGAGTGTTTTCGTGGCGGGCGGAAGTCCGGCCCGGCGTCTGGGTGGCCTTCACCGACGTTGCAGCCGGCAACCTGGCGCTCCATGTCGGCGACGATCCGGCGGAGGTCCTGCGCCGCCGCGCGGGGCTGGAAGAGGCCGTTGGCCTTGGCGCCCGCGGCTTCCAGTACATGAACCAGGTCCACGGCAACGTGGTCGCCACGATCGACGGCAGCGCGCCCGCCGGCCCGACCGCCGATGCCATGGTGTCGAAAGGCATGCCCCTGGCCGTGATGGTGGCCGACTGCGTGCCCGTGGTCCTCGTGGGGGAGCGGGCAGCCGGGGGAGTTCCCGTCCTCGGCGTGGTGCACGCGGGCCGGCCCGGCGTGGCGTCCGGTGTGGTGCCCGCCGCCGTCGAACGCATGCGCGGGCTCGGGGCGGAACGGGTCAGCGCCTGGGTGGGCCCGTCGATCTGCGGCCGGTGCTACGAGGTGCCCGCCGGGATGCGGGCCGACGTCGCCGCGGTTGTTCCGGCGGCCTGGTGCGACACGTCCCGCGGCACGCCCGGACTGGACCTTCCGGCGGGTGTCCGCAGCCAGCTCGAAGCAGGCGGCGTGGCGGTCAAATACTCCGGCGGCTGCACCCTGGAGGACGACTCGCTGTTCTCCTACCGCCGCAACAGCCACACCGGCCGCTTCGCCGGCCTGGCCTGGACAGGCCCCGGGGAAGGAACCCATGCCGATGGATGACCAGCACGATTCCCGCCTCGCGGAGCTCCGGACACGCCTCGCCGCCGTCCGGCGCCGGATCGACGACGCCGTGGTGGCCGCCGGGCGGCAGGGATCCGGGCCGCAGCTGATCGTCGTCACCAAATTCCATCCCGCCGGGGACATCCGGCGGCTGGCCTCGCTGGGCGTCACCGACGTCGGCGAAAACCGGGACCAGGAGGCCGCCGAAAAGGCGGCGGAACTCGGTGACCTCGGCCTGCACTGGCACTTCGTCGGCCAGCTCCAAAGCAACAAGGCCAAATCAGTCGTGAAGTACGCCGCCGCGGTGCACTCCGTGGACCGTCTCCAGCTCGCCGGCGCCCTGGCCAAGGCCGTGGCGGCCGAGCGCGAACGCACCGGACGGGGCCCGCTGGACTGCTTCATCCAGGTCAGCCTGGACGACGATGCCGAAGGCCACCGGGGCGGCGCTCTTCCCGGCGAGGTCCCCGCGCTGGCCGACCGGCTGGCCGGCTCCGACGGCCTCCGGCTCGCGGGACTCATGGCCGTGGCGCCGCTTGGAGCCGAGCCCGACCGCGCTTTCGAGAAGCTGGCGGCGGTCTCGGCCCGGCTGGCCATCGCTCACCCGGACGCCACCGGCATTTCCGCCGGCATGAGCCAGGACCTCGAAGCGGCCATCCGGTTCGGGGCGACACACCTTCGAATTGGCTCCGATATTCTCGGTCCGCGTCCGGCGTTGCGGTAGGTTCAACGTATTGGAAGGTAATGGCGGGAATTCCAAGGCTGTCAGGTCATTTTGAGCGGCCCGCTTACGGACACGATTAGGAGTC
>JBKKDK010000141.1:0-11513 GCA_046708245.1 Arthrobacter sp.
TCGAGGTGCTGGGCACCGCCCGGCGCATCACCGTCACGAAGGACAACACCACCATCGTCGACGGCGCCGGTTCGGCCGAGGACGTTGCAGCACGGGTTTCCCAGCTGCGCGCCGAGCTGACCCGCACCGATTCCGACTGGGACAAGGAAAAGCTCCAGGAACGCCTGGCCAAGCTGGCCGGCGGCATCGGCGTGATCAAGGTTGGCGCTGCCACCGAGGTTGAGCTGAAGGAAAAGAAGCACCGCATCGAAGATGCAGTGTCCTCCACCCGCGCTGCCCTCGAAGAGGGCATCGTGGCCGGCGGCGGCGCCGCCCTCATCCACGCCCTCAAGGCGCTCGACGAGGATCCGGCCGTCCAGGCCCTCGAAGGTGACGCGGCAGCTGCCGTCGGCATCGTCCGCCGGGCACTGACCCAGCCGCTGCGCTGGATCGCCCAGAACGCCGGCTTCGACGGCTACGTCGTCGTCGCCAAGGTGGCCGAATCCGCCAACAACCAGGGCTTCAACGCCAAGACCGGCGAATACGAAGACCTGATCGCTGCGGGCGTTATTGACCCCGTCAAGGTGACGCGTGCAGCCCTGCGCAACGCAGCCTCCATCGCGGCACTGGTCCTCACCACGGAAACCCTCGTGGTCGAGAAGCCGGCCGACGAAGAGCAGCACGCAGGCCACCAGCACTAAGGGCGGCCGGCGCCTCACGGCGCCGCAGCTCCGGCAGTAAGGGCCACACGGGCCGGACCAGCATCCGCTGGTCCGGCCCTTGTGCGTGACGAGCCGGTAGAAGACCAGCACCGCCACCGCCGACACCACAATCCCCACCAGGTTCAGGAACAGCTGCAGGGCCGAACCCGCGGCCTTCTCGTATTCGCCCAGCACCAGGGCGACGGCGACGAAACCCGCCGCCGGGACCGTGGTCACCGAAATGAACACACCGACCAGGGCCGAGGACCGCTTGCTGATCACGGACAGCATGCCCGCGGCCCCGGCCAGGACCGCGACGATCAGCGAGTACGGGCCGGGGTGGTAGATGAACTCGACGGCGGAGCCGTGATCCAGGGCGTCGGCCGGGAACAGCCCGAGCGGCACCGAAAGCCAGGCACCCAGGGCCGCCGCCAGCATGGCGACCGGGAAGCCGACGCCGAGGGCCAGCGCCGCCGCCCGTCCCAGCGGCCACTGCCGGCGCACCAGTGCAACGGCCAGCGCCGCCAGCGGGCCGAACTCGGGACCCACCGCCATGGCACCGACGACGGCGATCGCCGAGTCCGTGACGATGCCGATGGCCGCCAGCTGGGTCGCGAGCACCAAAAAAGCCAGGAAGCTCCACGAGAGCCGCGAGTCTTCGCCGGTCTGCCGGGACACCTCGTCCCAGATGACGGCGTCCGCGCCTTCCCCGGGCGCCGCCGTCACGGCCTGGTCGGCGCGGTCCGAGAGCACCAGATCCGGCATGGTGACCGACATCGAACCATGCTCCTGGACGTCCAGGGCATGGAGTTTCTGCACCAGAGCCTCAACCGCTTCCCGCGCCAGCAGGACATTGATGATGTCCCCCGGAGGCAGGACCGACGCCCCGCGGTGCAGCGCGACTTCCGCCACGCCGACCTCGCCGGAGCAGCAGTCCACCACGGCGCCGGAGAGCTCTTCCGGGACACGAATTCGCAGTTGCGCGATCACAAGGCGGCCTCCTCTGACTCGTAACAGCGTAGCCGCCGGGGCCGTGTGCGCTGCGCCACGTTACCGTCCCGCGATTGGCCAGACAAATTACGGTTCGGTAACGTTGACGCTTTGGAAACCGGCCTGAAGGGGTTTTGTGTCGAACGATCGAACCGTTGCCAGCCTGCGCGCCGCTGACTCGGGTTCTCCGGAGCGGCACAAATCAAGCTACCGTCCGGAAGTCCAGGGCCTCCGCGCCCTCGCCGTCCTCATGGTGGTCACCTACCACGTGTGGCTTGGCCGCGTCTCAGGCGGGGTGGATATTTTCCTGCTGATCTCGGCCTTCCTGATGACGCTCAGCTTTGCCCGGAAGGTGGATAGCGGGAAGCCCCTGAAGCTCCTGAGCCACTGGCTCCACCTGCTCAAGCGGCTGCTGCCCGCCGTCGTCGTGGTTATCCTCGGCGTCCTGGCCGGGACCAGGTTCCTCCTCCCCGAAAGCCGCTGGCCGGACGTGCTGGACCAGGCCTGGGCATCCCTGCTGTACCGGCAAAACTGGCTCCTCGCGGACACCGCAGTGGACTACTACGCGCAGGACCATTCCGGCGCGAGCCCGCTGCAACACTTCTGGTCACTGTCCATCCAGGGCCAGGTCTTCCTGCTGTGGCCGCTGGTGTTTGCCGGTGCCGCCCTGTTGCACCGCCTGCTCCGGCGCTGGGCCCCGCTGCAGGACAGGCTCAGCTACCCCGCGCTCCTGGCCCTGGCCTTCGGCGGCATCTTCGTCGCGTCGCTGCTGTTCTCCATCGAGCAGACCGCCACAAACCAGGCCTACGCCTACTTCGACACCCGGACCCGGCTCTGGGAGTTCGCGCTCGGCTCCCTGCTGGCCCTCGCCGTGCCCCACCTGAAGCCGGGCAAGGTGCTGCGGGTGGTGCTGGGCTGGTCCGGTCTGGCTGCCATGCTGTCCTGCGGGCTGCTCCTGACCGTGGACCGCTCCTTCCCCGGCTTCATCGCGCTGTGGCCCACCCTCGCCGCAGCCGCCATCATTGTGGCCGGACAGAGCGGCAGCCGCTTCGGCGTGGACCGGTTCCTCACCTGGAAGCCGCTCGTGGCCCTCGGCGACAACTCCTACGCCCTGTACCTCTGGCACTGGCCGCTCCTGGTGCTGGCCCTCGCCGGGACGGATATCAGCTCACCGAACCTGATGCAGGGCCTGGTGATTGTGGCCGCGTCCGTGCTGCTCGCCGGGCTCACCACCCGGTTTGTGGAGAAGCCGCTGCGGGACTGGCACTGGCCGCAGCGCCGGGTCTGGCGGGCCGCCGTCGTCATCGCCGCGTGCGGTGCCCTGCTCGCCGGCCCCGTGTCCGTGTGGCAGAGCAAGCTGCTGGCCGACGAAGCCGCGGCCGCGTCGCAGCCGAAGGAACTGACGCCCGGGGCCGCGGCCCTGTCGCCCGAAAACGCCGGCAAACCGACGCCGGACGCCAAGATCATTCCGGCCCCGGCCGCCATGAAGAACGAGTGGGCGGACATCGACGGGCTCTGCACCGACGCGAACGTCCCGAGCGACCCCCTGCTGGCCGGATGCCTGCAGAACAGCCGGCCGGAGAACGTCACCAAACGGATCGTGGTGCTTGGCGACTCGCATGCCCAGCAGTACATGGCCGCCCTCGGGCCGATCGCCCGGAGCCACGGCTGGGAAGTCGTCGCCCTGCTCAAGGGCAACTGCCGCTTCGGCGGCGAGTCCCCGGACCGCGACGCCGAATGCAACGCCTTCAACAAGGCCAGCGCCGCGTACGTCCAGGAACACCGCCCCGACGCGGTGTTCACGGTGGCCTCGCTCACCCACAAGGACGCACCGTTCGAAACCGAGGTGCCGCAATACCTGGAGGGCATCAAACCCTTCACCGACGCCGGCATGGAAGTGGTGGGTGTCCGCGACAACCCCCGCTTCAGCATGAACATGCCCGAATGCGTGCAGAAAAACGGCCCGACCGCCCCGGAGTGCAACGCGCCGCTGCAGGAATCCCTGGCCGGATCCTCGCCCCTGGACGCGTACCGGGGGAAAGTCCCCGGACTGCACCTGATGGACCTGAGCGATTTCATCTGCGCCGGCGGGATCTGTCCCGCCGTCGTCGGCAATGTCTACGTCTATAAGGACGACAACCACCTGACCAAAACCTACGTCCAGAGCATGATCCCCATGTTCGAGCAGCGGCTGCTGGAGGCCACCGGCTGGAAATGACGCGCCAGTGTGTCCCGGCCGGATGCCGTAGCTCACATTACTGCCCCGGAATATGGGGATCGCTGCCAAGGTTCTACTATTTACACAACACTTCTGCACAGGCCATGCCCGTAATGACGGGCTGGTCATCTGTTGCAACCCCTACCCGTGAAACCCGAAACTTAAGGTAAGAGGCGCACTCATGACCCAGCCCGAACACAACCCCTTCGGCTTCATCGGCCTGACGTACGACGACGTCCTGCTCCTGCCCGGCCACACGGACGTGATCCCGTCGGAGGCGGACACGTCCTCGCGCATTTCCAAGCGGATCTCGGTCCAGACGCCACTGCTCTCCGCGGCCATGGACACCGTCACGGAATCGCGGATGGCCATCGCCATGGCGCGCCAGGGCGGACTGGGCGTTGTGCACCGCAATCTTTCCATCGAGGACCAGGCCGACCAGGTGGACCGGGTCAAGCGCAGCGAGTCCGGCATGATCACCAACCCGCTGACCATCGGCCCCGAGGCGACCCTGGCCGAACTGGACGAGATCTGCGCCCGTTACCGCGTCTCCGGCCTGCCCGTTGTGGACGAGGGCAACCGGCTGCTGGGCATCGTGACCAACCGCGACACCCGCTTCGTGCCGGAATCGGACTTCCCCCTCCGGCTGGTCAGCGACGTCATGACCAAGATGCCGCTCGTCACCGGGCACGTCGGGATCAGCCGCGAAGAGGCCTCGCACAAGCTCGCCACCAACAACATCGAAAAGCTCCCGCTTGTTGACGAGCAGGGCCGGCTCAAGGGCCTCATCACCACCAAGGACTTTACGAAGGCCGAGCAGTACCCGCTGGCGACCAAGGACGAGGCAGGCCGGCTCCGCGTCGGCGCGGCCATCGGCTTCTTCGGCGACGGCTGGGAACGGGCCATGGCCCTGATCGACGCCGGTGTCGATGCCCTCTTCGTCGACACCGCGAACGGCCACTCCCAGGGCGTGCTGGATATGATCCGCCGGCTGAAGTCCGACCCCGTCGCGGCCCACGTGGACATCATCGGCGGTCAGGCCGCGACCCGCGAAGGCGCCCAGGCGCTCATCGACGCCGGCGCCGACGGCATCAAGGTCGGCGTCGGCCCCGGCTCGATCTGTACCACCCGCGTGGTGGCCGGTGTGGGCGTCCCGCAGATCACCGCCATCTACGAGTCCGCCAAGGCCGCCATCCCCGCCGGCGTGCCGCTGATCGCCGACGGCGGCCTGCAGTACTCGGGCGACATCGGCAAAGCCCTGGTGGCCGGCGCCGACACCGTGATGCTCGGTTCGCTGCTGGCCGGCTGCGACGAGTCCCCGGGGGACCTGATCTTCGTCAACGGCAAGCAGTTCAAGCTCTACCGCGGTATGGGGTCCCTCGGCGCGATGCAGACCCGCGGCAAGAACACCTCCTACTCCAAGGACCGCTACTTCCAGGCTGACGTGTCCGGCGATGACAAGCTCATTCCCGAAGGCATCGAGGGCCGGGTGGCCTACCGCGGCCCGCTCGCTTCGGTGGCGTACCAGCTGGTGGGCGGCCTCCGCCAGACCATGTTCTACACCGGCGCTCCGACCGTGGCCGAGCTCAAGGCCCGCGGCAAGTTCGTCCGCATCACCCCGGCCGGACTGAAGGAATCGCACCCGCACGACATCCAGATGACGGTGGAGGCACCGAACTACGGTTCACGCTGATCCCCACCCGCTCCCTAACCTCGCAAGCTCGGCCAGGGAACCCGGCGGGCGTGGCCCCAGCTTAACCGGCGGCGACACGGGCCATGAGGAACACTCCCCATGGCCCGTTCGTGTCTGGCGCCGGTGCTGGCGTCGGACCGCGCAACTAGGCTGAAGGCATGTCCGAACTGCTTCCCCCGCGTGAGCCCAAGCGCAAGCTGGCGCTCAGGCCCTATGCGCGCGCCGTCGCGCAGGTACTCCGGGTAAGCTTCCGGGCCTCGCCTGCCGCGGTGGTCATGAAGGTCGTGGGGTCCCTGGTCTCCGCCGTGCTGCCGCTGGTCACCACCTACTTCGCGGCCCTGACCACGACGGCGCTCGCCGCCGCCTACGCCGGCGACGCCGCGGCCGGCCAGCAGGCCGTCGTGTACGTCGTCATCACCGCGGCCCTGGGCCTGTTCTGGGGCGGGTTCAGCAGCGTCGACCGGTACATCCAGCAGCTCATGAGCTTCCGGGTGGGCGCGATCGTGGGGGACCTCATGTACGAGCGTTTCCTGGCGCTCGAGTTCTGGCACTACGACGACAAGGAAACGGTCGACCTCTACGACCGGGCCAAGCGGTTCTCGGATTCCTATGCCCGGGTCCTGGACCGGATCGCGGCCATCTTCACCCAGCTGGTTTCGGTGATCCTGGCCATCGGCGCACTGCTGCTCGTCAGCTGGTGGATCGCCGCGATCGTCCTCGTGGCGATCGTGCCCAGCGTGTACCTACAGTTCAAACTCTCCCGCGAACAAATCGCGCACTGGAACACCCAGGTCGATTCCCGCCGCCAGCGCCGGATGATCGAAACCAACCTGCTGCGTCCCCAGCACATCGCCGAGATGCGGCTCTACGGGATCGTCGGGTACCTGATGGGCCTGCGCTCCCGGCTGCGGGACGCCGACGAGAAACGCCGGCTGGACTTCCAGAAACGCTACATTCCGAAGCAGCTCGCCGCCGATGCCCTGCAATACGGCGCCGAGGTGGTGTCCCTGATCTGGGTGGTGGGCCAGATCATCGCCCGGGCCCAGCCGGTGGGGCAGTTCCTCTATGTCCAGCAGATCGTCAGCCGGGCTCTGTCCACCGCCAACAACCTCGTGTCCTCGCTCAGTTCGATCGACGAGGACCTGGCGAACCTCAAGGACTATGAGCTGTTCATGGCGCTCCCGGTGCACTCCAGCCACGCCCCGCCGCTCCTGCAGACACCCGCGACCGTGGAGCTGAAGGAC
This sequence comes from Arthrobacter sp., assembly GCA_046708245.1. GTDB lineage: Bacteria > Actinomycetota > Actinomycetes > Actinomycetales > Micrococcaceae > Arthrobacter. The sequence continues at coordinate 6,826 of JBKKDK010000141.1, forward strand.
ATCCGCTTGACCTAAACCTGCAGCGACCTGGAGGGCATCAGGGGCATCTCGCTGACCATCAGGGAAGGCCAGCACATCGCGATCGTGGGGGAGAACGGCGCCGGGAAGTCCACCCTGATCCGGATCCTTGCCGGGCTCTACCGCCCGGACTCCGGGCAGGTACTGCTCGACGGCGTGGACCTCGCCGCCGTCGACGTCACGTCCTGGCACCGGCACCTGGCGGTGCTGAGCCAGGAATTCCTCAAATACGAGTTCGCCACCGCCGCCGAGAACATCTTCTTCGGCGACGTCGACGCGCCCCGCGACGAGGCACGCATCCGCCGGTCCGCCGCGGATGCCGAGGCGCTGGACTTCATCAACAAGCTCCCCAACGGGCTCGACAACCACGTCAGCAACTGGATGGAGGATCCCCGCGGACGCAAAGGCAGCGGGCTGTCCGGCGGGCAGTGGCAGCGGCTGGCGATGGCCCGGAACTTCTACCGGAACGCGTCCTTTATGGTGATGGACGAGCCCACCTCCGCCATCGACGCCCTGGCCGAACACCGGATCTTCACGCGGCTCTTCGCGGACCGCAGCAGCACCATCATCGCCATCAGCCACCGGCTCGCGACCATCGAAAAAGCGGACATCGTGTACATGCTCGAGGACGGCCGCATCGTGGAACAAGGCACCCACAAGGAACTCGTGGCGCTCCGCGGCCGCTACTTCCGGATGTTCGAGTCTCAGCTGGCCGTGCCGGACACCGAGAACGTCAGGGGCGAATGAGCGGAGCGCCCTCGATGGTGGTCCGCACGCGGGCCAGGGCCGGTTCCGGCGGGACACTGCTGAAACCGAATCCGACGGCGGGCCGGATGGCGGCCAGCGGACCGGCGTCGGCACCGTCCCAGCTGACGCTGGCGGAGTCGATCCGGTGCAGGTCGGTGACACCGTAGTACTCCCGCCGGCCGGCCCGGGCCGTGCCTGCGGTGCGGACGCCGGGAAGCACCCGGGCCGCCACCGGGCTGACGGCGCGCAGCCAGCGCGGATGCACCGCGAGGGCCCGGGGGACCAGCCGTGCCGCGGCACCCAGCCGGGTGCGGGTCCCGAGCCTGGCGCTGATCCGCAGCGGACCGGCGTCGACGGTGAGCTGCCCGGACTCCCGCGCAGAGGCCGCGCCCACGATGCAGACCTCGTCGAAGTTGTAGACCGCGCTGATGAAGCCGCCCGTTTCGGCTGTGGGGGCGAGCAGGATCCGGTGGCCGGACGGCAGCTGCACCATCGCGTCGGTGAACGGCCCGAACGGCGACTGCGTCCACATGCCCACCACCGCGCGCAGGCCGGAGCCCGTGCCGATCCCGGCAATGTGTCCCTCGAAAATCCAGCGCTGGTCCATGACGCCACAGTACGTCGAAGCGGCGCCCCGCGTCCGCTGGGATAACCTAGAGCAGTGACTTACGAGATTGAGATTGGCCGTGGCAAGCGTGGGCGTCGTGCCTACTCCCTCGACGACATTGCGATCGTCCCCAACCGACGTACGCGTGACCCCAAGGACGTATCCGTCTCCTGGCAGATCGATGCCTACAAGTTCGACATGCCGGTCATCGCCGCGCCGATGGATTCCGCCATGTCGCCGGACACCGTGATCGCCCTTGGCCGCCTCGGCGGACTCGGCGTCCTCGACCTCGAGGGCCTCTGGACCCGGTACGAAGACCCGCAGGCCGTACTGGACCAGATCGGCTCGCTCCAGAACGAGACCAACAGCCCGGCCGTCACCCGCCGGATGCAGGAGCTCTACCAGGCGCCGATCCAGCCCGAGCTGATCACCTCCCGGCTCGCCGAAATCCGGGCCGCGGGCGTCACCGTCGCCGGTTCCCTCACCCCGCAGCGGACTCAGGAACACTACAAGACCATGCTGGCCGCAGGTGTCGACATCTTCGTGATCCGGGGAACCACCGTCTCGGCCGAGCACGTCTCGAAGGACCACGCGCCACTGAACCTCAAGCAGTTCATCTACGAACTCGACGTGCCCGTGATTGTCGGCGGCGCTGCCGGCTACACCCCGGCGCTGCACCTGATGCGCACCGGCGCGGCCGGTGTGCTGGTCGGCTTCGGCGGCGGGGCCACCACCACCACCCGCCGTGCCCTCGGCATCCACTCGCCCATGGCTTCCGCCATCTCCGACGTCGCGGCCGCCAGGCGCGACTACATGGACGAATCCGGCGGGCGCTACGTCCACGTGATCGCCGACGGCGGCATGGGATCCTCCGGCGACATCGTCAAGGCCATCGCCATGGGCGCCGACGCCGTCATGCTGGGCAGCGCCCTGGCCCGCGCCGACGAAGCCCCCGGCAAGGGCTGGCACTGGGGCCAGGAGGCACACCACCTTGAGCTTCCCCGCGGCGACAGGGTCAACGTCGGCACGGTCGGACCGCTCGAGGAAGTCCTCTTCGGTCCGGGCCACCACACGAACGGCACATCCAACCTGATCGGTGCGCTGCGCCGTTCGATGGCCACCACGGGCTATTCGGACCTGAAGGAATTCCAGCGCGTCGACGTCGTCGTCTCGCCGTACGCCGGCAACTGACGCGCCCCTGCCCATCCGGGGGACTTGGACGTAGTCTGGTGCCCTACGAGGTTTGATCCGGATGGAGGCGTGACATGAACAGTTTTCCCGGCGGTTCTCCCGTGGCCGGAGGCGCGCTTGGGCCTGCGGAACGCGAGGCTTCAATCACAGCGCTCCGGGGCAGCTCGGCCCCAGGCCAGGAGCTCGACATCCTGATCGTCGGCGGCGGCATCGTCGGCGTCGGCGCCGCCCTCGACGCCGTCACCCGGGGGCTCAGCGTCGGCATCGTGGAGGCAAACGACTGGGCCGCGGGGACGTCGTCGCGCTCCTCGAAGCTCATCCACGGCGGCCTCCGGTACCTCGAAATGCTCGACTTCGGCCTGGTCAAGGAGGCCCTGCACGAACGCGGCCTCATTCTCTCCGTGCTCGCGCCGCACCTTGCCCGGCCGGTCCCGTTCCTGTACCCGCTCACCAAACCGTTCCTGGAACGGCCTTACGTCGGCGCCGGGATCGCACTGTACGACGCAATGTCCATCACCGGCGGGCACAGCCGCGGCGTCCCCTTCCACAAACACCTGAGCCGGCGCGGAACCCTGCGCGCCGCCCCCAGCCTCAAGGACGACGCCTTCGTCGGGTCCATCCGCTACTACGACGGCCAGGTCGACGACGCCAAGTACGCCGCCAACCTGATCCGCACCGCCGCGTACTACGGGGCGCACGCCGTGACCCAGATGTCCGTGGTGGACTTCCTGCGGGAGGGCGAACGCGTGGTGGGGGCCAAGGTGGTCAACCACGAGGACGGCTCCACGTTCAACATCCATGCCAAGCAGGTCATCAACGCCACCGGTGTGTGGACCGACGAGACCCAGGCCATGGTGACCGACCGCGGCCAGCTCAAGGTCCGCGCCTCCAAGGGCATCCACCTGGTGGTCCCGCGGGACCGCTTCCAGTCGACTGTGGGGCTGATCCTGCGGACCGAGAAGTCCGTGCTCTTTGTCATCCCGTGGGGCCGGCACTGGATCATCGGGACCACCGATACCGACTGGCATCTGGACAAGGCCCACCCGGCTGCCTCCAGTAAGGACATCGACTACATCCTGGAGCACGTGAACCGGGTCCTGAAGCGGCCGCTGACCAGGGAAGACGTCGAGGGCGTCTACGCCGGGCTGCGTCCGCTGCTGGCCGGCGAGAACGACTCCACCGCCAAGCTCTCCCGCGAACACGTCGTGGCGCACCCCGTTCCCGGACTCGTAGTGGTGGCCGGGGGCAAGTGGACCACCTACCGGGTCATGGCCAAGGACGCCGTGGACGAGGCGACACGCAGCATGGACGAACGCGTCCCGCCGAGCTGCACGGAGACCATTCCACTGCTGGGTGCAAGCGGTTTCAAGGCTGCCTGGAACAAACGGAACCGGATGGCGGAGGAGACCGGGGTCCACGTCGCCCGGATCGAGCACCTGCTCAACCGCTACGGCTCCATGGCCCCCGAAGTGCTGGCCCTCATCGCCGAGCGCCCGGATCTGGCCGAACCGCTGCCGGGCGCGGACGACTACCTTGCGGCCGAGGCCGTTTACGCGGCCACGCATGAGGGCGCCCGGCACGTGCAGGACGTGCTGACCCGGCGCACCCGCATCTCCATCGAGGCCTGGGACCGGGGTGTGTCCGCCGCCCCGGTAGTCGCTAAACTGATGGCGGAAGTTCTCGGCTGGAGCGATGCGCAGCGCGAGGGTGAAATCAAGCACTACCTGGCCCGGGTCGACGCCGAACGGCTTAGCCAGGAGCAGCCGGACGACGAGTCCGCCGACGCCGCACGGATGGGCGTCGAGGACATCGTTCCGCTGCGCTGACCGGCAGCGCCGGACGCCGGCCCGAACCCCGGGACGGCGGACGGCGCTCACTCACGCCACTTCGAAGGGACACCTCTTGGCGGAACCACTGGACAGGTATGACGCCGGACTCACCACCCCCGAGATGGTGGTCCTCGAGATGGATGCCTCGGACAAGCTCGACGCCACGTCGCAGCTCGCGGAAAGGATGCATGCCGCCGGGCGGATCTCCGATCTGGAGGGTTTCCTCACACACGTCAACGCGCGCGAGCATCAGCTCGCCACCGGGCTTCCGGGAGGCATCGGCCTGCCCCATGCCC
>JBKKDK010000142.1:0-7668 GCA_046708245.1 Arthrobacter sp.
GGACAAGGCCTGCATCGACGAATGCCCGGTGGACTGCATCTACGAAGGCGAACGCTCGCTCTACATCCACCCCTCCGAGTGTGTGGACTGCGGCGCGTGCGATCCCGTCTGCCCGGTCGAGGCGATCTACTACTCGGACGACGTCCCGGAGGTGTGGGCGGACTACGTCCGGGCCAACGTGGAGTTCTTCGAGGAGCTCGGGTCGCCGCAGGGCGCCTCGGCCCTCGGGAACCTGGGCCGGGACCATCCCGTGGTGGCCGCGCAACCGCAGCCCGCCCCGGCCGGCTGATCCTCCCCTTTGCCCGCCGGCGCCCGTTCGGCGCCCGCCGCCACCCGTTTGCCGGAAACGGCCGCTAAGCCACCCCGCTTAACGGCCGTTTTTGTCCAACGGCGCGCCTGCCAAAGCCCCTTGACGCCGCGGGCCGGGCTGAGGACTATCAAGAGGACAGGGCAGCCGCCGACGCGGGCCGGGGGCCGGCCCGGTCTGCACTAAGGACTAGTTATGTCGATGGCCTGGATTCGCACATCGTCCTTCCGGATCGCGGCCGCACTGGGTGCCGTCGTCTTTGCGACGGCGCTGGGCGGGTGCACGCTGATCCCCGAGCCGCCGACACCCAACACCCCCGCAGACTTCCGGGCCCTGCTGGACCAGTTCAGCAAGAGGCTGCTCGACGCCGGGGCGCCCGCGGTGCTGGTCCAGGTCCGGGCGGGCACGGACAAATGGTCCCAGGCGTACGGGGTCAGGAACCTCGCAAGCCGTGCCACGGCGGAGGTGTCCGGCCCGGTGCACGTCGGCAACGTCACCAAGTCCATGGTGGCGGTGTCGGTGCTCAAGCTGGCGGAGGAGGGCGTCCTGCAGCTCGACGCGCCGGCCAGCGCCTACTTGCCCGGCTTTGACCAGATCCTCCGTCCTCCGGAACCCGTTTCGGTGCGGCAGCTGCTGCAGCACCGCTCCGGGATGCCTTCCGTGAACGGGCCGCTGTTCGATCCCGCCACGGTGCGGCAGGCGCTGACGCAGTCCCTGAGCCTGGCCGAACGGCTGGCCATGGCCGGCGCGATGCCGTGGGAGAAGAAGCTGGCCCAGGGGTTTGAATATTCGCATTCGAACTACATCGCGCTGGCGATGATCGTCGAGCGGCTCCGGGGCCGGCCCATCGGCGATGTCATCCGCGCCGACATCGTTGAACCCCTCGACTTGAGCGGCACCCGCATGACGGCCGCGGGCCCGCCGCCGTCGTCCATGGTGCACGGCTACATCATGCTGGAGGGCCAGCGTCTCGACGTGACCTACCCGGCCGCGCAGATCGGCAACGCCGCGGCGGGAATGGTCTCCACGGTGGCGGACCTGAACTCGTTCTACCAGGCCCTGCTGCAGCACAAACTGCTAAAGCCCGCCACGGTCAAGGAGATGCAGAGCCCGGTCTACGCCAGGTACGGGCTCGGCGTTTTCCGCTGGAACGATCTGTGCACCAATGACTTCTACTACGGGCATTCCGGCGACGTGCCCGGCTACGGAACCATCGCGCTGGCCAGCGCAGACGGCACCCGGCAGCTGGCCATGGCTGTGGCCTACCCGCCGGAACCGCTCAAGTCCGGGGTCAGTCCCGCCCTGCAGGAAATGGAAACCATGGCGGTGGACGCGCTGAACGCCACGTGCTGAGCGTAGCGGCCGCGGGCTGAGCACGTGGCGCGGACTGGAAGCGCAACGAAACCGCAACAGAATTAGAAGCGCAGCAGGGAGTACGGCACGCTGGGGAGGTTGCCGGCCGTCCAGGGGCGCTCGGATTTCTCGTGCGGGATCTTGCCGTGACCGTCCCGCCACACGAGGACGGCCGTGCCGGCGATCGCCAGCAGCGCAACTGCGGCGAAAAAGAGCAGAACGACGACGATTGACCCAGTCATTTCTCCAACACCTCTGCTTTAATTTTACGCCGCAGCGGGCTTGCTGGCGCGGGATCGGGCCGTCCTTCGGTGCCCATGACGCGGACCGGCGGGACTGCGACAATGGGCACATGACAGCCATCATCCTGGTGTGGAACCCCGGGCACGCGAACGCGTGGACCTACCCTGCCGTGGTGGAACAGGTCGCCGAAACCGGCCGGTTCCTCGCGACCTGGACCGTGGGCCCATCCATGGACATCCCCTCCGGCGCCGACGCCTGGCTCCTGTTCCAGGGCCGCCGCGGCCGCGGGCTGATCGGTCACGGCGTTGTTGTGTCCGAGCAGAGCGGCGGCGCCCCACTGTCCGTCCGGGTGGAATTCGATGCCTTGCTGCCCGCCGGCGACTACATCGACGCCGGGATCCTCGAGGACGCCGTGCCCGGGATCGAGTGGGACGCCGTGCCCGGCACCGGGCTGACGGTGGGCCCGGCCGATGAGCCGCTGCTCCGCGCCCTCTGGCGGAACTTCGGCCCGCCGGCCGAGGCAGACCCCGGCCAGCCCGTGCCCGGCACGCTTCCGGACGAGGCCGTCAGCCGGGTGGAGGTGAACCGCTATGAACGCAGCCCGGATGCGCGGCGGGTGTGCATCGCGCACCACGGGACCCGCTGCGCCGCGTGCGGGTTCTCCTTCGAAATCGCCTACGGCGAGACCGGCGAGGACTACATCCAGGTCCACCACGTGGTCCCGGCGTCCCAGCTTGGCAGCGCCTACCAGCTGGATCCGGTCACCGACCTGGTGCCGCTGTGCGCCAACTGCCACGCCATGGCGCACCACGGGGTCCGGACACCCCGGACCGTCGCGGAACTGCGGCGGATCCTCGGCGCCGCCGGCTACCTGTCCGGGCAGACGCTGAGCCAGGACGAGCTCGCAGCCCAGCGGGACGCCCGGCGGATCCTGGAACAGCATTAGCGCAGGCCGGAGCCGGGTTCGGCGTTTTTCTGGACTTCCCGGCAGGGCGGACCCAGACTGTCTACAACAGCTGACCGGGGGCGGCCTACACATCACGCATCCAGGCCAGCCGGGAACGGGCAGCAGCACCGTTTGGGGGCTTTGCTTACCGCCTTTTCCACCGCCGTGAAAGGACCTGGTTATGCCGGACTTGTCAGCCTTCTTCCCTCTCCTTGCCGTCATTGCCGGGGCGCTCGTCGTCATCGGCGTCATTTGGCTGGCCACGAAACTGATGTGGAAGGTCGCCGAGCCGAACGAGGCCCTCATCATTTCCGGCCTGACCCGCGGCACCCTGGCAACCCGGGAAGGCATGGACTTCAAGATCGTCACCGGCAAGGGCGCCCTGGTGCTGCCGGGCCTCCAGACGGTCCGGGCGCTGTCCCTGACGCTGAACGAGACCGAGCTCAAGGTCTCCTGCGTGACGTCCCAGGGCATCCAGGTGATTGTCGAGGGCGTGGTGATCTACAAGATCGGCGACGCCCCGCCGTTCATCGCCAACGCCGCGCGCCGGTTCCTGGGCCAGCAGCCCAAGATGCAGAGCCAGGTGTACAACGTCTTCGAAGGGCACCTGCGCTCGATCATCGGCAGCATGACCGTGGAGGAAATCATCCGCGAGCGCGACAAGCTGGGCTCGCAGGTCCGCAGCGCCAGCGGCGTTGAAATGGAAAAACTGGGTCTGGTGGTCGACTCTCTGCAGATCAAGGACCTGCAGGATCCCACCGGCTACATCCAGAACATCGCCAAGCCGCACATTGCCCAGGTCAAGATGGAAGCCCGCATCGCCGAGGCCACCCGGAACCGTGAGGCCGCGGAAAAGGAGGCCGAGGCGGAGGCGCTGATTGCCGACGCCCAAAGCATCTCCGCGATCAGGCAGTCCCTGGCACTGGCCAACGCCGAGAAAGCCAAGGCCAACGCGGCCCAGGCCGGCCCGCTGGCCGACGCCACGGCCCGCCAGCAGGTGGTGGTCCAGGAAACCGAAGTGGCCAAGCTGGAGGCGGACCGGGAGGAGCAAAAACTCCAGACCTCCATCCGCAAGCCCGCCGACGCCAAGGCGTACGCCAAGCGCACCGATGCCGAAGGCCAGAAGGCGGCGGACATCAGCGCCGCGGAGGCGCTGGCCCGGCGCACCGAGCTCGAAGCGCAGGTGAACGCCCGTCGCACCGAGCTGCAGGCCCAGGCCAACGCCACGGCTGCGGCCGCCGCGGCAGGCGCCACCCGCGTCACCGGCGAGGCCGAGGCGGCCGCCACCAAGGCCCGCGGCGACGCTGCCGCCTCCGCCATCAAAGCCAAGGCCCTGGCCGAGGCGGAGGGTATCCGGGCGCGCGGCGAGGCGCTCGGCACCAACCAGGACGCCGTCATCTCCCAGCAGCTCGCCGAGAACATGCCGGCCATCGTCGCGGCAGCGGCCGAACCGTTCGCGCACGTCGGCCAGCTCACCGTCCTGAACGGCGGCGACGGCATCAACCGGATGATCGGCGGCATATTGGCACAGGTGGGCGACTACCTCCCGGCGCTCCGCTCCGCCCTCAAGGACGGCAAGGACGCAGCGAAGCGGCCGCCGAAAGCGCCGGATGCGTAGCGCCCGCCGAAAGCACCAGGTGCGCAGGGACAGCCATGCACAGGGACGCTGACCGGAGCCTGACCGGCAGGATCGGCCGGGTCACCGGCCGGATCGGGCCGGGCACCATCGGCGAGGTCATGCTGCCGTTCCGCGGCGGCACCAGCGCCTTCCACGCCCATCCCTTTGACAAGGTAAGCGTGTTCGAAGTCGGTGAGCAGGTCCTGGTCATCTATCTGGAACCGCCGCAGACGGTCTTCGTCGACGAGCTCCCGGACGTCCTCAAGCGGGACTAGGCTTCCCGGCAGGCACCGCGCCGCTCTCCTGTTAACCCACTCTTCCCTTCCCGGTCATGCCCGCTCCCCCGTACCGACAGCGGGCGCCCGCACCGTGGAGGGGTGAGGATCGCAATCGTGGCCGAATCATTCCTGCCGCTCATGAACGGGGTAACGCACTCCATTCTGCGCGTGCTGGAGCATCTCCAAGAGCGCGGGGACGAAGTCATGGTGATCGCACCGTCCACGCAGGACGCTGACGTTCCTGCGGAGGTCTACGGTGCCTACATCCACCGGCTGCCCTCGGTGCCGCTGGCCGGGTACACCAATGTGCGCGTGGCGTTGGGCGGTGTCTATCGGGTCAAGCGAATCCTTGCCGATTACGCGCCCGACGTCGTCCACCTTGCGTCCCCGTTCGTGCTCGGCTGGCGGGCGGCCCAGGCCGCGCACCAGCTCGGCATCCCCAGCGTCGCCATCTACCAGACCGAGGTTCCGGGCTACGCGGCACGCTATGGCGTCCCCTTCCTGGAGAACTGGGCCTGGAACCGGGTGGAAGACATCCACCTCCTCGCCTCCCGCACCCTGGTCCCCTCGACCTTCGCGCTCAACCAGCTCCGCGGCCGCGGCATTCCGCGCGTGGACATGTGGCGGCGCGGCGTCGACACCGTGCGGTTCAGTCCGGACAAGCGCGACGACGGCTGGCGGGCTTCCGTGGCCCCCGACGGCGGGCGCATCATCGGCTACGTGGGCCGGCTCGCCGTCGAAAAACAGGTCGAAGACCTCGCCGTGCTGGCCGACATCCCCGGCACCCGGCTGGTGATTGTGGGCGACGGGCCGCAGCGGCAGGCCCTCGAGGCGGCCCTGCCCGGGGCGGTGTTCACCGGCTTCCTCGGCGGCGAGGACCTGGCCCGCGCGGTGGCCTCCTTCGACCTCTTTGTTCACCCCGGCGAGTTTGAAACCTTCTGCCAGACCATCCAGGAGGCCATGGCCTCCGGCGTGCCGGTGGTCGCCACCGGCCGCGGCGGCCCGCTGGACCTGGTCGAAAACTCCCGCACCGGCTGGCTCTACGCCCCCGGCGACCTCGCCGAACTCCGCGCCCGGGTCATGGACCTGACCGGCGACGACGCCAAACGCCGCGCATTCGCCACGGCAGCCCAGGCCTCGGTGCAGGGCCGGACGTGGTCCGCCCTCGGCGCCGAGCTGGTCCAGCACTACAAGGCGGTGCTGTCCGACGCCGCGCGTGATCCGGCGGGCCGGAACCCTGAACCCACCACCCCTCAAGGAGCAACCCTGTGAAAATCTCCGTGATCGGCTGCGGCTACCTCGGTGCCGTGCACGCCGCGACCCTGGCTTCGATGGGGCACACCGTGGTGGGGATCGACGTCGACCCCGCCAAAGTGGAGCACCTCGGCAACGGTGTGGCCCCCTTCTTCGAGCCGGGGCTGGACGAGCTCCTGGCGGACGGCCGGGCCACCGGACGGCTCAGTTTCTCGGCCGACTTTGCCGACGCGGCCGGCGCGGAGCTGCATTTCCTCTGCGTGGGCACACCCCAGTCCAAGACCTCCGACAGCGCCGACCTCAGCTACCTCGTCGCCGCCACCCGCGCCCTGCTGCCCCACCTGCTGCCCGGTGCCGCCGTGGTGGGCAAGTCCACCGTTCCCATCGGCACGGTGGACATGCTCTCCGGTGAGCTGTCCGCCCGGCCGGACGTCCTGCTCGGCTGGAACCCGGAATTCCTGCGCCAGGGCACCGCGGTCAAGGATTCCCTGGTGCCGGACCGGCTGGTCTACGGCGTCCCGGACACCACCGGAACAGACACCGCAACCAACGGTAACAACACCGCCGAAACAAACCGGGCCGCAGCCGTGACCGCGGCCCTGGACGCCGTCTATGAGCCCCTGCTCGCGGCCGGGATACCGCGGCTCGTGTGCAACTTCGCCACGGCGGAACTGATCAAGTCGGCGTCGAACGCCTACCTCGCCACCAAACTGAGCTTCATCAACGCGATGGCCGAACTCTGTGATGCCTCGGGCGCCGACGTCGCGCAGCTCGGCGCGGCCATGGGCCTGGATCCGCGCATCGGCGGCCGGTACTTGCACGCCGGGCTGGGCTTCGGCGGCGGCTGCCTGCCCAAGGACATCCGTTCGCTCCGGGTCCAGGCGACCGCGCTGGGCGTCCACTCGGTGGACCGCTGGATGGAAACGGTGGACGGCATCAACCGGAACCAGCGCACCCGCACGGTGGACCTGGCCCGGGAACTCTGCGGCGGCCGGCTCAACGGCCGCCGGATCACCGTGCTTGGCGCGGCCTTCAAACCGGACACCGACGACATCCGCGATTCGCCGGCCCTGGACGTCGCCCAGCAGCTGGCGGCGGCCGGGGCACACGTCACGGCCACGGACCCGGCCGCGAACAACAACGCCGCGCTTCTCTACCCGCAGCTGCGCTTCGAATCCGCCACGGACCGGGCGCTCGACGGCGCCGAACTCGTGCTGCTGCTGACCGAATGGGCCGAATACGTCGAGCTCTCCCCGGCAGACGCCGGCACGCTGGTGCACCGCCGGACCCTGCTGGACGCCCGGAATGTGCTCGATGCCTCCGCGTGGGAGGCCGAAGGCTGGACGATCCGTGGACTCGGGCGCGGCGAGGCTGCGGTGCCGGGCGGCACCGCAGCCGCTGCCGACGTCGACGCTGCCGCGGCGGGGTGGTTCTGAATCCGAAGAACGCTCCGTGGCACAGGGTGGCCACGACCTAGCCCGATCCCGAGTCAGCCAAAGGTTTAGGCCGTGACGGGTACGGGCCGGCGGAGGAACAGCGCCACCAGGAGTGCTGCCGCCATGCAGAGGGCGGCGTTGAATCCAATGGCCAGCAGCACCGCGCCCAGTATCTGGCCAGCGGTGCCGCTGCTGGTTCCGTGCTGGAGCAGGGACGCGGCGATGATGGTGCT
>JBKKDK010000143.1:0-6454 GCA_046708245.1 Arthrobacter sp.
CGCCACGTCCGAACGCGCGGTGCGGCGGCAGCGGCGGTGTCGCGCCGGGCCGCCCCGCCCGGCCGGGAACGGAAGGACCCGGACCGCCGGGAGATGCCAAGGCACGCCGCCGGCCGGCGCCGCCCGGGACCCGGTACGCGCCGGAGCCGCGGTTATGGCCGCCGCGTCCGGAGCGGATCCGCCGTGCTGGCAGCCGTGCTGGTCCTTGCGGCTTTGTGGCTGCTGGCCGGAACCCGGCTCCCGGGGTCGCTTCCCTCGCCGGGAGCCCCGTATCCGGAGGCAACCCGGCCCGGAGCAGTGCCGCAGGACGTGCAGGCCCTGCTCCGTTCGGCGGACCCGGAACAGGCGGTGCACGGACTGGCCCGGCTAAGGTCCCTGGCATTCAGCTCCGGTGACCTGCGGCTGCTGGCGGAGGTCAACGCACCGGCGTCGCCCGCGTCGGCTGCCGACGGCAGGATCGGCGCGCGGCTGGAGGAGGCCGGCCATGTGCTGGCCGGCTTCACCACCGTGCTGGCGGCGGTGGAAGCCTCGCCGGACAGCAGCCCCGCGCGCGCTGTTGTGGCCGTCACCGCGGCTTCCTCCCCGTACGAGGAGCGGGACGCCGCCGGCGCCGTGGTGGCGGAAGCCGCCGCCGTGCAGGAGCAACGGCTGCGGCTGGTGCTGGTGCCGGTGGACGGCCGCTGGCGGATCCAGGACGTCCTCCCGGGCACGCCCTGACCGGGAAACACTGGACGCCGGCGGTTCAGAGCCCCCGGCCGCGTCCGGCCACCCACCCCGCAGCCTGCTGCAGGGAAGGATGCTGCCACTGGAAGCCGGCTTCGCTGAGCACCGCCGGTTCCATCCGCTGGCTGGCGAGCAGCAGTTCGTTGGCGAGTCTGCCCATCGCCAGCCGGAGCACCGGTGCCGGAACCCGGAGCACTGCCGGACGGTGGAACGCTGCAGCGAGCTGGGCGATCAGGGAGTTCACATCGGCGTTCTCCGGGGCGCAGACATTCACCGGACCGGAGACCGGAGCGGACAGCAGGAAGCCGAAGGCACCGGCCACGTCCGGCAGGCTGACCCACGGCCAGTACTGCCGGCCGTTGCCTAGCGGCCCGCCCACGCCGAGGCGCAGCAGCGGCAGCAGCCGCCCCAGCGCACCGCCGGAACGGCTCAGGACAATCCCGGTGCGCGGCGTGACAACACGGACTCCGGCGGGAGCCTCATGCGCCGCGGCCTCCCAGTCCACGCAGAGCCGGGACAGGACGCCGGAGCCGGCCGGCGCGTTCTCCCGCAGCACCAGCGGCCCGGCATCGCCGTAGTAACCGGAAGCCGACTGGCTCAGGAACACCGCGGGCGGACTCTCCTGCCGGGACATGGCCGTCGTGAGGGTCCGGGTCGCGCCCAGCCGCGAGGTCCGGAGCTCGTTGATACGGGACCGCGTCCACGGCCGGTCGCCTATTCCGGCCCCCGACAGGTTGATCACGGCGTCGGCTCCGCGGAGGGCACCGTCATCGATGCGGCCCCCGGCCGGATCCCACTGGAACTCGGCAGGGGAGGCCGGCGGCCGCCGGACCAGGGCGGCGCCGTCGGGCCCGGCGTCCCGCCGGGCGCGGGTAACGGCGGTTCCGATTAGCCCGGAGGCTCCGGCAACAATGATTCGCATGATCCATCTCACCATGCCCGGCACGGCCGGGACACCTCCCCGGCAGCCGGCCCGGTCTTGACTATGATCGAACGATGACTTCTTCGAGTTACTTCCGTTTCCCGCATCTGCACGGCGATCTGGTCACCTTCGTGGCCGAGGACGACGTCTGGATCGCGCCCCTGGCGGGAGGCCGCGCCTGGCGTGTCTCCTCGCTGCAGCTGCCCGCCCGCAACCCCCGCTTCACCCCGGACGGCAAGCGCCTCGTGTGGACCGTGGTGCAGGGAACGGCGCCGGAAGTTGTCACCGCTGACGTTGACGGCGGTGGTTACCGCCAGCTGAGCTACTTTGGCCACAGCTCCACCCGGGTCAAGGGCTTCACCCCCGACGGCGACGTCGTAGTGACCAGCGCCTTCCGCCAGGCAGACAGCCGCCACACCCACGCCTACAGCCTGCCCGTCACCGGCGGCTGGGCGCAGGAACTGCCGTTCGGCCCGGTCGAATCCGTGACCTACGGCCCGGTTGTCGGCGACGAACGCCCCGTGGTCCTCGCCAGCGTCCTGTCCCGCGAGCCAGCCTGGTGGAAGCGGTACCGCGGCGGAACCGCCGGCAAGCTGTGGATCGACGTCGACGGCAACGGCGAGTTCGAACGTCTCGCGGCCGAACTGGACGGCAACCTCACCGATCCGATGTGGGTTGACGGCCGGATCGCGTTCCTTTCCGACCACGAGGGCTACGGCAACCTCTACTCCGTACAGCCCGACGGCGGCGACCTCCGCCGCCACACGGACCACGAGGACTTCTACGTCCGCCATGCCGCCACCGACGGCCGCCGCATCGTCTTCGAATCGGCCGGCGAACTCTGGCTCGTGCCGGACCTTGGCTCGGACGCCGTCAAGCTGCCCATCACGCTCGGTTCGGCCTCCCAGGCCCGCCGCCCCGCCCCGCTCAAGCCGTCCCGGCACCTCGGCGAGGTCACGCCGGACCGCACCGGGACGTCCAGCGCCGTCGAATCCCACGGCACCCTCCACTGGCTGCGGCACAAGGACGGGCCGTCCCGCGTCCTGGAAGCCACTCCCGGGGTCCGGGCACGGCTGCCGCGGCCGTTCGGCGAGGGCCGGATCGCCTACGTCGCCGACCACGACGGCGTCGAAGCCCTCTACCTGAAGGCCATCGCAGCGCCGCTGGCCGGCGGGCACCCGGCCGGGAACAAAGCAGGTGCGGCCGCACTGAACACTGCCAGCGGAGAGGACACTGCCGGCGGATCGGATGCTGCCAACGGTCAGGACGCCGCCGGCAGCGGCACGGCGCTGCCGCAGCCGGTCTCCGCCGCCGCCCTCACCCGGCCCGGCTCCGTTGTGCCGGCGCCCGTCCCGGCCACGGCACGGGGTACCGATGCGGCGGCTGCTGCGGGCGCCGCTGCAGACACCGCGGACACCGCCGGACCCGGCGCCGTCGATCCCGCCGCCGTTTCGGACAGCGCGCCGGCCGGGCTGACCAGAATCGACTTCCCCAAACCGAACCGCGCCAGCGCCATCGAGGCCAGCCCCGACGGCAACTGGCTCGCCGTCGGCACCGCCTTCGGCGACATCTACCTTGCCGACACCCGCAACGGGACCATGTCGCTGGTGAGCAGCATCGGCGAAGGCAGCATCGAGGGCTTCAGCTGGTCGCCGGATTCGGCCTGGCTGGGCTGGTCCGAGCCGGTCACGTCCTTCGGCTCCCGCAGCCGGCTTCGGCTCACCAGGGTTGCCGCCGCCGGGTCCGGTGCGCCGGAGCGCACCATCATCGACGTCACCGACGGCCGCTTCCGCGATGAATCGCCGTCGTTCACCCCGGACGGGAAGTTCCTGGCCTTCCTCTCCAACCGCAGCTTCGACCCGGTGTATGACGGGCACTCCTTTGACCTGTCCTTCCCCAGCCCGATCAAGCCCTACCTGGTGGCCCTGGCGGCGGACACGCCGTCCCCGTTCGGTCCCACCGTCGACTTGACCGCCGATGCGGAGACCGCGGAGGCTGCCGGCGCGACGGACATCGCGGCGGGCGGCGCCAAGGACACGGTCCCGGCGGTCCGGGTCGACGCCGAAGGCCTGGCCCACCGCGTCATCACCGTTCCGGTCCCGCAGGGCAACTACTCGGGTCTCATGGCCACCGCCGGGGCACTGCTCTGGCTGGACAGCGAGCTCGCCGGCGTCACCGGCGAAGGCCGGGCAAGCCTGGAAGAGAAAAACGCCGCACCGAGCCTGGTCCGCTTCGACCTGGCCAAGCGCCGGACCATCACGATCGTCGAGGCACTGGACAGCTACCGCCTCTCCGGCGACGGGGAAAAAGTGGTGTTCCTGCAGGACAAGCAGGTCCGCGTCGCCCCGGCCGGAGCGAAGGCGGACGAGGAGTCCGGCCAGCTGGTCAAGGTGGACCTCAGCCGGATCCGCGTGCAGCTCGAACCGCTGCTGGTCTGGGGCCAGGCCTTTGACGAGGCCTGGCGGCTGCAGCGTGACTTCTTCTGGACCGCGGACATGGCCGGGCAGGACTGGGACTCCGTGCACGCCCGCTACCGGCCGATCGTGGACCGGCTCGGCTCACACGATGACCTGGTGGACCTGCTCTGGGAACTCCACGGCGAACTGGGCACGTCCCACGCCTATGTCCGCCCCGCCGCCGTCACCGAGAACGGCAGCAACAGCCAGGGCCGGCTCGGCGCCGACCTCGCCTTCACAGGTGATGGCTGGGAAATCACCCGGATCCTGGCCGGGGAATCCTCCGACCCGCTGGCCACCTCCCCGCTGACCCGTCCGGGCGCGGACGCCAAACCGGGCGACGTGCTGCTGGCCATCGACGGCGTGGAGCTCACCGAAACCCGGACCCCGGCACTGCAGCTGGTCGGGGCCGCCGGCCGCGCGGTGGAACTCACCCTGCGCAACGGCGCCGGCCACGGCGCGGCAGCAGGAAAACAGCGGCGCGTGGCCGTCGTGCCGGTCAGGGACGAGGAACGGCTGCGCTACCAGGAGTGGGTGGGCGCCAACCGCCGCACTGTCCGCGAAGCCTCGCAGGGCACCTTCGGCTACCTGCATATCCCGGACATGCTGGCCAACGGCTGGGCCCAGCTGCACCGCGACCTCGACACCGAAACGGCGCTCGACGGGCTGATCGTGGACGTCCGGCGCAACCGCGGCGGGCACACCTCGCAGCTGGTCGCGGAACTCATCGGACGCAAGGTCACGGGCTGGAGCATGCCGCGCGGCGAGAAGCCGCGGACCTACCCGCACCACGCGCCGCGGGGCCCGGTGGTCATCCTCACCGACGAATTCGCCGGGTCCGACGGCGACATCATCACCCAGGTCTCGAAGCTGCGGGGGATCGGCCCGGTCATCGGCACCCGCACCTGGGGCGGCGTCGTGGGCATCGACAACCGCTTCGCCCTTGCGGACGGTACGGGCGTCACGCAGCCGCGGTACGCCACCTGGTTCTCCGGCGGCGTGGGCTGGGGTGTGGAAAACTACGGCGTCGCCCCGGACATCGAAGTGACCTTCCCGCCGCACGCGTACGCGGCCGGCACTGACCCGCAGCTCGAATACGGGATCGGCGCCCTGAAGGAAATGATCGAGGAACTGCCCACCGACCGGCCGCCGCTGCGCGAAGGCTACCGCCGGCTGCGGCCGGCCCCGCTGCCCGCCCGCCGGCCGGGCAACTAGCCTGCCGCTGCGGCCCCGGCAGCGGCACCGGCGCTGAACGCCGAAGGCCCCCGTTCCCGGAAAGTGGGAGCGGGGGCCTTCGCCGTGGTGCGTGAAGAACACTTAGGCGGCCAGGGTGGCGTCCAGGGTGATCTTGATGCCGGTCAGGGCAGCCGAGACGGGGCAGCCGGTCTTGGCTTCCTCGGCGATGCGCTGGAATTTGTCTTCCGTGATTCCCGGAATCCGCGCGCTCATGGTGAGGTGGCTGTCGGTGATGCCGGTGCCCGGTACGAACGTGACGTCGGCCTTGGTGTTGACTTCTTCGGGCGTGTGCCCGGCCTGGGCCAGGGCGTGGCTGAAGGCCATGGAGAAGCATGCGGAGTGCGCGGCGGCGATGAGCTCTTCGGGGCTCGTCTTGCCGCCGGAAGCCTCCGTGCGCGCCTTCCAGGTGACATCGAAGTTACCCAGGCCGGAGCTGTCCAGCGTGGTGTTGCCGGCGCCGGTCATCAGATCGCCGTTCCATACAGTGTGTGCGGTGCGTGTTGCTGCCATGTCCACTCCTCAAGTCGTTGGTAAACCACAGATCCGGCGCTCCGCCGGTCCGTGCCGTGTTCAATCCTAGGGATCCGGCGCCGCCCGCGCACGGGTGTCCGCTCTCGGAGGATTGCCGTGCCCGGTGCGGACCTACTGCCAGAGCGTGGCGATGGCCACGTTCAGCAGCGCCAGGCCGCCGACGCTGTGGGCGAGGGCCCTGCTGACCGGCTCGTCCTTCTTGTACTTGCGACGCCCGATGAACGCCAGCACCACGACCACCAGCGCGACCCCGAACTTGATGCCGAGCTTGGCATAGTTGGCATCCATGTCCAGGGCCGGGATGAGCCCCATCATGACGACGCCGGTGATGATTTGCAGGGCCGCGCCGTCGAACTGGCGGGGGTGGACGGTGGGCTGTTTCATCTGGCCGATCCAGATGCCGACTATCATGGCGGCGCCGAGGATGTGCAGGAAGACCATGACGTTATAGACGATGTTCATGGCATCAGTGTAGCCAGAGTTTTCTACGCCCTGTAGTAGGACCCGCGGGGCAGTTCCGGGACAGAACAACAAAGACAGCGACGGCGGGGGGGGGGGAAACCCGGGTTTACACACCCGGCCCCCC
>JBKKDK010000144.1:0-4106 GCA_046708245.1 Arthrobacter sp.
CCACCCCAGCTTTGGGGGGGGGGCGGGTTTGTGGTTATATCACAACGCGGCCGTCCCTGCCGTGGCCGCAACGGCGCAGGCCTAGGCCCGGACGTCCCGGATGGCCCGGTTCACGGCCGAGACGACCGCCTTGAGCGATGCCGTGCTGGTGTTGGCGTCGATCCCGACGCCCCAGAGGACCCGTTCCCCCACGGCGCATTCGACGTAGGCCGCGGCGAGGGCGCTGCCGCCCTCGGACAGGGCGTGCTCGCTGTAGTCCAGCACCCGGACGTCGACGCCGTCCTCGCGCAGGATGCTCAGCAGCGCCGCGATGGGGCCGTTGCCGGTGCCGGTGCGGCGGACCTGGGTGCCGTCGACCTTGAGCGAGGCGGTCAGGGTCATCGCCCCGTCCTCGTCCGTCTCGGTGCTGATGGCGCCGAGCGCGTACCGCCCCCACTGGGTGTCGGCCGCCGTGGACGGCAGGTATTCGTCCTGGAAGACCTGCCACAGCTGGGAGCCGCTGACTTCGCCGCCGACGGTGTCCGTCTGCTTCTGGATGACGCCGGAGAACTCGATCTGGGCCCGGCGCGGCAGGTCGAGGTTGTGCTCGTTCTTCAGCAGGTAGGAGACGCCGCCCTTGCCGGACTGCGAGTTGACCCGGATGACGGCCTCGTAGCTGCGGCCGAGGTCCTTCGGGTCGACCGGCAGGTACGGGACCTGCCAGGTGTAGTCGGCGACCTCCTTGCCGGCGGCCGCGGCCTCCTTCTCCAGCGCTTCGAGGCCCTTCTTGATGGCGTCCTGGTGCGAGCCGGAGAAGGCGGTGAAGACGAGGTCGCCGCCGTAGGGTGAGCGCTCAGCCACCGGCAGCTGGTTGCAGTACTCCACGGTGCGGCGGATTTCGTCGATGTCGGAGAAATCGATCATCGGGTCGACGCCCTGGACAAACATGTTCAGGCCCAGGGTCACCAGGTCCACGTTGCCGGTCCGCTCGCCGTTGCCGAACAGGCAGCCTTCGATCCGGTCCGCGCCGGCCAGGTACCCCAGTTCGGCGGCCGCGACACCCGTGCCGCGGTCATTGTGCGGGTGCAGGGACAGGATGATGCCTTCGCGCGGGTGCAGGTGCCGGCTCATCCACTCAATCGAGTCGGCATACACGTTGGGCGTGGCCATTTCGACGGTGGCCGGCAGGTTGATTATGACCTGGCTGTCGGCGGAGGCCTCGAACACGTCGGCGATGGCGTTGCAGACCCGGACGGCGTATTCCAGTTCGGTCCCGGTGAAGGACTCCGGCGAGTACTCGTAGGTGATGTGTGTGTCGACGAGGGTTTCCTCGTACTTCTTGCACAGCCGGGCGCCCTGCAGGGCGATGTCCAGGATGCCGTCCTCGTCCTGGTTGAAGACGACGCGGCGCTGCAGGACCGACGTCGAGTTGTACAGGTGCACGATCGCCTGCCGGGCGCCGACCAGCGACTCGTAGGTCCGTTCGATCAGGTGCTCGCGGGCCTGGGTGAGGACCTGGATGGTGACGTCCTCGGGAATGTGGTTTCCCTCGATCAGCTGCCGGACGAAGTCGAAGTCGGTCTGCGACGCCGACGGGAAACCGACCTCGATTTCCTTGTACCCCATCCGGACCAGCAGGTCGAACATCTTCATTTTGCGGGCCGGGCTCATCGGGTCGATCAGTGCCTGGTTGCCGTCCCGCAGGTCAACCGCGCACCAGCGCGGGGCCTTCGTGATGACCTTGTCAGGCCAGGTGCGGTCCGGCACGTCGACCGTGATCATGTCCTGGAACGGGACGTAACGGTGGACGGGCATTCCTGAGGGCTTTTGTGCGTTCTGCATGAGTATCGGGGCCTTTTCTGTAAATCCTGGTGAAAGGGAGGCCGGGCAACACAAACTCCGCAGCGAGGGTGGGCCTAGCGCTGGATCGCGTCTGAAGCCTCGCCGCGGCAGCTAAGAAGAAGCAGTTCTGCGCGCACCATTTCACAGTAACACGCGTGCGTAAGATGAAGGAGCCATACCTCCGCAACGTCCACCATGCAGACCCGTTCCGGCGCCAGCTCCGGGCCGGGCTGCCTCTCAAAGGAGCATCCGTGCCACTTTCGGGGATCGACTTGTCCAATATCGACCCGGCCGTCCGGCCGCAGGACGACCTGTATCTGCACGTCAATGGGACCTGGCTGAAGAACACGCCGATTCCGGATGACCGGCCGCTGGAGGGCACGTTCACCGCGCTGCGCGACGAATCGGAGCTCGCGGTGAAGGAGATCATCGAGGACGCCGCCCGCGGCGCGGAGGCCACCGGCATCGAACGGAAAATCGGCGGCCTGTACAGCAGCTTCATGGACGAGGCCGCCGTGGAGGCCAAGGGGATCGACCCGATCCGGCACCGGCTTGCCGAAGTGTTCGCCACCGGGTCCGTTGCCGGGCTCATCGCGCTGGCCGGGCGGCTGTTCCGCGCCGACGTGTCCGGCCTCTTTTACATATACCCGGCCCCGGACGCCGGAAACCCGGACCGGATCCTGCTCTACACGGGCCAGGGCGGACTGGGCCTGCCGGATGAGTCCTACTACCGCGTGGAGAAGTTCGCGCCGCTGGTCGAGGCCTACCGCGGGCACGTGCAGACGATGTTCGGCCTGGCCGGCCTCGCGGACCCGGAAGCCGCGGCCGCCCGGGTGGTGGAGCTGGAAACCGCCCTCGCCTCGCACCACTGGGACAAGGTCACCCTGCGGAATCCGCAGAAGACCTATAACCTGAAGTCCGCCGACGAGGCGGCGCAGCTCTTCCCGCTGCTCGCGGACTGGTTCGACGCCGCCGGCATCGAGCCGGACAAGCGCGCCGAACTTGTGGTGAGCACTCCGGACTTCTTTGCCGGTGCGGCATCCCTCCTGGACACGGTGCCGCTGGCCAGCTGGCAGGAGTGGCTCGCGTTGCGGGTCATCAGCGCCGCCGCCCCTTACCTGTCGTCGGCCTTTGTGGACGAAAGCTTCGCCTTCTACGGCACCACCCTGAGCGGAACCCCGCGCAACAAGGACCGCTGGAAGCGCGGCGTCGCCGTCGTCGAGGCCGCCCTGGGCGAGGCCGTCGGGCAGATCTACGTCGCCCGGCACTTCCCGGAATCGCACAAGGCCCGGATGCAGTCGCTTGTCGAGAACCTGATCGAGGCCTACCGGCAGTCCATCACCGGCCTCGGCTGGATGGGGGCGGAGACCAAGCAGGAAGCGCTCCGGAAGCTCGGCTCGTTCCGGGCCAAGATCGGCTACCCGGACAAGTGGATCGACTACTCGGCGGTCGTGGTGGACCCGTCGGATCTGCTCGGGAACGTCGAGCGCGCGCACAACGCCGACGTCGACCGCCATCTGGACGAGGTCGGCAAGCCCGTGGACCGCGAGAAATGGCTGATGACACCGCAGACCATCAACGCCTACTACCACCCGCTGCTCAACGAGATCGTCTTCCCTGCCGCCATGCTGCAGCCACCGTTCTTCACTGCAGACGCCGACGACGCCGTCAACTACGGCGGCATCGGCGCGGTGATCGGGCACGAGATCGGCCATGGCTTCGATGACCAGGGCTCGCAGTACGACGGCAGCGGGCTGCTGCGGAACTGGTGGACGGAGGAGGACCGCGCCGCGTTCGAGGCGCTGACCGCCCGGCTTGTGGACCAGTTTGAGGTGCTTGAGCCGAACGCAGCGCCGGGGCACACCGTCAACGGCCGGCTCACGCTCGGCGAGAACATCGGCGACCTCGGCGGCCTGACCATCGCCTACAAGGCGTACCTGATCAGCCTTGACGGCCAGGAGCCGCCGGTGCTCGACGGCCTGACCGGCGCGCAGCGGTTCTTTGCCTCGTGGGCTGCCGGCTGGCGGCAGGTCATGCGCTCCGAGGAAGCTATCCGCCGCCTCGCCACGGACCCGCACTCCCCTAACGAGTTCCGCACCAACCAGATCGCCCGGAACCTCGATCCCTTCCACGAGGCCTTCGGCGTCGGCGAAACGGACGGGATGTGGATGCCGCCGGCGGAGCGGGTCCGGATCTGGTAAGGAGCCGCTGAGGTGGCTCCGCCGCAATGACTGCTGCAATGACCGAGGGGCCGGCGGCGGCGGGGAGGCCGCGGGGGGGCGGCG
>JBKKDK010000145.1:0-12035 GCA_046708245.1 Arthrobacter sp.
CCCGGATGCTTTACGCTATGGCCCATGACGGCATGGCCCCGAAGATCTTCGGCCGAACCAATACGCGTGGAGTGCCGATCGCGGCCATGTTGGCTACCGCGTCCGTGGGACTCTTCGGGTTCCTCTCCGCGATCGTCGGGCAGGGTGCAGCCTACTCCTGGCTGCTGAACATGTCGGGCCTGCGGCTTCATCGTCTGGGCGGGAATCGCGGTCTCCCACTACCGTTTCAGGCGCGGCTTCCTGGCGCAGGGAAACAAGGTCAGCGACCTGCCGTACAAGGCGTCCCTGTTCCCCATTGGCCCACTGCTGGCCTTTGCCTTGCTGGTCCTGGTGATCGCGGGACAGAACTACGAGGCCGTGCTCGCCGGAAGGGGCATGGAGGTGCTTTCCTCCTATATCGGGTTGCCGGTCTTTATCGTCCTGTGGCTGGCTCACCGCTTCATCACTAAGTCCAAAGTGGTGCCGCTGCTCGAAATGGATCTCACGGCACCGAAGGACCTCGAGGACGAACCTGCCGCCAGCGCCCGGTGACCCTGCTGCCGCGGGGACCCCGCACGTACTGAGGTCCCCCGTGGCAGCCGAGCGACAGCGAGCCACAGCATCACGCCGATGCCCAGGAACAGCAGCACCAAAAAGAAGAGCCTGTGACCTGAGCGAATACAGAACCCCAAGCCACCGACCCGCTGATGGCCACGAAGTTACCGACCGACTCGGCCACTCCAGAGGATCAGTGGGCCGGCGAAACCGACGCTGGTCCTGAGCCGAAGATACCGGGCTCGGGTTCCGTGTGCGGGAGCGCGGCGAGGCCGGATGCGCGTGGGGGCTTGTGGCCGTCGTAGGCACATTTCTTGAACGGGCCTTCTTTGTCCATGAGGACGCGCATGTGGGGGTCTGCGTGGTTTAGCCACCAGGTGCTGATTCCGAGGGCCGGTTCCAGGCGGAGGTGTTCCCATGCGCGCCACATGCTCTCCATCTGGGTGAGGGCTTCGGGGTGTTTGTACCACTCGGGGCAGCGCGCGTAGGCTGCGCCCTCGTTGACTTCCCGGACGTAGGACTGGGCCAGGAGGTCAGCGAAGAACTCTACGGCGCTGGAGTACACCAGCTTCGGTTCAGGTTCGGCCTTGCTGTGGATGCGTGAGACGTTGATGTAGCTGTACTGGCCGATCAGGCCGGAGACAGGGCGCCTTCGGAAAAATCGCTATCAAGGTCGCTGATCCTGGATGTTGCCGTCCCGAAACAGACATTCGTGCAGACTGTCCTCGTTTACAACGCTGCGCCCAAAAGCTGTCCGGCAGACACAACTGTGCCCGCTCCCGCATCCACTAATTTGACAGAAAACTCCAACTAGCCACCGGAAAACCCATCTTCCGACGGAACTGTCAGGCCCGGACGGCTGCGCCGTCTGATCCTTTGCAGCAGTTTGCTGACAGATCGCGCTAAAGTGTCCGTATGCCCAGGATTTCGGCCGCGAGCAACGCCGCCCAACGCGCCGAGACCCAACGCCGTATCCTGACCGCGTTCGGGGAACTGCTGTTCACGCACGGGCTCCCCGGGTTGACCATGACGGACGTGGCCCGGCACGCGCGGATCGGCCGGACCGCCGTGTACAACTACTACGCGGACATCGAAGAACTCCTGATTGCCTACGCCCTCGACGAGACGGAACGGTTCCTCGTGGGCCTGCGGGAATCGCTGGACTCGCTCGAGAACCCGGTGGAACGGCTGGCCCTCTACGTGCGCGCCCAGGTGGAGGACCTCAGCCGGCGGCACCTGCCGCCCGGCCCTGCTATGGGGGCAGTGCTGTCGCCGGGGTCCTTCGCGAAGCTGGCGGTCCATGTGGGCGAGCTCAGCGTGATGCTGCAGGGGATATTGCGGGACGGGATGGCCCAGCGCTACCTGCCCGAGGCGGACATCGCGCAGCTCGCACAGCTCATCCACGGCACGCTCTCCTCCAGCGCAGCCCGCGGCGACGGCGCGGGCAACGGCACGGGCCACGATTCTGCCGCCGAGGCGCGGATCGCCCGGACCGTGCGGTTTATCCAGCTGGGCGCGGGCGCCAGGTTCGACGACGCCGGCAGGCCCGTCCGCCTCAGCGCCTAGCCCGTGGGCGGCAGCCCAGTCGGGGTAATGGGCCACACGGTGTCATCGACGATCCGCCGGTCCTCCCGCGGGCAGCTGAGCGTACCGGGCGTCTGGTCCACGAGTTCGGGCTTGGCCAGCTCTTTGTAGTCGCCAGTCAGGATAACGTCCACGCCCGGGTCCGTGCGCCCGTCCTGGACGTAGTCCGAACCCGGAAAGTGCCGCTGGACCGTGAATGCTGCCGACTGCCCCGCCGCTCCGGAGACCACCAGCGCCACCCCGCGGTAGCTCGACATGGTGTTGCCCACCGCCCCCACCACGAATTTGCGGGCGATCAGCTCATCCGCCACGCTCCGGGCCAGGCCGGGCCGGCTCGTGGAGTTGAAAACATTCAGGTTGATTTTCTCCGGGGCCTGGTAATCATGGATGGCCTCGGGACACAGCGAGGAGGCAGAGCGGCTGCGCTCCGCCGTCGGTACCTGGATCTGGCCGTTCATGATAGCCAGCGCCACGATGATCGCGGCGGCAATCAGTCCGACCAGCATCACCAGGACCACACCATGCAGAACGCGCCGCCGGACGCGGACGGGACTGTCCTGCGTGTCGTCCTCTTCGACGAAGGTGGCCCGGAGATCCGAGCCCGTGATGACATGGTGCCCGTGCAGGACAGTGATGTCCTTGGGCTTTCTAGCCATTAATCACCAGCACGCGCGCGTGAATTGCCGTGCGCTGGTGCAGTGCGGTGCGCACCGCCCGGTGAAGGCCGTCCTCCAGGTACAGGACACCCCTGAACTCAACGACGTGCGGAAACAGATCGCCGAAGAACGTCGAATCCTCCGCCAGCAGGGCTTCAAGGTCCAGCGTCCGTTTGGTGGTCACCAGCTCATCCAGGCGGACCGGGCGCGGCGGCAGTGCCGCCCAGTCCTTGGGCGTGTTGAAACCATGGTCGGGGTAAGGGCGTCCCTCGCCCACAGCTTTGAATATCACCCTGCCAGCCTAGGTAAATTGGCCGTGCAAAGGAATCCAAGACCACGGGAGCCGTGAGGTTGTAGCCAAACGGTAACCATTTGTCACACAGGCGGCGCCGGACCCGCACGCGGGCAGCCACTCCGCCGGCCCGGTCCACTGCACATGCGCGGGGTCGTCCCGGCTGACAGAATGGGGTCATGACTGCACCTCATACCCCGGTTTCCCCCTCGCCGTCGGCTCCCCCGCTGGCCCTGCTGCTCGACGTCGACGGGCCCGTGGCGAGTCCCCTGACCCGGGACGTGCAGCCGGGGATCATTGCGGACATGCTGGCGCTGGCGGCTGCAGGCATCCCGGTCATTTTCAACACCGGGCGCTCGGACGCCTTCATCCGGGAGCAGGTGATGGTGCCGATGATCGACGCCGGCATACCGGCCGGCACCGTCTTCCATGCGATCTGCGAAAAGGGCGCCGTGTGGTTCAGCTACACCGCGGAGGGCCCCGGACCGATCCACGTCGATCGGGACCTCGCGGTGCCGCAGGCCTTCGGCGACGACGTCCGCCGCCTCGTCGCGGAAGATTACTCGGCCCACATGTTCTTCGACGAGACGAAGCGGGCCATGGTTTCGGTGGAACAGCACATTGCCGTCGCCAACTCCGACTACCGGGACGAGCAGGAGCTCTTTGACGCCGATGCCATGAAGCTGATGCAGCGGCACGGGCTCGGCGTGGTGCGGCTGGACCACCATGTGCCGGGCTCCGATGACCAGGTCGACTACCGGGTGGACCCGACCATCATCTCCACGGACATCGAATCGGTGCGGCTCGGCAAGGACCTGGGCGCGAGCCGGGCCGTGGAGCTGCTCGCGGCGCAGGGCATTACGCCGCAGGCCTGGCGCACGGTGGGCGATTCCCGCACCGACTATGCGATGGCTGACTGGCTGCACCACAACGACCACCCGGTGAAGCACGTTGATGTCCGGCCGGCCGACGGCGTCCCGGTGAAGCCGTACGACGTGCTCACGGCGGCGGATCTGGGACTGGGTGTGGAGGTCATCCACGACGACGCCGGTGCGGCGTTCCTGCGCAGCTGGCGTGCCGCCCTGGCGGGCTGAGCGTCCACACCGTTCGGGGTAACGTCCGGGGTAACACGGGGAGCGATCCCGGCGGGATTTTCGTCGCGATTTCGGGGCCCGCGTTATCATGCAAGTAGGTACCCATTTACGCACAGAAGCCCGGAGACACGACATTACCGAAGCATTGGTCCAGGATGAGATTTACTACGGCGGCCAGGCGTCCGTAGACGCCCACGAGGAAGTCACCTCCGCAGCGGCCGGCGCCAGGTTCCGGACCCGCCCTGACGTGGTCCGCCGGCGGGGCCGGTTTGCGTTGATCAATGAAAACCGCACGCCGTACCAGGCCATGGTCGAGGACCTGCTGTTTATCCGCTCTGTGCTTGCCACGGCCGGCCTGGACTACCTCCTGGTCCGCGGCAACAACCACCGCCCGGTCATTGCCGTGGACTGGAAAAACCGCAAGGAACTCCGCGACGCGCTGGTCGGTGCCTGCCACGACGAGCCGTTCTACTCCATGAGCGTGGACGCCAAGAAGAAGTCATCAGTGCTGGTGGCCGACGGCGAGCTCTCCCCCAACCGCCAGTCCCGGATCTTCCGGCTGTACCGTCCCCGCGTCGAGCCGGAGGGCGGCTTCGAGTTTGGCGCCTCGGCCGGTGTCCAGCTTGAGCTCTGGAGCTTCGAAGGCGACGAGCTCATCCTTCCGATCGAAAATTCGCTGACCCGCCGGACCATGCTGGCCCAGGACGCCGTCCGCGGCACCGTGGAGCGGTACGGCCACACCTGGCCCACCATCGAGAACATGTTCGCCGACCACGCCAGCGACATCAGCTTTGATATCGATCTCGTCTTCTCCTGGGTGGACGGCAGCTCCCCGGAGTACATCGCGGCCCGGCGGGCCCGGATGACGGGGGTGGTGGTCGGCGAAGGCGATGACCACGAGGCCCGCTTCCGCCAGATCAACGAACTCAAGTACGCCCTGCGTTCGGTCTACATGTTTGCCCCGTGGATCCGCCGGATCTTCATTGCCACGGACTCCCCCGCCCCGTCGTGGCTGGCGGACCACCCGAGCGTCACGATTGTCCGCAGCGAGGAGTTCTTCGCCGACCCCTCCGTGCTGCCCACGCACAATTCGCAGGCGGTGGAATGCCAGCTCCACCATATTGACGGGCTGTCCGAGCATTTCCTGTACTCCAACGACGACATGTTTTTCGGCCGCGCCGTCGGGCCGGAGCTGTTCTTTACCCCGGGCGGCATCACCAAGTTCATCGAGGCGGAAACGCGGATCGGGCTCGGGGACAACGACGCCGAGCGCAGCGGCTTCGAGAACGCGGCCCGCGTGAACCGCAAGCTTCTCTGGGACCGTTTCGGCCGGATCACCACCCGGCACCTTGAGCACACCGCCGCGCCGCTGCGCCGCAGCGTCGTGGCCCAGATGGAACAGGAATTCCCGGCCGAATTCGCCAAGACGGCCGCAAGCACCTTCCGCGCGGCGGACAACATCTCCGTGACGAACTCGTTCTACCACTACTACGCGCTGCTCACCGGCCGCGCCGTCACCCAGACCGCGGCCAAGGTGCGCTACGTGGACACCACGGCACGGGCCGGGCTGAATTACCTGCCCAAGCTGCTGGCGAAGCGGAACATGGATTTCTTCTGCCTCAACGACGGCAGCTTCCCGGAGGTGCCGGCTGAGGAGCGGGCCGAGCTGGTCACGGACTTCCTGGAAAAGTACTACCCGATCAAGGCTCCCTGGGAGAAGTAACGCGGCCTAGTTGCGGGTGGTGAGGCGGCTGTGGCCCGGCGTCCTGGCCGGATCTTCCAGCTTGGCCTGACGCGGGACGCGGATCCCGGCTGCGGAGATCCGCCGCTGGGTCTCTTCGGCCGTAACCAGTTCGCCGACCGCCGTGGTTTCGCCCAGCAGCACCACCGAGTGCACGATGGTGTGCTCGTAGACGTGGACCAGGTTGAAGGCCTGTCCGCCGTCGCGTCCGCGGGTTCCGCCGACGCTCACGTTGAGGTCCTGGGTGTAGCACGTCGCCGAGGCCACGGACACGGGAATGCCCGCGAACGTGGCCGTGGTCGAGTAGTGCAGGTGGCCGCCGAGGATGGTGCGGACGTCGGAGTTGCGCAGCACGCCGGCGAGGGCCGCCTGGCCGCGCAGTTCCACAAGCACGGCGAGGTCCAGCACCGATGGCACCGGGGGGTGGTGCAGGGCCAGGATGGTCCCGTCCGGCGCCGGTGTGGACAGTTCCTCGGCGAGCCACTCCAGTTGCTCGGGGCTGATCTCGCCGTGGTGATATCCGGGGACTGACGTGTCCAGCGTGATGATCCTCAGCCCGTTGATGTAGTAGCTGTGGTCCACGGGCGAGTCGTCGGCAGGCTGGTCCAGCAGCCCGGTGCGGAAGTTCGCGCGGTCGTCGTGGTTTCCCATCGCCCAGATCACCCTGGCCCCCATGGCCCTGCAGGCGGGATCGACGATTGCGCGTAGTTTGGCGTAGGCTTCCGGTTCGCCTCGGTCGGCAAGGTCGCCTGTGAAGATCACGGCCTCGGGTCTCGCGCCGGACGCGCGGACCTCGTCAAAGAGCTGTTGGAGCTTTGAGTCGCTGTCGACTACGCCGTGCAGGCGCTCCGGACCTCCCAGCAGGTGGGGATCGCTCAGGTGGAGTAGGAAATGACGCGGCCGGGGGTGTTCGGCCTCGATGAGCTCCATTGCTGCCTTCTTGGTTGGGTGGAAGCGGTCGCCTCCAGTGTCCCTCTCAGTAACTTCCATCCAACCAGACATTGGGCAAACAATGTGCAAACTTCGGCGGGCTTGTTGGAAAAAAGGTCGCAAATCCGCCCGCCGAAGCTATTCCGTTCGTGCATATTCGGCGTCCCGGACGCACAGAAGCTGCCCGGCACCGCCGAAGCGGTGCCGGGCAGCTTCCGCTGTGATGGCGGGATACCGGAGCCGCCTAGCTCAGGTATCCGTTCGGGTTCAGGACGAACTTCGTGGCCGCACCGGCGTCGAATTCGGCATAGCCCTTCGGCGCGTCCTCCAGCGAAATTGCCTTGGCATTGACGTTTTTCGCGATGTGCACCTTGTCGTTCAGGATCGCCATCATCAGCCCGCGGTTGTACTTCATAACCGGACACTGCCCGGTGGTGAAGCTCAGCGACTTAGCCCAGCCGGTGCCGAGGCTGAGCGAGAGCGAGCCGTGCTTGGCCGCCTCGTCCACGCCTCCCGGATCCCCCGTGACGTAGAGCCCGGGAATGCCGAGCGCCCCGCCTGCCGCCGTGATGTCCATCAGTGAGTTCAGCACCGTGGCCGGGGCCTCCTGGGCGTCGGTGCCATGGCCTTTCGCCTCAAATCCGACTGCGTCCACGCCGCAGTCCACTTCCGGCACCCCCAGGATCTGGTCGATTTGCTCGGCCGGGCCGCCCTTTGTCAGGTCCACTGTCTCGCAGCCGAAGCTGCGGGCCTGGGCCAGGCGTCCCTCGTTCAGGTCACCGACGATTACGACGGCGGCCCCCAGCAGCTGGGCGCTGGTCGCCGCGGCCAGCCCCACCGGGCCGGCACCGGCGATATAGACGGTCGAGCCGACACCCACGCCAGCGCTGACCGCCCCGTGGAACCCGGTCGGAAAGATGTCGGACAGCATGGCCAGATCCATGATCTTCTCCATGGCCCGGTCCTTGTCCGGGAATTTCAGCAGGTTCCAGTCCGCATAAGGCACCAGGACGTAGTTCGCCTGGCCGCCTACCCAGCCGCCCATGTCGACATAGCCATAGGCGCTGCCGGGCCGGTCCGGGTTGACGTTGAGGCAGATGCCGGTTTTGCGCTCCTTGCAGTTGCGGCAGCGGCCGCAGGCGATGTTGAACGGGACGGAGCACACGTCCCCGACCTTGATGAATTCCACGTCCGGCCCGACTTCAACCACTTCGCCGGTGATTTCGTGGCCGAGGACCAGATCAGTCGGGGCCGTCGTCCGGCCGCGGACCATGTGCTGGTCGGAACCGCAGATGTTGGTGGCCACGGTCTTGATAATTGCGCCGTGGCGCACCTGGCGGCCCACGTTGGCGGGGTTGACCCCCGGACCGTCCTTGAGTTCGAAAGTGGGGTAGTCAATGTCGATCAGATCGACCTTCCCTGGCCCCTTGTAGGCAACGGCTTTGTTCCCTGTCATCACTTTCCTCCTGGTTCACGGACCCACACGTTGAGTGTCCAGTTGTGATTCATGAAGCGTTTGATGCACCCTCCGCAGGGAATACCTCAGCCGCATTGCCGACAGGCACGACTGCCCTGTGGGTGGGTATGCCCGGATTTTTTTGGTGGGTCCGGTCAGTCTAGGACTGTAAGCATGCTTACGGATAGGGGCCGTTGTGCCCTTTTGTGCCCGGCGGACGGTCAGGAAAGGAGGGACTGAACTGTCTCGATGATCTCGGGTGAATCCGGTTCGACGGTGGGCGCAAAACGGGCCACCACCACGCCGTCCCGGTTCACCAGGAACTTCTCGAAGTTCCATTTCACCAGCCCGGGGAGGACACTGTTCTTGAATTTGGTCAGCTCGGCGTAGAGCGGGTGCTGGTTCTTGCCGCGGACGTTGGCCTTCATGGTCAGCGGGAATGTCACCCCGAAGTTGCGTTCGCAGAACTCGGCGATTTCGGCCTCAGCTGCCGGCTCCTGCCCGGCGAACTGGTTGCACGGGACCCCCAGGACCTGGAAGCCCTGGTCCCGGAACTTGTTGTGCAGGGCTTCCAGTCCGGCGTACTGGGACGTGAACCCGCACTGGGAAGCCACATTCACCACAAGCACCACCTCCCCCGCGAAGCGGCCGAAGTCGGTCTCCGTGCCGTCGATGAGGGTCAGGGGAATCGAGTGCAGAGAAGTCATGGGGGTCCTCACGAGAGTGGCGGTCCGTTACGGCGTGCCCGGCTGGGTCACGCCTGTCATTCGGCGTCAACGCGCAAAGGTATGGGTTTGTGCCCGGGCCCCGCCCTAAGCCGCGCCGCGTGGCCTGTCCGGCGCGGCCGGAAAATGGCCTGTCGATGCGGTCAGGGCGCCGTCGTGCGGGTCGAGGTTGAAGCCGGGCTCGCTGTCGCCTCCGTGGCGGCCGCGGACGCCTTGGTTGTTACCGGCGCGGGCGCCGTCGTCCGCGTGGGAGCTGGCGTCGGCGTGGCTGACGGGGATTTTTTCGTCTGGGTCACGTTCGTGCTGGGTGCGGGCGCTGCGGGCGGGGGCGGCGCGACGGAGACGCTGGGCGGCTGCGTCGTCGTCGGCGGAGCCGGCGTCGTCGTCAAAGTGCCCGTCGCGGGCGGTGTCGTTGTGCCGGGCGCCGTCGGGTCCGTACTCGTCGCGGGCGGTGTAGTCGTGCCGGGCGCCGTCGGGTCCGTGCCCGTCGCGGGCGGTGTCGTCGGCGTGCTGGGTGTCGGCGTCGGGTCCGTACTCGTCGCGGGCGGTGTCGTCGGCGTGCCGGCCGTCGGCGTGCTGGGTGTCGGCGTCGGGGTCGCCGTCGTTGGGCTGCCGGGCGTTGGTGTCACCGTCGGGGTACTGGGGGTTGGTATCTGCGTGGGGTCCTGCGTTGGCTCGGCGCCCGGAGTGCCTGCAGCCGGAGGAACCGGTTTCTCTTGGATGCCGCCGGTCACTTCGTGGGCGCGGTCCTCCTGGACCGGGATGGCCCAGCCGATGCTGGCGTTGGAGGTCCGGCCGGCATCCGGCTCGTAGCTGGTCATTTCGATGGCGCCAAGCGGGTCCACCTGCGTGGTCGGGAGCAGGTCCCAACCGTGCGGATCGGCGTGCGAGCCGTTCAGGATCGTCTCGAAGTGCAGGTGGCATCCCGTGGAGGAACCCGTGGTCCCGACCCTGGCAATGACCTCGCCGACCCGCACCGAGTCCCCCTTCTTGACGGCGATCGCCTCAAGGTGGTTGTAGGTGGTGATGAGTCCGTTGCCGTGGTCGATTTCCACGCGGTTCCCGCCGCCCCAGGGGTGCCAGCCGACCGCCCGCACCACGCCGGCGTCGGCCGAATAGACCCGGGTGCCGCAGGGGGCGGCATAGTCCTGGCCCCAGTGGAATTCACCCGCCGTTCCCGTCAGCGGGCTGACCCGCAACCCGTACGAAGAGGACTCGAAGAGCGATTCCAGCGGAGCCATGAGCGAGCCTGGCGCCGGTCGCTTCAGGCCGGCGGCGGCAACATTGAGCTCTCCGCTTCCGCCGAGTTCGGAGCTCGTTTCCACCATGGACCGGCTGAAGCCGATGAGCGCCAAGGCGTCCGCGGTGAAGGTGGCGGGCGTGTCGGTGGCGCCGCTGGCATTGGCCGGGGCCGCGGGAAAGGCGGCGTCCAGCGTGACGGGCTCGACCGCGCCGGTGGCCGCAGCCGGAATTGATCCAACCGCACCGCCTGCCAGCCCCTGCAAACCAAACGTCAGGACCGCCAGGGACAGGCAGAAGCCCCCGGACAGGCAGCGCACGGCAATGGTCCGCGCCTTGATCGACGGCTGGTTTGGCTGGTTTCCCCGGTGTGTTCCCACGACGTGACTCCTGGATCATGCCCGCCGGACCCCATACCCGGCGGACTCACCTTCCTATGGGACCACAGACCGGTTGGTCTGGGAACCGT
Organism: Arthrobacter sp.; assembly: GCA_046708245.1. Classification (GTDB taxonomy): domain Bacteria; phylum Actinomycetota; class Actinomycetes; order Actinomycetales; family Micrococcaceae; genus Arthrobacter. The sequence continues at coordinate 10,721 of JBKKDK010000145.1, forward strand.
AATCGGCCACTCGCTTCGGACCTGCGTCATACCCGAGTGGCTGCTCAGTAGGGGCCCAGTAGTTCCCGGCGCAGAAACGGGTAGTACTGGCCGCCATTACTCCGCGTAGTGGCGGAGGGCCGCGGGCGAGCCCTGAATTTTCTGCCGTGGTGGCGGCAATCGTGGGGCGCAAAATCCTTCGGTGGGCGAGAATTGAGCATGCACAACGTCCTCAGGGAGTGGCAGTCGGAGCTCAAACAGACATTAACCGGGACCCGCGACGCCGTGCCGGCGTGGGTGCCGCCTCTGGCGGACGGGAACGACGCCGGCTATCACATGCCCGGCTCGGCTGTCTGGGCGGTGCACGGGGACATGCCCACCATCGTGGCCGGCATCCGGGCTTTGCTGATGCAGGCTCTCCATCCCGGCGCGCTGGCGGGAGTACATGAGCACTCGCGTTTCCGCGAGGACCCGCTGGGCCGGCTGGCCGGGACCATCCGTTGGATTTTTACCGTGACCTATGGCTCGGCGGAGGCCGCGCGCGCGGCATCGGAGTGGGTGCTGCGGATGCACCAGCCGGTGCGCGGCAGCTACGTGGACGGCCACGGCGCCGCCCGGACCTACGCTGCCAACGACCCCGAACTGCTGCGCTGGGTGCACATCGCGTTTACGGATGCTTTTCTCTCAGCCCACAAGCTGTGGGGCACGCCGATCCCGGGCGGACCCGACGCGTACGTCCGCGAGTGGGCCCAGGCGGGCCGGCTGATGGGGGTGGACGCCCCGCCGCTCACCGAGGCCGACATGCATCGGCAACTGGACCGCTGGTACGACGACGGCGAGCTCCGACGCGATGAACGGGTCGCCGAGACGGTGGCGTTCATCCGCGATCCGCCGCTGCACCCCGCCCTGCGGCCGGGCTACCGTGTGCTCTTCGCCGCCGCGGTCACCAGTTTGGAACCCAAGTACCGGGAACTGCTGGGCCTCCGGACCGCCCGGGTGGGGCCCGTCCCGCTGCCGGTGAAGCTGGCGACCCGGGTGACACTCGCCGTCGTCCGGCTTGCGCTGGGCAGGATGGGCCCAAGCGAACGGGCCGCCCGCGCCCGGCTGCAAAGGCTCGGCTACCAGTCCTGAACGGGCAGTGGGCCGGGTAGTGGGCCGGGCAGTTGGCCGCGAAGAGAACGCAAAAAGGCCCCGGTCCAAGGACCGGGGCCAAACGCGGAGAATGGGGGATTTGAACCCCCGAGGGCGTTAACCCAACACGCGTTCCAGGCGTGCGCCATAGGCCGCTAGGCGAATTCTCCAGTAGCTTCTGAATCAAAAGCAGATACTAGAATAC
>JBKKDK010000146.1:0-11932 GCA_046708245.1 Arthrobacter sp.
GAACCTGGGACCTCTTCGTTATCAGCGAAGCGCTCTAACCGCCTGAGCTATACGCCCCGATGCCTCATCGGGCCGAGATACGACTTTACAGCACATCCCGGCCCGATCTCAAATCGAGGCATTTCCCGGGAAAATATCCGGGAAAAGTGCGGGATTTAGTCGTCCGTCAGGGTGACGCCGATGCCGCCCACAAGGGTCGCGGAGATGTTGTACAGCACGGCAGAGAGCATCGACAGCGCCGTCAGCAGCACGACGTTGATTACGGCAATGATCGTGGCGAAGGATGCCACCTGGCCCAGCGAGGCCACCTTCTTCAGTTCGAAGCCGCCGCCCTCGGAGCCAGCCAGCGTGCCCAGCAGGCTGTCGACCTGGTCAAAGATGCCGGTCAGGTCAAGAACAGTCCAGAGCACGATTGCGGCCACAACGGTCACAATGCCCAGGGCCACGGACAGCAGGAACGCCATCTTCAGCACCGACCACGGCTCCACTTTGCTGACCAGAAGCCGGGCGCGCCGCACCTTGGCCTTGGGGGCCGGCTTGATCAGTCCGGCGGTGTTCTGCCCGGGCGCCGTCGGACGGCCCTGGCCGGGGCGCTGGCCGGGCGCGGGCGGGCGCTGCGCCGTACCGGCGGCTCCGCCCTGCACTCCGGGCCGCTGCTGAGGACGCGACGGCGCGCTCACCCGCGGTGCGGATGCAGGCTGCCGCACTCCGCCGGTGCCGCCGCTGTTCGGCGTGGAATATGAGTCGGGATTACTCACTCGTTACCTCCGGTGTTGTCTTCGTCCAGCTCGGCATTGCCTGATGACTCATCTGACTCCGGGGCCGGTACTGTTTCTGCCTCTGCGGACCCCTCGTGCGATCCGTTATCTTCAGCCAACGTTACGTCATCGGGCTCAGATGCCGGACTTTCTTCCTGTGTCCAAACCGCGTTCGCTGTTCCGCGCGACCTCAATGATGCGGTCATTCTTGTCCGGCTTGGCAAAAATCACGCCCATGGTGTCGCGTCCCTTGGCAGGAACACCGGTCACGGAGGAACGGACCACCTTGCCGCCTTCCATAACAACCAGGACCTCGTCCTCTTCCTGGACAATCAACGCGCCGACGAGGTGTCCGCGCTCCTCCTGGTACTTGCCCACCTTGATGCCGAGGCCGCCGCGGCCCTGCAGCCGGTACTCCTCGACGGCGGTGCGTTTGGCGTAACCGCCCTCCGTCACGATGAACACGAAGGAGCCGTCCGTGACGACGTCGGCCGCGAGGAGTTCGTCGTCCTCGCGGAATTTCATTCCGGTGACGCCGGAGGTTGCCCGGCCCATCGGGCGCAGCGCTTCATCCGTGGCGGTGAAGCGGATGGACTGGCCCATCCGGGACACCAGCATGAGGTCGTCCGTTTCCGAAACCAGCTGGGCGGAGACGAGCTCGTCACCGTCGCGCAGGTTGATCGCAATCACGCCGGCGGACCGGTTGGTGTCGTAGTCTTCCAGCCGGGTCTTTTTCACGAGTCCGCGTTTGGTGGCGAGTACGAGGTACGGCGCGTGCTGGTAGTCCCGCAGATCCAGCACCTGGGCGATGTGCTCGTCCGGCTGGAACGCCAGCAGGTTAGCCACGTGCTGGCCCTTGGCGTCCCGGCCGGCTTCAGCCAGTTCGTAGGCCTTGGCCCGGTAGACCCGGCCCAGGTTCGTAAAGAACAGCAGCCAGTGGTGCGTCGTGGTGACGAAGAAGTGCTCGACGACGTCGTCCCCGCGCAGCTGTGCTCCCTTGATGCCCTTGCCGCCGCGCTGCTGCGAACGGTAGTTGTCGCTGCGGGTGCGCTTGACGTAGCCGCCGCGGGTGATGGTGACGACCATTTCCTCTTCGGGGATAAGGTCCTCCATCGACATGTCGCCGTCGAAGCCCAGGAGGACCTTGGTGCGGCGGTCATCGCCGTGCTTGGCCACAATCTCGGCCAACTCGGTGCTGATGATCCCGCGCTGGCGTTCCTCGGAGGCCAGGATCGAGTTGTACTCGGCGATCAGGGCTTCCAGTTCCGAGTGCCGGTCCTGGATCTTCTGGCGTTCCAGGGCGGCGAGGCGGCGCAGCTGCATATCCAGGATGGCACGGGCCTGGAGCTCATCGATGTCCAGGAGCTGCATCAAACCGTCGCGGGCGGCTTCGGTGGTGTTGGACGCCCGGATCAGGGCGATGACTTCATCGAGTGCATCGAGGGCCTTGAGCAGGGCACGCAGGATGTGCGCCTCTTCTTCGGCCTTGCGGAGGCGGTAGCGGGTCCGGCGCGCAATGACGTCCATCTGGTGCGTGACCCAGTGCCGGATGAACGCATCCAGGCCCAAGGTGCGCGGCACGCCGTCGACGATGGCCAGCATGTTGGCCGCGAAGTTGTCCTGCAGCTGGGTGTGCTTGTAGAGGTTGTTCAGCACCACCTTGGCGACCGCGTCGCGCCTGAGGACGATCACGAGGCGCTGGCCGGTGCGTCCCGAGGTTTCATCGCGGAGGTCGGCAATGCCCGAGATCTTTCCGTCCTTGACCAGCTCGGCGATCTTGATTGCCAGGTTGTCCGGGTTGGCCTGGTACGGCAGTTCGGTGACTACCAGGCAGGTCCGGCCCTGAAGTTCCTCAACGTTGACCACGGCCCGCATCGTGATGGAGCCGCGGCCCGTGCGGTAGGCGTCCTCGATGCCCTTGTGGCCCAGGATCGTGGCGCCGGTCGGGAAGTCCGGGCCCTTGATGCGCAGGAGCAGCTCTTCAAGCAGCTCCTCACGGCTGGCCGTCGGGTTGGCCAGGTACCACTGGACGCCGTCCGCAACCTCGCGGAGGTTGTGCGGCGGGATGTTGGTGGCCATGCCCACCGCGATGCCCGAGGAGCCGTTGACCAGCAGGTTGGGGAACCTCGCCGGCAAAATGGTGGGTTCCTGGTTCTTGCCGTCGTAGTTGTCCTGGAAATCGACGGTTTCCTCGTCGATGTCCCGGACCATTTCCATGGCCAGCGGCGCCATTTTGGTTTCGGTGTACCGCGGGGCGGCGGCGCCGTCGTTCCCGGGCGAGCCGAAGTTGCCCTGCCCGAGGGCCAGCGGGTAGCGCATGGTCCAGTCCTGGATCAGGCGGACCAGCGCATCGTAAATGGCGGTGTCACCGTGCGGGTGGTACTGGCCCATGACCTCACCGACCACGCGGGCGCACTTGTTGAAGGACCGCTCCGGGCGGTAGCCGCCGTCAAACATGGCGTACAGCACGCGGCGGTGGACGGGCTTGAGCCCGTCACGGACGTCCGGCAGGGCCCGGCCGACGATCACGGCCATGGCGTAGTCGAGGTAGGACCGCTGCATTTCCGTCTGCAGGTCCACCTGTTCCACACGGTCCGTCAGGACATCGCTGTCCAGGACAGCGCCTTCCAGCACGGGTTCGCCGCCGGCGGAGCCGGCCGGTACCTCGGGTGTTTCGTCACTCATAGTCTATATTTTCCGTTTCAGGTATATATCAGTCCGGGAATATTCGAGGCGGATGACCGCTAGATATCGAGGAACCGAACGTCCTTGGCGTTCTGCTGAATGAAGTTTCTGCGGGATTCGACGTCTTCACCCATGAGGGTCGAGAAGGTCTGGTCCGCGGAGAGGGCATCGTCCATGGTGACTTGCAGCAGGGTCCGGTGGTCCGGGTCCATGGTGGTATCCCAGAGTTCGGTGTAGTCCATCTCGCCGAGGCCCTTGTAACGCTGGATTCCGTTGTCCTTGGGAATGCGGCGGCCGCCGGCCTGGCCGGACAGCAGTTTGGCGTCGCGTTCGCGGTCGCTGTAGACGTAGTCGTGCGGAGCGTTGGACCACTTGATCCGGTACAGCGGCGGCTGCGCGAGGTAGACGTAGCCGTTTTCGATCAGCGGCCGCATGTAGCGGAACAGCAGCGTCATCAGCAGCGTCGTGATGTGCTGGCCGTCCACATCGGCATCAGCCATCAGGACGATTTTGTGGTAGCGCAGCTTGGCGAGGTCGAAGTCCTCGCCGATTCCGGTCCCGAACGCGGTGATCATGGACTGGACTTCGGCGTTGCCCAGGGCCTTGTCCAGCCGGGCCCGCTCCACGTTCAGGATTTTGCCGCGGAGCGGCAGGATGGCCTGGGTTTCCGGGTTGCGCCCGCGCTTGGCGGAACCGCCGGCGGAGTCGCCCTCCACGATGTAGACCTCACACTTGGCCGGATCCTTCGAGGAGCAGTCGGACAGCTTGCCGGGCATGCCGAACGATTCCAGCGGGCTCTTTCGGCGGGCGTTGTCGCGGGCCTTGCGCGCGGCCATGCGGGCCTGGGCCGCGGAAATGGCCTTGCGGATGACGTCGCGGGCGGGGCCGGGGTTCCGCTCCAGCCAGTCACCCAGGCCGTCGGTGACAACGCGCTGGACGAAGCCTTTGACCTCGGAATTGCCGAGCTTGGTTTTGGTCTGGCCCTCGAACTGCGGCTCTGCCAGCTTGACCGAGATAACTGCCGTCAGGCCCTCGCGGATGTCGTCTCCGGTGAGGTTGTCATCCTTTTCCTTGATGATGCTCTTCTCCCGCGCGTAGCGGTTGATGAGCGAGGTCATCGCGGCGCGGAATCCCTCTTCGTGGGTGCCGCCCTCGTGGGTGTTGATCGTGTTGGCGTAAGTGTGGACACTCTCGGAGTACGCGTTGGTCCACTGCATCGCCATTTCCAGCGCGATGTGCCTTTCCTTGTCCTCGGTTTCGAAGGCGATGACATCCTCGTGGACTACGTCTACCTTCTTGCCGGAGTTCAGGTGCTTGACGTAGTCCAGCAGGCCGTCGTCGTACTGGTAAACCACGGTGTGGAACTCGGCCGGGACTTCGCCTTCGGTGGGGATCATGTCCAGATCCAGGTCGTCTTCCTCGGACGGTTCCGCCGGCGGGCGCCGCTCATCAGTCAGCGTGATGCGCAGCCCCTTGTTGAGGAAGGCCATCTGCTGGAAGCGGGCCCGCAGGGTTTCGAAGTCGAAGTCCGTGCTCTCGAAGATGCTGGCGTCCGGGTAGAACGTCTGGGTGGTGCCTGTTTCGGTGGCCGGCTCGCCCTTGACCAGGCTGCCTTGCGGCTTGCCGCCGTCGGCGAAGGACATCCGCCAGACGTGGCCCTGGCGGCGGACCTCGGTGTCGACCCGGCTGGAGAGCGCGTTGACCACTGAAATGCCGACGCCGTGCAGGCCGCCGGAAACGGCGTAGCCGCCGCCGCCAAACTTGCCGCCGGCGTGCAGGATCGTCATCACGACTTCCACGGTGGGTTTGTGTTCGGTGGGGTGCATGTCCACGGGGATGCCGCGGCCGTCGTCGACCACCCTGACCCCGCCGTCGGCTTGCAGAACGATTTCGATGTGCGTGCAGTACCCGGCCAGGGCCTCGTCCACGGAGTTGTCGACAACCTCGTAGACCAAGTGGTGCAAACCGCGGGGACCGGTGGAACCGATGTACATGCCGGGACGTTTCCGGACGGCTTCCAGTCCCTCAAGCACCGTGATGTCGCTGGCGCCGTATTCGCGGGGGGTCACGGCCTCGGGCGGGGTTCCGGCCGTTCCGGCCGCTTCCGCTTCGGCGTCCGTTGCCGGGATCTCTGCATTGTCGTTAGCCACAGGCGCTTTCGACTCCTCTATGTTCGTTGAAGGCCGGCTGTTGCCAATCCGGAAGGATGGCTTCTGCCAACAGGCACGTCACTGACCGCCGGTGGATCCGCTGAGCCGAGGAGCCGTCTGCCGCACGCAGACATCGCGTCGGAAACGGACTCAGTCAACGTTTCACCGGCGCCCAGTTATCTACCACGATTCTACCGTGCCGGCGCGCCCAAACCCGCATTCAGAAGGGCCAAACGCGGGGCAATATGCCGCTGGGAGGCCGTTGGCTCCGCCTGCAAGCCTCCCGGGGTACGGTCCTAGGGTTCCTATACGGCCCCGGGGCGTCTGAGCGCCCTACACGCCGTTTGCAGATATTTCAATAGTTTTGCAAGGAGTGCTTCAGATCCGGCGGCCGGAATGGTTCCGGGGAGCCTATCCGTACGTGTCGCGGGGGCCGCGCCCGTTGACCGTGCGGGCACCCTTCCGCCAGCTCGGTGCTGCAGGTCCCAGCACCTGGATCTTGGTCACGACGCCGTCGCCGAGTTCGGTGCGGAACTTCTCCAGCAGGCTGATGCTGAGCAGCCGGAGCTGCGTGGCCCACGCGGTGGAATCACACCGCACGTGCAAGGTGGTGTTCTCGAAGCTCTCCGGCGTGCAGTGCGCGGAGATTTCGGGGCCCACCAGGGCCCCCCACTGTGCCATTACCGAACCGACGGCCACCGGCGAGCTCCAGCCGCGTTCGGCCACCAGCCGGCCCACCACTTTCCCCAGTCCGAGCGGGTCGCGGCCCGTGCCGTGGAACTGGCCGAAACCCCGGGTTCCTGCGCCGCGGGGTGGTTTCTGCGGGGTGGCACCGGGACGCGGTGGGGCCTTGCGCCGGATTTCGCCGCGCGCCGCGGCTGCTTCGCGCATGCGGTTCAGTGCCGACTGGGCCGCGTCAATGTCGTCGGGATCGCGGCCGGGCTGCAGCCCGCCGTCGGTGTCCTTATTCATCGATCTTCCGGTCCATCGATTCCTCCCGGGATGACCTTGACCCGCCGGCCGGCCAGTTCCGCCGGAATATCGGCTTCGACAGCGGCCGTCACGAGCACCTGCTCGGCACCGGATACTATTGCCGCCAGTTTACGCCGCCGCTGAACGTCCAGCTCGGCAAAGACGTCGTCCAGGATCAGGATCGGGGCCGATCCGCCGGTGCGGGCATCATCGAGCATCACGTAGTAGGAGGCCAGCCGGAGGGACAAACACATGGACCAGGTTTCGCCGTGTGAGGCATACCCCTTGGCCGGGGCCTGTCCCAGCACGAGCTCCAGTTCATCGCGGTGCGGCCCCACGAGGGAAATCCCGCGCTCCAGCTCTTTACGGCGGGACGCCGCAAAAGCCTGGACGTACCGGTCCGTCAGTTCATCGACGGTCAGCAGGCGCAAATCCTCCGCCGCTTCGGCCGCGGGACCGGCCGGAGCCGCGGCGCCGTCGTCCTCGATCAGGTCCTGGATCGTCGAACGGTAGACGGCCCCGGCTTCCTTTGATCCGTCGGTGAGCTGGGCATAGGCGCTCCTGAGGTGCGGCCGCAGCCGTTCCACCAGTTCCAGCCGGGCGTGCAACAGGGCCGCGCCGGCCCGTGCCATGTGCTGGTCCCAGACATCCAGCGTCGCCTCGTGTCCGGACGTGAATTTTCCGGCGCGTGCGGATTTCAGCAGCGCATTGCGCTGTTTGAGCACCCGGTCGTAGTCGCTCCGGGTGGCTGCATGGCGGGGAATGAGGCTCACCAGGAGCTCATCGAGGAAGCGGCGCCGGCTGGACGGATCACCCTTCACGAGGGCCAGGTCTTCCGGCGCGAAGAGCACGGTCTGGCAGATGCCCAGGATGTCCCGGGCCCGGACCGGATTGCTGCGGTTGATCCGGGCCCGGTTGGCCCGTCCCGCATTGATCTCGAATTCCAGGACCGTCGGCTGTTCGCCGCGGACCAGCCTGGCCCGGATGAGCGCCCGTTCCGTGCCGAAGCGCAGCAGCGGGGCATCGGTGCTGACCCGGTGCGAGCTCAGTGTCGCCAGGTAGCCGATGGCTTCCATCAGGTTGGTCTTGCCGATGCCGTTGGCCCCCACAAGAACCGTGACGCCGGGTTCCAGACTGAGGTCCACCTGAGCGTAGCTGCGGAAATCGGTCAGCGAAAGGTGTTCTAGGTACACGCCGGGTTCAGGATCTCAGGGCAGGACTATTTTGCCGGACGGGTGGCATGCCCGCCGAACTGGTGGCGCAGCGCGGACACCATCTTCATGGCCGGCGAATTGTCCTCGCGGGAGGAGAAGCGGGCGAATAGTGCTGCGGTGATGGCGGGGGCGGGCACGGCGTTGGCGATCGCTTCCTCCACTGTCCAGCGGCCCTCGCCGGAATCCTCGACGTAGTCGGAGATCGATTCGAGTCCGGGATCCTCGTCCAGGGCTTTGACCATGAGGTCCAGGAGCCAGGACCGGACCACGGTGCCTTTTTGCCAGGCCCGGAAGGTGCCGGGCAAATCCGTGATGATGTCCTTCGCCGCCAGGAGCTCGTACCCTTCGGCGTAGGCCTGCATCAGGCCGTACTCGATCCCGTTATGGACCATCTTCGCGTAATGTCCGGCGCCGACGTCACCGACGTGGACAAAGCTGTCGGCACGGTCACCTTCGGGGCGCAGCGCGTCGAAGACCGGCAGCGCGCGCTCGATGTCGGCGGAATCGCCGCCGGCCATCAGGCCGTAGCCGTTCTGGAGGCCCCACACACCGCCGGAGACACCACAGTCGGCAAAGCGGATCCCCTTTTCGGCCAGGGCCGCCGCGTGCTTCTGGTCCTCCGTGAAACGGGAGTTCCCGCCGTCAATGACCAGGTCACCGGCGTCAAGCTTGGTGCCCAGCTCACTGAGGACGGCGTCCGTGATGGCTCCGGACGGGACCATCACCCAGATCAGCCGCGGCGCGGGAACTGCGGCGATGAGCTCATCCACACTCGCCACGTCCGTGATGTCCGGATTCCGGTCAAAGCCGGTGACTTCGATTCCACCGTTGCGCAACCGTTCGCGCATGTTGAAACCCATTTTTCCAAGGCCGATCAGTCCGATATGCACGGTGGGAACTCTCTTCTGCGCTGGGGGGCGGGGGTTTCCCGGCTGACTAGTTTGTTACCGTCCTGGGCCTCAGAACGGCAACATCTGCCGGCTAGTTGGGCAGGCGGACCGGCATGACCAGGTAACGGTAGTCGCCCTGGTCCTCGCCGTCGGCATCATGCTGGGCAGTGATCATGGCGGGCTTGGGGGCCGAAGTGAACGAGAACCGCACGTACTTGGTTTCGATCACGCTCAGGCCCTCGACCAGGTAGTGCGGGTTGAAGGCCACCGTGATGTCTTCGCCGTTGAGCTGCGCCTCGAGCTCCTCGGAAGCCTGCGCATCCTCACCGGTGCCGGCATCGAGGTGCAGTTGGCCCTGGGTGAAGGCAAGCCGGACCGGGGTGTTGCGTTCGGCAACGAGCGAGACCCGGCGTACGGCGTCGACCAGCTCCTGGGTCTGCACCGTGGCGTGGATTGGGGTGGAGTCCGGGAAAAGTGAGCGGATCTTGGGGTAGTCGCCGTCGACCAGGAGGGAGGTGGTGGTGCGGCCGCCGCTTTCGAACCCGATGAGGCGGCTGTCGTCATCGGCAAGGGCGAGGTTGATGTCGCCGCTGCCGCCGAGAGTCTTCGCCACTTCGTTGAGCGTTTTTGCCTTGACCAGAGCGCTGGTGGAAATTCCGGGAGTTACGGGCTTCCACGGAACCTCACGCATGGCCAGCCGGTAGCGGTCCGTGGCGAGCAGGGTGATGAGATCGTCCTCGATCTCCATCCGCACGCCGGTAAGGATCGGCAGCGTGTCGTCCTTGCTCGCGGCGATGATCACCTGGGATACGGCCTGGGCGAAGGCATCGCCGGGGACGGTTCCGCTGATCGGCGGCAGGGCAGGCAACGGGGGGTATTCGGCTTCCGGCATGGTGGCGAGGTGGAAGCTGCTTCGGCGGCAGGTGAGGGTGACTTTATTGCCGTCCGTCTCAACGTCCACTGGGGCCGACGGCAGGCTGCGGCAGATGTCCGCAAGCAGGCGTCCCGATACCAGGATGGTGCCTTCGGTGGTGATGTCGGCACCGATTTCCAGCCTGGCGGAGGTTTCGTAATCGAAGCTCGAGAGGCTCACGGTACCGGCTTCGGCCTTGAGGAGCAGCCCGGAAAGTACGGGGACTGGCGGCCGCGGAGACAACGACCGGGCGGTCCATGTCACGGCTTCTGCCAGGACGTCCCGTTCGACTCTGAACTTCACGGAAGGGTGCCGCCTTTCATTGCTGCTGTTATCGCTGAATCGCCGGGCTGCCGCCGTTCCGGCCAAAAAACCGGACTCCGTCGACAAAGGGTGTGCCTGCTGCCCGGGTTCCGCGGCCCAGCTGGGAACCACAAAAGAAGTCCGGGACGGACGCACTGCAGACAGCTTAGCCCCAACGAGCGGGTTTCTCCCATCCCTGGGTTACATCCGTGTGGTTCAGCCCGGCGGTCCCGTACCGGGTATCCCGGGCCTGATCCGGAACGGTCCTGGGCTGCCTGAGGGGGGAACAAGAAACTGTTATTTGAGGGAATTTCATTTTCTTGGGATTAGTAGTGTTAATAACTGCTGTGGAAACTGTGGATAACCCCGTTTCGCGGTGTCGTTCCGGGGTTAAGCCCTGTTCATGGACTGTGGGCGGAGCAGGTTTTAAACAGGGTGTGGATGGGGATAACATTTTTGGCCGTTCCGCTGATCCACAGACGCCTTAAGGGTTTTAAGCCCATTAACCGCGGTTGTCCCCTTAACTATCCACAGGGTTGTCCACAGCCCCCTGTTAATAAGGTAAGGGTGCGCGTCTGGTCAGGTCAGGAATTGCGCTGCTGCTGCTTGATCCGGTTGGTCAGCTCGGTCACCTGGTTGTAGATCACTCGGCGTTCGGCCATCAGCTCGCGGATCTTTCGGTCGGCGTGGATCACGGTGGTGTGGTCCCGGCCGCCGAGTTCCTGGCCGATCTTGGGCAGGGACATGTCCGTGAGCTCGCGGCACAGGTACATGGCGATCTGCCGGGCGGTCACGAGGGTCCTCGTCCGGGACTTGCTGCAGAGCTCTTCCATGCTGAGCTTGAAGTAATCGGCCGTCTGCGTGAGGATCTGCGCCGAGGTGATTTCCTGGGCCCCGTCGTCGGTGATGAGGTCCTTGAGCACCATTTCGGCCAGGGCCACGTCCACCGGCTGCCGGTTCAGGCTGGCAAACGCGGTCACACGGATCAGCGCACCCTCGAGTTCGCGGATGTTGCTGGAAATTTTCGACGCGATGTACTCCAGGGCGTCGTCCGGGGCAGAGAGCCCCTCGCTGAGCGCCTTCTTCCGGAGGATGGCGATTCGGGTTTCAAGTTCCGGCGGCTGGATGTCGGTCAGCAGGCCCCATTCAAAGCGTGACTTCATCCGGTCCTCAAAACCGGCAAGCAGCTTCGGCGGCTGATCCGAGGTGATGACCACCTGTTTGTTGTTGTTGTGCAGGGCATTGAACGTGTGGAAGAACTCCTCCAGCGTCCGGTCTTTGCCGGCCAGGAACTGGATGTCATCGATGAGCAGCACGTCGACATTGCGGTACGTGGTCTTGAAGCTGGTGCCCTCATCGTCACGGATCGAGTTGATGAAGTCGTTGGTGAACTCTTCGGAGTTCACGTACCGGACCCGGATGCCGCTGTAGAGCCGGCGGGCGTAGTGGCCGATGGCGTGCAGCAGGTGGGTCTTGCCCAGCCCGGAGTCTCCGTAGATGAACAGGGGGTTGTACGCCTTGGCCGGCGCTTCGGCAACAGCCACGGCGGCGGCGTGGGCGAACCGGTTGGAGGAACCGATGACGAAGGTATCGAAGACGTACTTCGGGTTGAGGCGGCCAAACTCGTGGGAAGTGCTCGGCAGCATCGGCTGCGGCTTCAGCTCCACGGTCGGGTCGGCCGCCAGGGAAAGTTCGACGGCGGGTTCCGGCTCGGTGTGCAACGGCACCAGGTCAGTGTCGACGTCGATGGCGCAACGGATCTCGTCGGAGAAGACGTTGCGGAGGGCGTCGTCGAGCGCTTCCTTGACCTGGGTCTGCAGGACCTCGCGGGTGAGCTCATTCGGAACCGCCACCAGGAGGGTCGATCCGATGAGTCCCTGCGCCTGGGCGAGGATGACGAAGCCGCGCTGCCTGGGTGTGACACGGTGGTCGTTCTCGAGAAGGCTCACTACCCGCCGCCAGGAACTTCCGACAGTGTTGGCTTGGTTGGCTTCGTCTACTGTCATCAATCAGTTCCTCAAACTTGCTTGCCTGCATTACCTGCAGC
>JBKKDK010000147.1:0-18005 GCA_046708245.1 Arthrobacter sp.
ATCTTGAGGTAGCTCTCGGCGGCGGCTGCCGGGCCGATCCGCACGGCACGGTCGGCCTCGCGCACGTGGCGGGCTCCTGCGTCGGCGTCGGAATAGACGGCGACCGAGCGGATGCCCACGGCGCGCAGGGTGCGGATCACGCGGCAGGCGATCTCGCCGCGGTTGGCCACGAGCACGGTGCCGAACAGCGGCTCGGGGCGCTGGTGCTTCTGGGGTGCTGAAGGAATAGTCACGGCTGGCTCACATCCGGAAAAGGCCGAAGGAGGTCTCCGGCAGCGGGGTGCGGGAGACGACGTCGAGCGCCAGTCCCAGGACGGTGCGGGTGTCCGCGGGGTCAATCACACCGTCATCCCAGAGGCGGGCGGTGGAGTAGTAGGGGCTGCCCTGGTCCTCGTACTGCTGCTTGATCGGGGCCTTGAACGCTTCCTCGTCGTCGGCGGACCATTCCTCGCCGCGGGCCTCGTACTGGTCCCGTTTGACGGTGGCGAGCACGCTGGAGGCCTGGTTGCCGCCCATGACGGAGATCCGGGAGGCCGGCCACATCCACAGGAAGCGCGGCGAGTAGGCCCGCCCGCACATGGAGTAGTTGCCGGCGCCGAAGGACCCGCCGATCACGACGGTCAGCTTGGGCACCCTGGCGGTCGCGACGGCGGTGACCATCTTGGCGCCGTTCTTGGCGATGCCGCCCTGCTCGTAGTCCTTGCCGACCATAAAGCCGGAAAGGTTCTGCAGGAAGATCAGCGGGATGCCGCGCTGGTCACACAATTCGATAAAGTGCGCGCCCTTGAGCGAGGATTCGCTGAACAGCACACCGTTGTTGGCCACGATGCCGACGGGGTGCCCGTGCAGCTTCGCGAAGCCCGTGACCAGGGTGGTGCCGTAGTTCTTCTTGAACTCGTGGAAGCGGCTGCCGTCCACCAGCCGGGCGATGACCTCGCGCACGTCGTACTGGGCATTGACGTCGGTGGGGACGGCACCGTAGAGCTCTTCCGGATCCGCCACGGGTTCGACGACGGTGTCAACGTCCCAGGCCGGGGCCGCAGGGCGGGGCAGGGGGGAGACGATGGCGCGGACGATCTGGAGGGCATGCTCATCGTTCTCGGCCAGGTGGTCCGTCACGCCGGAGATCTTCGAGTGGACGTCGCCGCCGCCGAGTTCCTCCGCGGTGACGATCTCGCCGATGGCGGCCTTCACGAGCGGCGGGCCGCCCAGGAAGATGGTGCCCTGGTTGCGGACGATCACGGTCTCGTCGCTCATCGCCGGGACGTAGGCGCCGCCGGCGGTGCAGGAGCCCATCACGGAGGCGATCTGCGGGATTTTGGCCGCGGACATTTTGGCCTGGTTGAAGAAGATCCGGCCGAAGTGCTCCTTGTCAGGGAAGACCTCGTCCTGCTTGGGCAGGAACGCCCCGCCGGAGTCCACGAGGTAGATGCAGGGCAGCCGGTTCTCCAGCGCGATCTCCTGCGCCCGGAGGTGCTTCTTCACGGTCATCGGATAGTAGGTGCCGCCCTTGACGGTGGCGTCGTTGGAGATCACGAGGACCTGTCGGCCGTGCACAAGGCCGATTCCGGCAATGACGCCCGCGCCCGGTGAATCGTCGTTGTACATGCCGTTGGCCGCCAGCGGGGCGATTTCCAGGAAGGGGCTGCCCTCGTCGAGGAGCTGGTCAATGCGTTCGCGCGGCAGGAGCTTGCCGCGGGCCACGTGCCGTTCGCGGGACTTCTCCGGCCCGCCCAGGGCTGTGGCGGCGAGGCGTTCCCGCAGCTCGCGGGCAAGTCCCAGCTGGGCCTCCCGGTTCGCTGCGAAGGCTGCGCTGCTGGTGTCCAGCTGGCTGGCGATTGTCTCCATTGACTGCTTCCGTTCCTGGCCTTCGTGCCGGAGGCCTGCATTGCGGCCGCTTCGGGCACTTCGGTTAGTGCCGCATAACTGAGATTTAGGTTAGTCTCTATTAACTGTGATGTCCAACACAGGGTACTGTAAACACAATGTGAGCAAGTGGAATTCGAAACGAGGGACGTGCCCGTGACAGAGTCCAGCCAGACCACCCGGGCCCTCTCCACCCCGCCCGCGGCAACCCAGCGCAGCCTGGCCAAGGAAAACCGCCGGCAGGCGCTCCTCTCCGCGGCCGCCGAACTCTTCGCCGTCGACGGGTTTAACCGGGTCTCCCTGGAGGACCTCGGCGCCGCGGCCGGCGTCAGCGGGCCGGCGGTCTACCGGCATTTCTCCGGCAAACAGGCCGTCCTCGGGGCGCTGCTGCTCAGCGTCAGCCAGGACCTGCTCGACGGCGGCCGCCAGGTGGTGGCCGAGTCCGCCGGCGCCGCGGCGGCCCTGAGCGGCCTGGTCGCGTTCCATGTGGACTTTGCGCTGAGCAACCCCGACGTGATCCGGGTGCAGGACCAGGATTTCAGCAACCTGGCCGAGGACGACCAGGCCGAGGTCCGCACGCTCCAGCGCAACTACGTGGAGCTTTGGGTGGAGGTCCTGGCCCGGCTGCACGCCGGCACCGAGGCAGCCGAACTGCGGATGCGCGCCCACGCAACGTTCGGCCTGATCAACTCCACCCCGCACTCGGTGCGCAGCCACGGCCGCCGGATCGCGGTGAGGCGTGCCCGCCCGTTGCTCGAAAGCATGGCCCTGGCCGCCCTGATGGCCCCCACACCGCTCTAAACAAGGCTGCCGGCTGCTCCCTGGCGGGAACAGCCGGCAGCTGCCAAGTTCGCTAGACCATGGCGAGCGCCATGCCGGGGTCCGCCAGGATTGCGCCGAGGTCCTGCAGGAACCGCGAGCCTTGCTCGCCGTCGACCAGCCGGTGGTCGAAGGACAGGCTGAGGGTCATGACCTGGCGCAGTGCGACCTGGTCCTGGTACTCCCACGGCATTTTCCGGACCGCGCCCAGGGCGAGGATTGCGGCCTCGCCGGGGTTCAGGATGGGCGTACCCGCATCGATGCCGAAGACGCCGATGTTCGTGATGGAGATGGTGCCGCCGGAAAGGTCGGCCGGAGCGGTCTTGCCCGCCCGCGCCGTATCCGTCAGCCCCGTCAGTGCGGTGGACAGCTCCAGCAGCGACATCCGGTCCGCGTCCTTGATGTTCGGCACCGTCAGGCCCCGCGGCGTGGCCGCCGCAATGCCCAGGTTCACATAGTTGAACTGGACGATCTCCTGGTTTGCCTCATCCCACCGGGCGTTGAGCGTCGGGTGGTTGCGCAGGGCGATCAGCACGGCTTTGGACACGAGGGTCAGCGGCGTGAGCTTGTAGCCGGCGAATGTCCGGCTGGCCTTGAGCCGGGCCAGCAGTTCCATGGTGGGGGTGACGTCGAGGGTCAGGAACTCGGTGACGTGCGGCGCGGTGAAGGCGCTGGAGACCATCGCGGCTGCGGTGAACTTCCGGACCCCCTTGATGGGCGTGCGTGTCTCCCGCTCTCCATGCGCGCGGCCGGGGGCCGCCGCCTGGGTGCCCGCGAGTTCCTGGGCTGCCGCGGGCAGGTCCCCGCCGCCGACGAAGTTCCGGACGTCGTCGCGGGTGATGAGCCCGTGCTCCCCCGTCCCGGTGACGGATTCGAGGTCGACGCCGAGATCCTTGGCCAGCTTGCGCACCGGCGGTGTGGAACGCGGACGCTCGCCGGACCGCGGTGCGGGCTCGACGGCTTCAGTTACTGCGGTTTCCACAGCTGCAGGCTCGACGGCGGGCTGCGCGGCCACCGGGGCGGGTTCGGCGGGTGCGGCCACTGGGGTTTCCGCGGTTCGGACCCCCGTCGCGAAGCTGCGGGCGCGCCGGGCGGGCCGGCCGGAGCCCTCGAGCACGGCGCCGTAGCCCACCAGGTTCGGTTCGCGCTTGGCGGCGGGAGCGCCGTCGTCGCCCTCCACTTCGAAGGAGACGTTCGGCTTGCCGACCTCGACGACCGTGCCGGGCTGTTCGTGCAGCGCCGTGATCACCCCGGCAAAGGGTGAGGGCAGCTCAACGACGGCCTTGGCTGTCTCCACCTCGGCAATGATCTGGTTGAGCGCAACGGTATCCCCCACCGCGACCTTCCAGGCGACAATTTCCGATTCCGTGAGGCCCTCGCCGAGGTCCGGCAACCTGAATTCCTTGATCATGGTGGCGGTCATCCTTCCAGCCCGCTCAGGGAGTTGGGGCGGCCGAGCGCGCGGTCGACGCCGTCGAGAATCCGGTCCAGGCCGGGCAGATGGTGCATCTCAAGCTTGGAGTACGGGTACGGGACGTCGAAGCCGGTGACCCGGACCGGGGCCGCCTCGAGGTGGTAGAAGCAGCGCTCGGTGATGCTGGCGGCCACTTCGGCGCCGAGGCCGCCCGTCTGGGAGGCTTCGTGCGTGATGACGAGCCGGCCGGTCTTCCGGACCGAGGCCTCCAGCGTGGCGAAGTCCAGCGGAGCCAGCGAGCGCAGGTCGATCACTTCAACCGAGATGCCTTCATCGGCGGCGGCGAGCGCCGCGTCGCGGGCGGTCTTGACCACCGGGCCGTACGCCACAAGCGTCACGTCCTTGCCTTCGGCGACGACGCGGGCCTTCTCCAGGGACAGGGCAGCGCCCAGGTCGAGGGACTCGTCCACCTCGCCCTTGTCGTGGTAGCGGCGCTTGGGTTCGAAGTAGAGCACAGGGTCATCCGAGGCGATCGCCTGCTGGATCATTGTGTACGCGTCCTGCGGGTTGGAGACGCTGACCACGCGCAGGCCGGAGGTGTGGGTGAAGTAGGCCTCGGGCGACTCGGAGTGGTGTTCCGGGGATCCGATGCCGCCGCCGAAAGGCACGCGGATGGTGATGGGCATCTTGACGGCGCCCTGGGTGCGGTAATGCATCTTGGCGACCTGGCTGACGATCTGGTCGAAGGCCGGGTAGATGAAGCCGTCGAACTGGATTTCCACCACGGGCCGGTAGCCGCGGTAGGCCAGGCCGACTGCGGTGCCCATAATGCCGGACTCGGCCAGCGGGGTGTCAACGACGCGGTGCTTGCCGAAGTCCTTTTGCAGGCCGTCGGTCACGCGGAAGACGCCGCCGAGGGCGCCGATGTCCTCCCCCATCAGGATTACCTTGGGGTCGTTCTCGAGGGACTTGCGCAGGCCCGAATTGATGGCTCGGGCAAAGGTCATCTGCGTCATCAGCGTGCACCTTCTTCAGAAGCGGCTTCTGCGGGATCGCCGAAGGAAGCCAGGTAGCGGGAATAGTGATCCTGCTGGCGGTCCAGCGAGGAGTTGGGCGTGCTGTAGACGTGCTTGAAGACATCCATCGGCTGCGGTTCGGGCATGTTGATGGTGCCGGTGCGGAGCCCCTTGGCCACGGCGTCGGCCTTCGCGGCGACGGCGGCTTCGAACTCTTCGGTGAGCAGGCCCTTGCGGTCCAGCAGCGACTTCAGCCGCGCGATGGGATCCTTGGCGGCCCAGTCCTCGAGTTCGTTGGCGTCCCGGTAGCGGGTGGGGTCGTCCGCCGTCGTGTGCGGGCCCATCCGGTAGGTGACGGCTTCGATGAAGGTCGGTCCGCCGCCGTGGCGGGCGCGGTCCAGCGCGATGCGGGTTGCGGCCATAACGGCCAGGACGTCGTTGCCGTCCACCCGCATGCTCGGGATGCCGAAGCCGGCGGGGCGGTCCGCGATCTGGGTGTGGGACTGGAGCCGGACCGGTTCCGAGATGGCCCAATGGTTGTTCTGGCAGAAAAAGACCACCGGGGCCTGGAAGCTTGCCGCGAAGACCATGGCCTCGTTGACGTCGCCCTCGCTCGTGGCGCCGTCGCCGAAGTACGTGATGGCGACCGAGTCGGCGCCGTCGTTCTGGATGCCCATGGCGTAGCCGGTGGCGTGCAGCGTCTGGGCCCCGATGATGATCTGCTGGGTGGCGACGTTCACGGTGTAGGGGTCCCAGCCGGCGAGCGCGTTGCCGCGCCAGGCCCGGACGAGGTCCTCCGGCTTTACCCCGCGGCAGTAGGCGACACCGTTGTCGCGGTAGCTGGGGAAGACGAAGTCGTCGTCGCGAAGGGATCTCGCGGAGCCGATCTGGGCTGCTTCCTGTCCCAGCAGCGGCGGCCAGAGGGCCAGCTCGCCCTGGCGCTGCAGGGCGGTGGCCTCGGCGTCGATCCGGCGGATAACCACCATGTCTTCGTAGAGCGCCCCGAGCTGTTCGTCAGTGACATCCTGGACCCAGGGGTCAAACTCGGGATGGCTTACACGTTCACCCCCGGGGGTGATGAGCTGGACGAGATCGCCGCCCGTGCGCCTGTTAGATCCTGCACTGTTTCCGGGGCCGCCGGCGGCAATGCCGCCCTTGCCCGCGTCGTCGGTAAACACAGTTGTCCGCAACCTTCTGACGTCGTCTGACCGGTGCCCGCAGGACTCGTGATCCCGCTGCGCGCCGGCCGCCCGGGCGCCGTTGCCCCGGATATTTGTGACCCTACTCACAATGCTCATCAGGTACAACCACCCGGAATTAACTTGAGCATTATGCCCTGCCGGGGCGCTTCGGACCGTGCTAATCTTGCGCATTATGCAACCCTTGGATGGCACCGACACCCGACTGCTTTCGGCCATGGCCGGGGATCCCCGGCGCACCGTGGTGGCCCTGGCCCAGAAGCTGGGGCTGTCCCGGAATACCGTGCAGGCCCGGATGGCCCAGCTCGAGAAAAAACACGTTTTCCTCTCCTTCGAACGGCGCATCAACCCCGCCTCGCTCGGCTATCCCCTGATGGCTTTTATTTCCGTGCACGTCCAGCAGCAGAAACTGGGCCCGCTGGCGGTGGAGCTGGCCGGCATTCCGGAAATCCTGGAGGGCTACGGCCTGACGGGGTCGGCGGACCTCCTCCTCCGCGTCGTGGCGCTCGACGCCGAGGACCTGTTCCGGATCAACGGCAAGATCCTGGCGTGCGACGGCGTCGACCGGACCGACACCGCCCTCGCCATGGGCGAGCTGATCCCGTTCCGGATCCAGCCGCTCCTGGAGCGGGGCCCGGCCGACAGCTGAGCGCCGGGCGGCGCACAGCCGAAGTGGGGGCCGGCGCCACAACCAGAGGAGCTCCCGTGCCACGGCACGGGAGCTCTTCTGGTTCCGGCTGCGGCCGGTGGCCGCGGCCCTAGTGGCTGGTGGCCTTTTCGGCACCCACACCCGTGAGGGAGCGGACTTCCATTTCGGCCTGCTTAGTGGTGTCTTCCAGCTTCTTGTCCAGCACCGTCCCGAGCCAGCCCAGGAAGAACGCGAGCGGGATGGAGACAATGCCGGGGTTGCTCAGCGGGAAGACCGCAAAGTTGACTCCCGGGATCATGGACGTCTTGGCACCCGAGACCACCGGCGAGAGGGCGATCAGGATGATGGCCGAGCCGAGTCCGCCATACATGCTCCAAATGGCACCCTGAGTGGTGAACCGGCGCCAGAAGAGCGAGTAGATGATGGTCGGCAGGTTGGCCGAGGCAGCCACCGCAAAGGCCAGCGCCACGAGGAACGCGACGTTTTGTCCATTGGCGAAGATGCCGCCGACGATCGCCAGCACGCCGATCACGATCACCGTCTTCCGCGCCACCTTGACCTCGGTGTCCGGGTCCGCTTTGCCCTTGGCGAGCACGTTGGCGTAGATGTCGTGGGCAAAGGATGCCGCGGCGGTGATGGTGAGCCCGGCCACCACGGCGAGGATCGTGGCGAACGCGACAGCCGAGATGAAGCCCAGCAGCAGCGGCCCGCCGAGGTGGAATGCGAGCAGCGGGGCCGCGGAGTTCACGCCGCCGGGTGCGGACTTGATGGTTTCCGCCCCGACGAGGGCGGCCGCGCCGTACCCGAGCACCAGGGTAAACAGGTAGAACAGGCCGATCAGCCAGATGGACCAGACCACCGACTTGCGGGCCTCCTTGGCGGTGGGAACCGTGTAGAACCGCATCAGCACGTGCGGCAGGGCCGCGGTGCCAAGCACCAGGGCGAGGCCCAGGGACATAAAGTCCAGCTTGGAGGTATCGGACTTCCCGTACTGCAGACCGGGGTTCAGCACCGCGGGGTTGTTGGCGGTTTCCACCGCGCCGCCCAGGAGGTCCGAGAGGTTGAAACCGTAGATCGCCAGGACCCAGAAGGTCATGACCCCGGCGCCGGCAATCAGCAGGATGGCCTTGATGATCTGCACCCAGGTGGTGCCCTTCATGCCGCCGATCAGCACGTACATGATCATCAGGGCGCCGACGACGATGATCACCAGCGCCTGGCCGCCCCAGTCGCTGATGCCCAGCAGCAGCGAGATCAGGCTGCCGGCGCCGGCCATCTGGGCCAGCAGGTAGAAGAAGCACACCGCGAGGGTGGAGATGGCGGCGGCGATGCGCACGGGGCGCTGCTTGAGCCGGAAGGAGAGCACATCGGCCATGGTGAACTTGCCGGTGTTGCGCAGCAGCTCGGCGACGAGGAGCAGCGCGACGAGCCAGGCGACCAGGAAGCCGATGGAGTACATAAAGCCGTCGTAGCCGTTGATGGCGATGGCGCCGGTGATGCCGAGGAAGGAGGCCGCGGAGAGGTAGTCGCCGGCGATGGCGGTGCCGTTCTGCGATCCGGTGAAGGACCGTCCGGCGGCGTAGTAGTCGGCGGCGGTCTTGTTGTTGCGGCTGGCGCGGAAGACGATCACCATGGTGACCGCCACGAACAGGGCGAAGATGCCCATGTTCAGCAGGGTGGTGTCTTTGAGTGCGGCGACGTTGACCGCAGGAACCATGAGTGTCATTTCGCTGCTCCGCCCAACGGGTTGCCGTGCTTGTCGAATTCGTGGCCTTCGATCTCCTGGCGGATTTCCGCGGCGATCGGGTCCAGGCGCCGGTTCGAGTAGCTGACGTACCAGCTGGTGATGGCGAACGTGGACACGAACTGCAGCAGGCCCAGGATGAGGCCGATATTGATGTTGCCCCACACCTTGGTGGACATGAATCCGACCGCGTAGTCGGCCAGCAGCACGTAAGCGAAGTACCAGAGCAGGAATGCAATGGCCATCGGAAAGACGAAGCTGCGGTGACGTTTGCGCAATTCCTGGAAGCGCTCCGTCGCTTGGACTTCCTTGAAGTCCACGGCCGCCTCGGCGTCCGTTTCTTGGGCGTCGTGACCCATCGTTCCTCCTCATTGAGACTGGCGAGTCCACACCGGCTGCCTTGGCCTGATGGAAACAGCCCGGCCAATGTGACTTCTATCACTGTGCAACGCGAGACATGCGACATTCCACATCCGGCATGCACCGGGTCGCTCAGCGGTCCCGATGCTGCGCCCAGCGGCGGCGGCCCGGCGTCCCGGCGGGGCCCGCGATACGCTGGGCAGCATGCCGAACTTTCCGCTGTTTACCGCCGCCGCCATCGCCGTGATCGCCATGGCGATCGCCGTCGTCGTCGCCGTCGGCCTCAAGGTCCTCCGCTCCTTCCGTGAGCTGGGCACGGACGCGGAACGGGCCACCTACCAGACCCTGCACGCCGCCTCACGGGCGGGCCAGCATCTGCGGACCGGCCTCAATCCGGCCGGCGCCGCCAAGGCCAGCCGCCAGCTGCGCAGCCTGCTGGGCTGCGATGCGCTGGCGATCGCCGACACCAACGGGGTCCTCGCCTGGGACGGCACCGGCGAGGAACTCAAACCCGCGCTGATGGGGCTCGCAGCGCGTGTGCTCGACGGCGGCCACACCGCGGTGATCCCCGCCGGTGAGCTGCAGCTCCTGGCCGGCCCCGTCCCGGCCGGAACGCTGGCGCCGGCGGCGGAACGCGCCGTCGTGATCGCCCCGATCAAGGCCGGCACCCGGGTGGTGGGCTTTGTGGCGGCCTTCGCCCCGTCCGCCGGCGCGGGACTGGTCCGCGCGACGGGCGAGGTGGCCGACTGGGTGGCCACGCAGGTGGAACTGGCCGAGCTCGATGCGTCCCGGACGCTGCTGATGGAGGCCGAGGTCCGGGCGCTGCGTGCCCAGATCAGCCCGCATTTCATCTACAACTCGCTGAACGCCATCGCGTCCTTCATCAATACCGACCCGGTGCGGGCGCGCGAGCTCGTGGTGGAATTTGCCGACTTCACCCGGTACTCCTTCCGCCGGCACGGCGATTTCACCACACTGGCCGAGGAACTGCGCTGCATCGACCGCTACCTGCTCCTGGAGCGTGCCAGGTTCGGCGACCGGGTGCAGGTCAGCCTGCGGATCGCACCCGAAGTGCTCAGCACCGTGATCCCCTTCCTGAGCCTGCAGCCGCTCGTCGAGAACGCTGTCCGGCACGGCCTCGAAGCCAAAGAAGGCCCGGGCCACATCTCCATCACGGCGAACGACTCCGGGGCGTTCGCCGAGGTGAGAATCGAGGACGACGGCGTGGGCATGGATCCCGAACAGCTGCGCTCCGTCCTGGCCGGGCACGGCGACGGCGACCACGTCGGGCTGCGCAATGTCGATGCCAGGCTGCGGCAGGTGTACGGCGAGGACAACGGGCTCGTGATCGAAACGGCTCCCGGGGAGGGCACGCTGATCACCATGCGCGTGCCCAAGTCGCAGCCCAGCCACGACGCCTGATCCGGCTGATGAAGGGCGGAATGCCCGCGGCAGTAGTCTAGAACCATGATTAACGTCCTCGTCGCCGACGACGAGCTGCCCGCCGTAGAGGAACTGGCGTTCCTGCTCGGCAAAGATGACCGGATCGGTACGATCCACCGCGCCTGCTCCGGGACCGAGGCGCTCCGTGCGCTGGAGGCCGAGGAGGTCGACGCCGTCTTCCTCGACATCCATATGCCCGCGCTCTCCGGGCTGGACATTGCCCGGGTGATTGCCCGCAGCGCCCATCCGCCGGCCGTTGTGTTCGTCACGGCGGACGAGGACTGCGCGCTGGAAGCGTTCGAGCTGGCCGCTGTTGACTACCTGTTGAAGCCCGTGCGGGCCGAGCGGCTGGCGAAGTCCATCGGCCGGATCAGCGACCTGATCAGGGACGGGGCCCCGGCGCCGGAAATGATCACCGTGGACCTGGGCGGCCACACCAAGATGATCCGGCGCGAGGACGTCACCTATGTGCAGGCGCAGGGCGACTATGCCAGGCTGCACACCGGGGACGCGAGCTACCTCATCCGCGTCCCGCTGGCCGACCTGGAGCAGCAATGGGCGGAGGCCGGGTTCATCCGGACGCACCGCTCCTACCTGATCGCGCTGACCCACGTCAGCCACATGAAACTCGCGGCGGCGCGGCCCAGCGTCACTGTGGCCGGGGCCGAGCTGCCCATCAGCCGCCGGCATCTGCCGTCTGTCCGGGAGAAACTGGAGTCAACCCGGATCCGGCCGCAGGCATGACCCGCGTCCGCGTGACCGCGCCCCGCAGTGGAACGCAGGGCCGGACGGCCCTGCCCGGGGCCCGGTCCCCGGCGGACGCGCGGGAAGCGGCGGAGGAATCCGACGCCGGGCAGGTCTTTGTCCGTTCGCTGATCCGTTCCCAGCTGCGGCTCGGCGTGGTGGTGGCGCTCGGCTTTCTGCTGATCCTGCTGGCGTTCCCGCTCATGCTGGGACTGGTGCCCGGGCTGGCCGACTCGACGATCGCCGGCCTGCCGTTCGACTGGGTGCTCCTGGGTGCCGGCATCTACCCCGTGATCGGCCTCAGCGCGTGGCTGTATGTGCGCTCCGCGGCCCGGAACGAGGCCCGCTACCGGGACCTGGCCGGGGACAAGTGAGGCGCCGGTGAATCCGGTGGTTGGCCTCGCGGCCTTCGCCGCCGTCTCGCTGGCCACGGCCGTGATCGGCTTCTACGGACTGCGGATCTCGCGCACCACGGGCGACTTCTACGTGGCGTCGCGCACCGTGCGGCCCTGGTGGAACGCCTCGGCGATCGGCGGGGAGTATCTCTCCGCCGCGAGCTTCCTCGGCGTCGCCGGGCTGATCCTGCTCTCCGGCACGGATGCCCTGTGGTTCCCGGTGGGCTACACGGCCGGCTACCTGATGCTGCTGCTTTTTGTGGCCGCTCCCCTGCGGCGTTCCGGCGCGTACACGATCCCGGACTTCACCGAAGCCCGGCTGGATTCGCGGGCGGTCCGCCGCGTCACCAGCGTGGTGGTGGTGCTGGTCGGCTGGCTCTATATCGTCCCGCAGCTCCACGGCGCCGCCCTGGCGATCCGGATCACCACCGGGCTGCCGGCGTGGGTGGGGCAGGTGGCGGTGGTCGCCGTCGTCTGTTTCAGTGTGGTGGCCGGCGGGATGCGGTCCATTACGTTCGTCCAGGCCTTCCAGTACTGGCTTAAGCTGACGGCGCTGGCCGTGCCGGTGCTGTTCATCCTGTTCGTGCTGGCCGGCACCGGTGCCGCCACGGTGTCCGACGCCGGGGTGAACCCCACTGCCGCCGCACCGGCCAGCCCGTACCAGAACATCTCGCTGCTGGTGGCGCTCCTGTTCGGCACCCTCGGGCTGCCGCACGTCCTGGTGCGGTTCTACACCAACCCGGACGGCCAGTCCGCGCGGCGGACCACGCTGATTGTGCTGGGACTGTTGTCGGTTTTCTACCTGTTCCCGACGGCGTACGGCCTGATCGGGCGCCTCTTCGCGCCCGGCCTGGCGCAGACCGGGCAGGCCGATGCGCTGGTGCTGCTGCTGCCGGGCCGGCTGGTCGGCGGGACGGCCGGGGACCTGCTGTCCGCGCTTGTGGTGGCGGGCGCGTTTGCGGCGTTCCTCTCCACCACGTCCGGGCTGGTGGTTTCCCTGGCGGGCGTGATCAGCCAGGATGTGCTCGGCGGCAGTGTGCGCGGCTTCCGGCTCGCGGCGGTCATCTCGGCGTTGGTGCCGCTGGGGATCGCGTCGATGACGGACTCCCTGGCGCTGGCGGGCAGCGTGGGGCTGGTGTTCGCGTTCACGGCGTCAACGATCTGCCCGGTGCTGCTGCTTGGCATCTGGTGGCGCGGCCTCACGGACGCCGGGGCGATCGCGGGGATGGTGACCGGCGGGCTGCTCTGCGGCGGGGCGATGGTGGCCGGCGCCATGCTGGGCGGGGCCGGGACGCCGTCGTGGCTGGCGCAGCCGGCGGCCTGGACGGTCCCGGCAGCTTTCGCGGTGATGGTCCTGGTGTCCCGGGCGACCCGGCACCGCGTACCGCGGACCATCACGCGGCTGATGACCCGGCTGCATACGCCCGAACGGCCGCTGGCGACCGAACGCTGATGCGCAGCCGGGCCTGACGCGCATGGCGGGATTGACGCGCATGGCGTCAGTCGATGGCGGCCATCAGTTCGACGGCGCGGTCCAGGAAGGCGTCCACCTGGCTTTCCTCGTACCCTTCGCGGCCCAGTGCCGGGCGGAAAACGGCGCGCCGGACGTTGTCCACGCTCAGCGCCCTGTCCTCTTCGAGGTAGCCGATCAGCTCATGGCACAGGTCATCAACATCAGTGGTGTTGTAGCTGCGGACCTTGGCCTTGGTGGGACGGCGGAAGCGCTGGCCGTCGGGCCGGTGGAGCCGGCCGCGGAGCAGCCCGGCCAGCCGGCCGATGTCGCGGAGCCAGGCTTCCTCGCCGCGTTCGCCGATCAGTTCGTCGCGTTCCCGCAGGGCGAGGGCGTCCTCGAGCCGGTCCAGCGCGGCGTCCACGCCGGCCGCGGCATAGCCGCCCTTGACGGGGTCGAACGTGACGGCCCGCACGTCGGCACTCTTGACCGGGCGGCCCGCCGCGCTCGGGGATTCGAACGACACCCGGGCGCGCTGCAGGAACTGATCAACCTGCTTGGCGTTGTAGCCATACTGGTTCCGCTGCACGCGGTCAAAGGAAGCAGGAATCTGCCGTTGAATGTCCACTGTAACTATGTTTCCTTCAATGCCGTTCGGCTGGGTTGCTGGCACCATTGTAGGGCCGGAGTTGGAACGAGGTTGGAACCGGGCGGCCGCTACAAGCCGGCGAAGGCGGAGAAAAGGATGAAGGCCACCGGCGAGGCGAACACAATCGAGTCCAGCCGGTCCATCACTCCGCCGTGGCCGGGCAGGATGCTGCTCATGTCCTTGATGCCGAGTTCGCGTTTGACCATGGATTCGGCGAGGTCGCCCGCCGTGGCCGCAGCCACCATGCCCACCGCGAGCACGGCGCCCACCCACCAGGGCTTGTCCAGCACGACGATGCTGGCCAGCACGCCGATCACCATGGCGCCGGCAATGGAGCCGCTGAAGCCCTCCCAGGTTTTTTTGGGGCTGATCTTCGGGGCCATCGGGTGCTTGCCCAGGGAGGCGCCGACGAGGTACCCGAAGGTGTCGTTGGACACCACCAGCAACAGCAGGGTGGCGATCTGCCACGCACCCGGGGGCACGACGCCGTCGGGCCAGGGTCCCACCGGCGTCTCGCCGCCGGAGGTGTGCAGGGGCAGCACGGCAAAGCTGATCAGGAACGGCACCCACGCCATGGTGAAGACCCCGGCGAAGATGCTGCGGGCCGAACCCGCCGCACCTTCGAGGGAGCGCCACAGGAGCACGGCCACACTGCTGAGCAGCATGGCGAACAGCAGGCTTTCCTGGCCGCCGAAGTACGCCGCCAGGGGCATGGCCACCGTGCCGACCATCACGGGGATGATCGGCAGCCGCGTCCCAGAGGCCTCCAGCGCCCGGAAGATCTCCCAGACGCCGAAGATGGCGAACGTGGTGACGACCAGCACAAAGCCGAGCGGGAGCAACAGCAGGCCGCCAAGGACGACCAGGAGCATGCCGAGGCCCACCGCCGTGGCGGCGGGAAGGTTCCTGCCGGCCTTGGGCGTCGGGTTGCTGCGTTGTTTCCCCCGCCCCCGGACGTGTGGTCCGGGAGCCTGTTGTGCCTGACCCATCAGACCTCGAGCAGCTCGGCTTCCTTGCGCTTGAGCAGCTCGTCGATGCCTTCGACGTGCGCCTTGGTCATGGCGTCGAGTTCCTTTTCACCGCGGCTGCCCTCGTCCTCGCCGGCTTCGCCGTCCTTGACCAGCTTGTCCAGGGTTTCCTTGGCCTTGCGGCGGATGTTGCGGATGGAGATCTTGGCGTCCTCGCCCTTGGACTTGACGATTTTGACGTATTCCTTGCGCCGCTCCTGGGTCAGCTCCGGAATGGTGATCCGGATGACGTTGCCGTCGTTGGAGGGGTTGGCGCCCACCTCGGAGTCGCTCAGCGCGCGTTCGATATCCCGCAGCGCGGTCTTGTCGAACGGGGTGATGAGGATGGTCCGGGCGTCCGGGACGGCAAAGGAGGCCAGCTGCTGCAGCGGCGTCGGCGAACCGTAGTATTCCACCAGCACGCGGTTGTACAGGCCCGGCGTCGCCCGGCCCGTCCGGATCGAGGCGAAGTCTTCCTTGGCTACTTCAACCGCCTTGTCCATCTTGTCCCCGGCTTCGAGCAAGGTTTCTTCGATCACGATCTCTCCTCAGAAATTGGTGCATCCCGGCGGGCGGGAGTGCTGCACGGTATTGATTCCGTCTGTGCTTCCGCACCCCTGGTCCGGGGAGCGGAACTGTCCTGAAAACATCCTAGCCGCTGCTAGGGGGTGACTACGGTGCCCAGCTCCTCGCCCAGGATGGCGCGGGTGACGTTGCCTTCGCCTTCCATCCCGAACACCACCATGGTGAGGTTGTTGTCCTTGCACATGGTCATGGCGGTCTGGTCCATCACCCGGATGTCGCGCCGCAGCGCGTCGTCGTAGCTGAGCGTGTGGAGCTTTTCGGCCGTGGGGTCCTTCTTCGGGTCCGCCGTGTAGACGCCGTCGACGCCGCTTTTGGCCATCAGGACGACGTCGGCGTGGACCTCCATGGCGCGCTGCGCCGCCACGGTGTCGGTGGAGAAATACGGGAGTCCGGCGCCGGCGCCGAAGATCACGACGCGGCCTTTCTCCATGTGCCGGATGGCGCGGCGGGGAATGTAGGCTTCGGCGACCTGGCCCATGGTGATGGCGCTCTGCACGCGGGTCTCGACGCCGGCCTGCTCCAGGAAATCCTGGAGTGCCAGGCAGTTCATCACGGTACCCAGCATGCCCATGTAGTCTGCGCGGGAGCGGTCCATGCCGCTCTGGGACAGTTCTGCACCGCGGAAGAAGTTGCCGCCGCCGACGACGATTGCGACCTCGACGTCGGGCACCGCGGCTGCGATCTGCTTGGCCACGCCGCGGACGGTGTCAGGGTCTACGCCCAGTTTCCCGCCGCCGAAGACCTCGCCGGAAAGCTTCAACAGGACTCTGCGGCGGCTCTTCTTCGGCTGGACTGAATTGGTGACGGTTTCCATGGTGCCTTCCCGTTGGTGAACTCTGAAAAAGGTTATCGTGCCGGGGAACCAAAGGCGTCATTGCGCCTCCGGCTGCTGGTGCTTGCCCCGTGTGCATGCAAAAGGGGTGGCCACAACAGTGACCACCCCCTTTGCGTGTCCGGCTAATGCCGGACAGTTGGCTGACTAGGAACCAACGCGGAAACGCGTGAACGCGGTGCCTTTGACGCCGGCCTCTTCGAGGACCTGCGCGACAGACTTCTTGGCATCCTTGGCGAATGCCTGGTCGAGGAGGACCTCGCCCTTGTAGAAGCCCGTGACGCGGCCTTCCACAATCTTGGTCATTGCAGCCTCGGGCTTGCCTTCAGCCTTGGCCGTCTCCTCGGCGATGCGGCGCTCGGACTCGACGAGCTCGGCCGGAACGTCCTCGCGGGAGAGGTAGTTCGGGGACATCGCGGCGACGTGGACAGCGACGTCGTGGGCTGCGGTGGCAGCTGCTTCGCCTTCGCCGTCAACAGCGAACAGGACGCCGACCTGGGCCGGGAGATCCTTGGAGGTCTTGTGCAGGTAAGCGTCGACCGTTGCACCCTCGATGCGGGAAATGCGGCGGACAACGACCTTTTCGCCCAGCACGGCGCCCTCTTCGACGACGACCTCGGACAGCGGCTTGCCGTCAACGTCAGTGGCCAGCAGGGTCTCGAGGTCGGCAGCGCCGGACTCGACTGCAACGGCCAGGACCTTGTCGGCGAGCTGGATGAACTTGTCAGCCTTCGCGACGAAGTCGGTCTCGCAGTTGACTTCAATCATCACGCCAACGCCGCCGTCGACCTTGGCAGCGACCAGGCCTTCTGCGGTGGAGCGGCCTTCGCGCTTGGTAGCGCCCTTGAGGCCCTTGATGCGGATGATCTCGATGGCCTTCTCGGCGTCACCGTTGGCTTCGTCAAGAGCCTTCTTGACATCCATCATGCCGGCGCCCGTGCGCTCGCGCAGAGCCTTGATATCAGCGGCAGTGTAGTTCGCCATGTGAACCCCTCTGTCTAGAAATGTGTGTGGTGTACGGACCGACAGGACAGCTGCTCACCCGGTGAGCGGCCATCCTGTCGGTACCCCTACGCTGCGGACAGCGTGCGGGGAGGTCCAGATTTACTTGTCAGCTGAGCTGGCAGTGTTCCTGACTGACTACTTGGTTTCGCCAGCGGCGTCGTCAGCAGCCGGGGTGGCCTCGGCAGCTGCCGGGGCTTCCTCTGCAGCAGGCGCCTCTTCGGCTGCGGGTGCTTCTTCGGCGGCGGCGGCCGGAGCAGCCTCAGCCTCGGGAGCGGCCGCGGCTTCGGCCTTGCTGCCTTCGAGGAGCTCGCGCTCCCACTCGGCCAGCGGCTCTTCCGGAGCTTCGGTGGTGCCGGTTGCGCGCTGGTTGCGGGCGATCAGGCCCTCAGCAACGGCGTCGGCCACAACGCGGGTCAGGAGGTTGACGGAGCGGATGGCGTCGTCGTTGCCCGGGATCGGGAAGTCGACTTCGTCGGGATCGCAGTTGGTGTCCAGGATGGCAACAACCGGGATGTTCAGCTTCTTGGCCTCGTCAACGGCGAGGTGTTCCTTCTTGGTGTCCACGATCCAGAGCACGGAAGGTGCCTTGGTCAGGTTGCGGATACCGCCAAGGTTGGTTTCCAGCTTGGTGAGTTCGCGACGAAGGAGCAGCAGTTCCTTCTTGGTGTATGCGGAACCGGCGACGTCGTCGAAGTCAATCTCTTCGAGTTCCTTCATGCGCTGGATGCGCTTGGAGACCGTCTGGAAGTTGGTCAGCATACCGCCGAGCCAACGCTGGTTGACGTACGGCTGGCCAACGCGGGTGGCCTGCTCGGCGATGGATTCCTG
>JBKKDK010000148.1:0-5979 GCA_046708245.1 Arthrobacter sp.
TCAACCTGGTGGCACACAAGATCGGCCCGGCAATCGCCGGAGGAAACGCCGTGATCCTCAAACCCTCTGCACTGACTCCCCTGTCAGCCCAGCTGCTCACGGACGCCCTCGTGAGCTCCGGGCTCCCGCCGGAGGCCCTCACGATTGTTCATGGCGACCGGGAAGTGGCCGAAAAAATCATTAGGTCCCGGGACGTACGAATGGTGTCCTTCACCGGGGGGTTCTCCACGGGTGAGAGCATCGCCCGCACCGCAGGCCTGAAGAAGCTTTCCATGGATCTCGGCGGAAATGCGCCCGTGATCGTCCTGGACGATGCCGACATCGAGAACGCAGTGGAATCCTGCGTCTCCGGAGCGTTTTGGGCCGCCGGCCAGAACTGCGTGGGGGTGCAGCGGATCCTCGTAGCCGCCCCCGTGTACGGCGCGTTCCGCCAGCGCTTCCTGCAGGCAACGGCGCGGTTGGTTGCCGGAGATCCATCGGATGAACAGACGGATGTCGGACCCATGATCAGCCCCACAGCATTGCAGGAGCTCCAGTCCAAACTGGACGTGGCCCTCGACGCCGGCGCTGTCCTGCTCTCAGGCAACGTCACGGACGGCAATGTGCTTCAGCCGACCGTCCTGGAAGCCGTCCCGGCGGACAGCAGCCTGTGGAGGGAGGAGGTTTTCGGCCCTGTGGTCATGCTTCGTAAATTCAACACCTTCGAAGAGGCCATCGATGTCGCCAATGCCATCGAGTTCAGTCTTCATGCGGGCATATTCACCGACTCCCTGGCCAGGGCCATGGACGCGGCCCGCCAGCTCGAAGCAGGCGGCGTCATGATCAATGATTCCTCTGATTACCGGATAGACGGCATGCCGATCGGCGGGGCTAAGTACGGGAGCATGGGCAGGGAGGGCGTCCATTTCGCGTATGAGGAGATGACCCAGCCCAAAGTCATCTGCATCAAGAACTGATCGAACTGGAGGGGCGCGACCGGGCCATGCGCCCCTCCAATTCCCTCGGAGCGGCACGCGGCTGCGCACCACACCCAAACTTCCACACGGAGGACTGAAAACCATGACCACCCGCATCGAGACGGATTCGCTCGGGAGCGTTACTGTACCGGCCACAGCCTATTGGGGAGCACACACCGCACGGGCCTTGGAAAACTTCACCATCAGCGGGATACCTGTCTCCCGCCACCCGCATCTGGTGCGTTCCCTGGCCATGATCAAGAACGCTGCGGCGCGGGCCAACTGCGAACTGGGCATCCTCAATCCGCGGGAAGCGACAGCGATCCGCGAAGCGTGCCAGGAAATCCAGGACGGACATCACCACGAACAGTTCTGCGTGGACGTCATCCAGGGAGGCGCCGGCACGAGCACGAACATGAATGCCAACGAGGTAATCGCGAACCTTGCGCTGGAAAAACTAGGCCACCGCCGCGGCGAATACCAGCACCTACACCCCATTGATCACGTCAACCGGTGCCAATCCACCAATGACACCTATCCAACGGCGATCAAGCTGGCACTGATTTTCGCCACCGCAGAACTCAACCACGAGCTGGGCCAACTCGCCGAATCAGCCCGCAGCAAGGGCGCTGAATTCGCCGACATTGTGAAGATGGGCAGAACACAGCTTCAGGACGCCGTCCCGATGACCCTCGGGCAGGAGTTCAATGCCTTCGCCGCGACCATGGAAGAAGACCGCTCCAGGCTTATGGAATCCACAGCGCTGATGCTCGAGTGCAGCCTGGGCGCCACAGCCATCGGGACCGGCATCACCGCCGAACCCGGGTATCAGCAACTCGTACTTCGGGCGCTATCCGAGGTCTCCGGCGTCCCAGTCATTCCGGCCGCTGATCTCATCGAAGCGACATCCGACGTGGGCGTTTTCATGCACATGTCAGGCATGCTGAAACGCACGGCCATCAAGCTGTCCAAAATCAGCAGCGACCTCCGTGCTGCTGTCGAGCGGTCCACAGAACGGATTCGGCGAGATCATCCTGCCACCGCGCCAGGCCGGGTCATCAATCATGCCGGGAAGGTCAACCCTGTCATCCCGGAGGCCATGAATCAGATTGCCTTCGCGGTCGCCGGCGCTGACACCACAGTGACGATGGCTGCAGACAACGGGCAACTCCAGCTCAATGCCTTCGAACCTGTCATTGCCCACGTCCTTCTTCAGAGCACTTCATGGCTCGAACAAGGAGCACGGGCACTTCGTCGATACTGCATGGAAGGAATCGAACCGAACACCGGACGCCTCGCCCGCCAGACGGCAGCCTCGGTGGGACTTGCAACGGCCTTGATACCGGCCATCGGGTATGCCACCGCAGCAGCAGTGGCCAAGGAAGCCCTCCAGGACGGATCAACCGTTCTGGACATCGTCACCAGAAAGAACCTCTTGGACCGGGACGCAGCTCGGTCACTGCTGGAATCCGCCGTGCTGCCTGTCAGAAATCCAAACATGACCGGAGTCTGATCACTTTCACTCCGTGGCGCGGGCACCTCCGGCGCCCCGCCTGATGAAACTGGAAAGCGTCATGGCCGTCACCGTGTCCGTGACTCCGGGAGTAGCAGCGATCTGCTCCCAGATCTCCTGAACCCTCTCCAGCGACCGGGCCTCGACCCTCACCAGAAGATCAAAGTCACCGCTCACAACATCGCACAGAACCACTTCGGGAATCGACCGCAACACGGAGATGACGTCCACCCCCCGCACCCGGTCCTTCCTGTAAACCATCAGGAAGGCGGACACCGGGCCCTGGCCCGGAGGGCCGGCAACAATCGTGTACCCCTGGATGTACCCCTGCCGCTCCATCCGATCGATCCGCTGGCGCACAGCATTCCTCGACAGGAGGACTTTGGTCGCCAGCTCTGCATGGCTGATGCGAGCGTTCTTCGTAAGCTCCGCAAGAATCCTCTGATCTATCTGATCAAGACTCACTCGATCCATGCCTACCCTTCACAGCAATAATCCCCCGGACCCAACCGGAACGGAACCAACTTCAAGACCGAAAGCCCTCGAAAAAAATGACACTTCTGCACCAGGCCCGGCCCTCTCTCACTGGCATTAGCTGCATCTTGTTCGACATGGACGGAACGCTCCTAGATTCAGCACCCGGCGTTACAGCAAGTGCTGCCCAGGCCCTGGCAGCGGTAGGAGCGCCAGTGCCCGCGATGGACAAACTGCGCCGATTCGTCGGGCCGCCGATGATCGAGTCCTTCAGAACAGTCTCACAACTGGACGAAAAAACCGCCCAAAAGGCCCTCCAACACTACCGCAAGGCATACGCCGATCATGGCGCTGAACAGTCCAGCCCATACGACGGGATTATGGACCTGCTCAAACACCTGCACTCGGCCGGGATTCCAATGGCTGTCGCCACATCCAAGGTGGAAGACCAAGCAGTAAGCCTCGCACGAAGGTTTGGAATGGAAGGCTTCTTCATCAACGTATGCGGTGCGTCGGACTCCGAGGGAAGAGCGAGCAAGGCGGAGGTCATCGCCGAATTGCTGCTCCGGCTCCAGTCCGAAGGCGTGGACATCTCCAGCCCCGCAATGGTCGGAGACCGAAGCTACGATGTTGCGGGAGCAGCCGAACACGGAATCCCCACGATATTCGCACGCTGGGGGTACGGGGAGATCGAAGAAGGGTCGCATGCGGCCGCGGTTGCCCCCTCCCCCGCGGCCCTGCTGCCGCTGATTCTGAACAACGGCCCTCGGT
This sequence comes from Arthrobacter sp., assembly GCA_046708245.1. GTDB lineage: Bacteria > Actinomycetota > Actinomycetes > Actinomycetales > Micrococcaceae > Arthrobacter. The sequence continues at coordinate 3,715 of JBKKDK010000148.1, forward strand.
CAGCCGCCCAGCATGACGTCTCCGTGCGATGAGTCCACGAATTCAACCAGCAGGCATTCACAACCCACTCTTTGCTAGAGACTGCGGTTGGCCCCAGATCTAATCCATTGCCTGATATCTGCCGCGTAACCCGCCGGTCCCCCACGGCGACAAATTCCGCGCTCTCCCGCGCCCCGAAAATCCCAATGCATGCGTGGATCTTGGATGCGCGTACACCCCGCCCGCAAAACAATCCCGCGTGGCTTAACGGCTACTAGGTCCCTCATGATGGGGCAGACTATCGGCTACACCCCCGGTCATGCATTGATCCTGCGGGAAACGAGTTTCTGGGATTGCGAGGTCTTCAAGGGCGCCGCCTTCCGGGACAAGAACCGGCACCTCGATGACGCCGTCGTCTTCTGCGCCACGATCACGTCCCCGCTAGCCACCGCCGCCAAGATGAAAGGCTAGGGACAAGTCCCGCATCCTGACCCTGCACCAGGAGCTTGCTGATCCAGGGCACCGGTCCTGGCAACTGCTGGAGCCTGCCGACCGGACGCCGGCGATGGATGCGCTCCGGATCCTGGCGGCCAACCACAGCCTGCCGCCGGCGATCCGGCTCAAGCGCGGCTATGCGGCACTCCCCCACGGGGGCGGCCACGGTGACCAACACCAGCATCGCGACGACGGCGACGGACCGGCGGCGGCCACGCACAAGACAAGCATGACGCAGCCCTGTCCCTAAAGATCCTGTCCAGCTCGACGCCCTCTAGCTGACGCTGGGGACTGCCCCCTACTCCTAACGATGAGTGTCAGGGTGAAATCTAGGATGCGGAACAACATGTGTCGACAATCGATGTGGGCCACCGCAGCCTGACACCATTGGGGCTCCTGCCTGACGTCCGGTTGAGGTATGCCCCAACCGGGTAACAGAAAAACCTGGAAGGCGCAGACCGCTTCAACGCCATGACCGAGGCCATCACTTCTGGATGATTCTGTCGGCTAATCGACACGCCCCTTACGTCGGAGCATCAAGCCGGACAGCTCCTGATGCACGGCCGCAGCTCCCGGCCGATGCGATGGGGACCCCTCGAGCTTCCAAGCCGACCCTCTACTGTCCGCCGGCGGGAGCATCCGCGAACTCCACCCTCCGTCGCACCGTGGATGATCGCTTCGTTCAACCCCTGCGGGTCAGCAATCAGCGCCCTCAAACCTCCGCCACAGGCGCCGCGAATTGCGCCGCATACAGCGCCGCGTACGCGCCACCCGCCGCCAACAAGGAAGTGTGCGTCCCCTGCTCCACGATCTGCCCGGCCTCCATCACCAGGATGAGGTCGGCGTCGCGGATGGTGGAGAGGCGGTGGGCAATGACAAACGAAGTCCGGTCGCTCCGCAAAGCGCTCATCGCCTTCTGCACCAGCACCTCGGTGCGGGTGTCCACGGAAGAAGTCGCCTCGTCCAGAATCAAAACCGACGGCCGGGCCAGGAATGCCCGGGCGATGGTGAGCAGCTGCTTCTCGCCGGCCGAGACATTGGAGCCCTCGTCCTCGAGCACGGTGTCGTAACCCGCTGGCAGGGACCGGACGAACCGGTCCACGTACGTCGCCCTCGCGGCCTCCAGGATCTCCTCCTCCGAAGCGGAGGGCCGGCCGTACGCGATGTTGTCCCTGATGCTCCCGCCGAACAGCCACGTATCCTGCAGCACCATGCCCATCCGCGAGCGCAGCTCGTCGCGGGTCATCGCGGTGACGCCAACGCCGTCGAGCGTGATCCGCCCGGCGTCGATCTCGTAGAACCGCATCATCAGGTTCACCAGCGTGGTCTTGCCCGCCCCGGTCGGCCCAACAATCGCCACCGTCTGCCCCGGCTCCGCGACCAAACTCAGGGAAGAGATCAGCGGCTTGTCCGGCGAGTATGAGAAGGACACGTCCTCGAACACCAGCCGCCCGCGGCCGCCGGAAGGGGCACCACCCGAAGCGGGGTCCGGTGACTGCTCGTCCGTGTCCAGCAGTTCGAACACCCGTTCCGCCGAGGCCACCCCGGACTGCAGCAGGTTCGCCATCGAGCCGAGCTGGGCCAGCGGCTGGGTGAACTGCCGCGAGTACTGGATAAACGCCTGCACGGCGCCCAGCTGCATCGCTCCGGCGGCCACCTGCAGGCCGCCCACCACGGCGATCCCCACATAGACCAGGTTCCCGATGAACGTCATGGCGGGCATGATCAGCCCGGAAATGAACTGCGCCCCGAAACTGGCCTGGTACAGCTCCGCATTCTTCTGCCGGAACC
>JBKKDK010000149.1:0-5522 GCA_046708245.1 Arthrobacter sp.
CCATGCCAGCAGACCGGCATGTGTGGTGGGTGCTTTTTCAAGCAACGGCAGTCGCGCCAGATCGCCCATTACGGTTCCCTTCCTCGGGTTCAGTGGTGTGTCCTAAATGTAGGGCTAGATCACCCCCGCCAAATCGGCCTGATTACGGGCAGTGCGGGAGGCCGGAAATCAAAAACCCCGGAAATTCAAGGAACCTCACACCCGCCAGGGCATCATTTTGTGACTAAGGTCACATAGACCGGTCTAGTCGGCCAGATTACACCCGTTTCGATTTGGCAGTACGGCCCCACCTCGCGTAAAGTAATTCGAGGTTCGGGGGAGCGAGAAGTTCGCCAGGAGCCGAGAATGCGCCCATAGCTCAGCTGGATAGAGCGTCTGTCTACGGAACAGAAGGTCAGGGGTTCGAATCCCTTTGGGCGCACAGAGAAAAAGATCCGCACCGGTCCGCCGGTGCGGATCTTTGTTTAACTGCTCCCATCCTGAAAGCCCGGCCTGGCATAGAACGCCGGGCGTAGGCTTTTGTCATGACGGCACAATCTGAGCGCGAATTCGATGTCATTGTGATCGGCGCGGGCGCCGTGGGCGAGAACGTTGCGGACCGGGTGGTCCAGGGCGGTCTGTCCGCGGTGCTGATCGAGGCGGAACTGGTTGGCGGTGAGTGCTCGTACTGGGCCTGCATGCCGTCCAAGGCGCTGCTCCGCCCTGGCACGGCACTGCACGGCGCCCAGCGCGTCCCCGGTGCCGCGCAGGCCGTCACCCGGACCCTCGATGCCGCCGCGGTGCTGAAGCGGCGCGACTATTTCACCTCCAACTGGCAGGACGACAGCCAGGTCAAGTGGGTCCAGGAGACTGGAATTGAGCTCATCCGCGGCCACGCCTGGCTCACGGGCCCGCGGAAGGTGGAGGTTGCCGGCCGGGACGGCAACACCCACGCCCTATCGGCGCGGCACGCCGTCGTGTTGGCCACCGGATCCACCCCGAACGTGCCGCCGGTCGAGGGGCTGGCCGACGTCGAGTACTGGACCACTCGGGAGGCGACCTCGGCCCACGAGATCCCCGGACGGCTGGCCGTGCTCGGCGGCGGCGTGGCCGGCACCGAGCTGGCCCAGGCCTACGCACGCCTCGGCTCGGCAGTGACCCTCGTGGCCCGCCGCGGACTGCTCGGCGCCTTCCCGGAGGAGGCGTCGCAACTGGTGGCCGCCGGGCTGCGCGCCGACGGCGTCCGGCTCCACCTGCAGACGGCGACGCAAAGCGTCCGTGAGAACGGCGACCGCTCCCTCACCCTGCACCTCGACGGCGGGATCACGGTCACGGCGGACAAGCTGCTGGTCGCCACCGGCCGCCACCCGGCACTCGAAGGGCTCGGACTGGAGAGCGTAGGGCTCGCGGCCGCGGAGGGCACGGCGTTGCGGCTCAACACCGACACCACCGGCCGGGTCATCGGCGCAACGGACGACGGCGGCACACCGTGGCTTTACGCGGTCGGCGACGCCGCCGGGAAGATCCTGCTGACCCACCAGGGCAAGTACGAGGCGCGGGCCACAGGCGACGCCGTCGCGGCGCGGGCGAAGGGCGAACTCACCGGCGACCCGGAGCCGTGGAGCCGCTACGCCCAGACGGCCGATGACCACGCCGTCCCGAACGTTGTGTTCACCGATCCGGAACTCGCCAACGTGGGCCGATCCGTGCAGCAGGCCACCAAGGACGGTTACAACGTCTCCTCGGTCGAGCTGCCCATCCAGGTGGCAGGGTCCTCGCTGCATGCCGAGAACTATGAGGGCTGGGCCCAGCTGGTGATCGACGAGGACCGCAAGGTGCTGCTGGGCGCCACATTCGCCGGCCCCGACGTCGCCGAGCTGCTGCACGCCGCCACTATCGCGGTCGTGGGCGAGGTCCCGCTGGACCGCCTTTGGCATGCCGTGCCGTCCTACCCGACCATCAGCGAAGTCTGGCTCAGGCTGCTCGAGGAATACGGCCGCTAAGCACCCGCCCGGGACACGCACAACGGCGGCGCGGATGTCGTTTTCGTCACTCGCAGACCCATCTATTTGAACTGACCGGTCAGTTTAGTTAGGCTTTGAGCAGACATCCCCCTGCGAAAGGCCTTCCTTGCTCTCCGTGCAACAGCTCTCCGTGAACGGCCGGCGGGACCACCTGCTTCCGGCCATCTCACTCCAGGCACCGCGCGGTGGACTCCTGCTGGTCGCCGGCACACGCCAGGACCAGCGCACGGCCCTGGCCCTGGCCTTGACCGGTCGCATGAAACCCTCGGGCGGAACCGTCGAATGGGACGGCTCCGCCAGGATCAAACAGGTTCGCTCGGCGAGCGCCGTCGTGGACTCCCCCGGCGTCAACGAGCCCGAACAGCACCTGAGCGTCCGCGACCTCGTGACGGAGGATCTCGCTTTGGTCCCCCGCAGGTACCGCGGCGCCCTGCTGAGCAAGCCCTGGCTCAAGGTCAACCGCTTCGAGGACATCGCCGGGCTCTGGGCCGAACAGCTCCACCCGGGCCGGCGCATCGAACTGCTGACGGCACTCGCCCTGGCCAACCCCAACACCGACCTGCTGGTGGTCGACTCACCCGACCGCCACAGCGGCGATCCCGCGGACTGGCTGCCGCGCCTTGAGGAACTGGCGTACGACGCCGGGCGGCCGCTCGCCGTCGTCGCCACCGTCACCAAGCTTCCGGACGGCTGGGCCGGGCCCGCCGCCTCAATTGGCAACGCCCTTCTCCAGGAAGAGGACACAAAGTGACTGTGCTGCGGCTGGCCCGCTCCGAACTCAAACGCATGACCGGAGGCCTGCTGCCGAAGCTGACCATCCTGGCCCTCGCCCTGGTGCCGCTGCTCTACGGCGCCGTGTACCTCTACGCCAACTGGGATCCCTACGGCAAGCTGGACCAGATCGACGCGGCGCTGGTGGTCGAGGACACCGGCGCCACATCCGCCGACGGCACCCGGCTCGAGGCCGGCAGCAAAGTCGCCGAAAGCCTGATCGACGGACACGTCTTCAACTGGCAGAGGGTTGCCGGACCGGAGGAAGCAGACCAGGGGGTCAGTACGGGCAAGTACGCCTTTGCGCTGAAGATCCCCCGGGACTTCTCGGCCAATCTGGTCTCCCCCGGCAGTTTCGACGCCGCCAGCCAGGCCATGCTCAACGTCACCACCAACGACGCGAACAACTACCTACTCAGCACCATCGTGGACAAACTCACCACCGCCGTGCACGCCACGGTGGCCACCGAGGTGGGCGAGGAAACCGCAAACCAGCTCCTCACCGGCTTCGGCACCATCCACACCCAGATGCTCAAGGCCGCCGACGGCGCCGGGCAACTCGCCGGCGGCGTCGCCAGCCTGCACGACGGCACGGTGGCGCTGCACCAGGGCACCGGCGAACTCAGGAACGGCACAGCAGAGCTCTACGCGGGCCAGCTCAAACTCCGGGACGGCGCCAATACGCTCAGCACCGGCGCTGCCCAGCTCAGCGGCGGACTCAGCCAGCTACAGGACAGGACGGCCACCCTGCCGGCAGATTCCCGGCAGCTCGCGGCCGGCGCGGCGCAGGTGGCGGCCGGAAACGCGGCGCTCAATACCCAGCTGCAGGGGATCGCCGGACAGCTTGGCGCCTCGGAACAGGCCGCGGCGCAGGCGCTGCGCGGACGTGTGCTGGCATCGAACAGCAGGCTCGTGGCCGCCGGCATCATCAGCCAGGACCAGGCCGACCGGATCCTGGCCGATTTCGACGCCGCCCCCGCCCCGCCGGCGTCGGCGGCAGGCGACAAACTGCGGCTGGCTGCCGCCCAGGTCCAGCAACTCGCGGACGGGTCCGCTGCAGTCAGCGCCGGGGCCACCAAGCTTGCCGGCGCGGCACCGGCCCTCAGCGACGCCGTCGGCAAGGCAGCGTCCGGCGCCGGGCAGGTCGCAGGCGGCGCGGGCACCCTCGCCGCAGGGCAGCAAAGCGCCGTTGACGGCGCCGGGAAGCTCGCGCAGGGCGCACAGAAACTCGATGACGGTGCGGCCCGGCTGGAGACCGGGGCGGCCGCAGCCGCGGACGGCGCCGGAACCCTCGCAGGCGAGCTCGCCGGGGGCGCCGGGGAAGTGCCCAACCCCGACGACGCCCAGAAAAGCAGCCTGGCCCGGGTGATGGCCGATCCGGTCGCCGTCAGCAACGTCTCGCAGGCCAAAGCCGGTTCCTACGGGGCGGGGCTCGCGCCGTTCTTCCTCACCCTGGCCCTGTGGATCGGTGTCTTTATGCTGATCCAGGCGATGCGGCCGGTCACCCAGCGGGCCCTGGCCTCAAATGCCCCGGCGTGGAAGATCGCCGTCGGGGGCTGGCTTCCGTTCCTGGCCGTCGCAGGCGTCCAGGCGAGCCTGCTGACCCTGGTGGTGGACGTGGGCCTGGGGCTTAACCCGGCCCACCCAGTGCTGATGTGGTTCCTGATGCTGGCCGCGGCCATGGCGTTCAGCGCCATCATCCAGGGTGTCGTGGCGCTGCTCGGCTCGCCCGGCAAGCTGGTGGTCCTCATCCTGCTGGTCCTCCAGCTGGTCTCCTCCGGCGGCACCTTCCCCTGGCAGACCACACCCGAGCCGCTGCATGTGGTGCACCAGGTCCTGCCCATGGGGTACGTGGTCAGCGGCATGCGGCACCTGATCTACGGAGCCGACCTCGCCATCATCCTGCCCACCATGCTGGGGCTGCTTGGCTACACTTTGCTGGGTATGGCGATGTCGACCGTGGCCGTGCGCAAGCACAAGTACTGGACCCTCAAGACCCTGAAGCCGGAGATCGCCGTATGAACAACAGCCCTTTGGACCGCGGCCCGGGGTCCGCCGGCGCCCCGGACACAGCCGGCGGCGACGGGAAGAAGCTCCGTCCGGTGCGGACCAACGCCACCAGGCAAAAGGTGTTCGAGGCATCCATGGAGCTGATCGGTCAACGCGGCGCGGCGGGGGTTACGGTCGACGAGATCGCGGCGGCCGCCGGGGTGTCCAAGGGCACCGTGTATTACAACTTCGGCAGCAAGTCGGACCTGATTGCCCAGCTGCTGCGTCATGGGGTGGACATCCTGCTGGCACGGCTGTTGAGCGTCAAGGACACCTCGGCCGATCCCCTTGCCGCCATGGAGGAGATGATCGGGCAGGCCATGGACTTCATGGCGGAGTACCCCTCCTTTGCCCGTTTGTGGGTCAGTGAGAACTGGCGGACTCCCAGCGAATGGCAGGAGACCTTCACCGAACTGCGCGGACGCCTGCTGGCCGTGATCGGCGCGGCCATCGACGGGGTGGCGGCGGCTTACCCGGTGGATCCGGCAGTCTCCCGCGGCAGCCTCGAAACCGCGATCTTCGGCGCCTGCTTTGTGGTGGGCCTCGACCGGCAGACCTACAACCCGGAACGGACCCGCGAGCAGAGTGTTACAGCAATCATGGCGTCCATGCGCGGTTACGTCGTGAAGTAGGCCCGGCTCAGGGATGATTGGTCACATGCGTCACATGGGTAACAGCGGCAGGATCGCCATCGGGGCG
>JBKKDK010000150.1:0-13887 GCA_046708245.1 Arthrobacter sp.
CCTCACCGAAGCGCGGCGAGGGATAAAAACCGTTGAGGAGTTCATCCACTGAAACTGCCGGGGTGCGGGCGGCGAGCTGTTCGATCTGTACCAAGGTGGTCCGTTCTGCTGGTCTCTTGTCCCCAGAAAGAATACCGGCAATGCGCTGCCCCGCCCGCGACGGGTCCGCGCCGCAGGCCGGCCTGCGTGACGAAGGCCATATTTCAGAGTGTGAAGGAGGCAGGACATTCCCGGCGGGCCGTGGCTAGGGTGGTAACAGACCCGGCGCCGCGATCCATCCTTCCGCGGCCCGGCCCTGACCGTTTCAGTGAAAGGCCATCGCATGTCCTATCCCGTTGAACAAAACGAAAAGTTTGCCGCCTACGCCCACCCCGAGCGGCTGGTCTCCACCGAGTGGCTGGCAACAGAAATCGAAGCCGGCGCCCTCGACGGCGGCAAGCTGGTGGTGGTGGAATCCGACGAGGATGTGCTGGTCTACGAGACCGGCCACATCCCCGGAGCGGTGAAAATCGACTGGCACACGGACCTGAACGACCAGGTCACCCGCGACTACGTGGACGGCGAGGCGTTTGCCGCACTGGCAGCTGCCAAGGGGATCTCCCGCGACAGCACCGTGGTGATCTACGGCGACAAGTCCAACTGGTGGGCCGCCTATGCCCTGTGGGTGTTTACGCTCTTTGGCCACGAGGACGTCCGGCTCCTGGACGGCGGCCGCGACAAGTGGATCGCCGAGGACCGCGCCCTCGCCACCGAGACCACCGTGCCGGCGCCTGGCGAGTACCCCGTGGTGGAGCGCAACGACGCCCCGATCCGGGCCTTTAAGGAGGATGTCCTGGCGCACTTCGGCAAGCCGCTGATCGATGTCCGCTCCCCCGAGGAATACACCGGCCAGCGCACGCACATGCCGGCTTACCCGGAGGAAGGTGCCCTCCGCGGCGGCCACATCCCGACGGCGGCCTCCATCCCGTGGGCCCGCGCCGCCGCCGGCGACGGAACCTACCGCAACCGCCCCGAACTTGAGGCGCTCTACCTCGGCGAGGCGGGCCTGCAGGCCGGCGACGACGTCGTGGCCTACTGCCGCATCGGCGAGCGGTCCAGCCACACCTGGTTTGCGCTGAAGTACCTCCTGGGTTTCGACACCGTCCGCAACTACGACGGCTCGTGGACCGAGTGGGGCAACGCCGTACGGGTCCCGATCGCCAAGGGCACCGAACGCGGCACCGTTCCGGCAGCCAGGTAGTCCCGGGCGTAAGCTGGAACTGATGAATACTCCTGCCCTCCCCGCCGCGCTGGCGGAAATTGTTGACGACTTCCAGGCCCTGACGGAACCCGAACGGCTGCAGCTCCTGCTGGATTTCTCCCGCGGGCTGCCCGAGCTCCCGGACCGGTTCAATGACCACCCGGAACTGCTGGAACAGGTGGTCGAATGCCAGTCGCCGCTGTTCCTGACTATTGAGACGGAACAGCACGACGGCGGCCCGGCCGGAAACGTGCGGCTCTTCTTCAAGGCGCCGCCCGAGGCACCCACCACCCGGGGCTTCGCCGGTGTCCTGCACGAGGGCCTCGACGGTCTCAGCGCCGCGGAGATCCTTGCCGTGCCGGACGACATGCCGGAGCTGCTGGGCCTGACCCGCGCCATCACTCCCCTGCGCATGCGCGGTATGACGGCGATGCTGGGCCGGATCAAGCGCAAGGTTGCCGCGCTCCCGCAGGCCTCCTGACCTCCACGTCCATGGCCCGCAAACAGGCGTCCCAGGGAACCCCGGCCACCGCGGCACTCGCGGCGGCGGGGGTTCCTTTCGTCGCCCACCCCTACAGCCACGACCCCGCGGCGGCCAGCTACGGGCTGGAAGCCGCCGAGGTGCTCGGCATCGATCCCGCCCGGGTGTTCAAGACCCTGATGGTCGACGTCGACGGCCGGCTCGCCGTCGGCGTCGTTCCGGTGAGCGGCAGCCTGGACCTCAAAGCGATGGCCGGCGCGCTGGGGGCGAAGAAGGCTGCCATGGCGGATCCGGCTGCCGCCGAACGCCGGACCGGTTATGTGCTCGGCGGCATCTCGCCGCTCGGGCAGCGGCAGGCCTCCCCCACTGTGGTCGACGACAGCGCCCTGCGGCTTGAGACGATCCTGGTCTCCGGCGGCCGGCGGGGTCTGGACATCGAGCTGAGCCCGGCCGAACTGATCCGGCTCACCGGCGCCCGGACCGCCAGGATCGGCACCGGCCGCAGCTAGCCCGGGCTGGACTGGCCGGGGTTGGCGCGCGGGGCGAGCTGCAGCCGCAGCCAGGCGGTCACGAGCCCGTCCCAGCGCTCCGGGTCCACGTTCCATTCCTTGGTGTGCAGGGCACGGTCGAACTTCTCGAACGTGACCATCTCCGGGTTCTTCGCGGCCAGCGCGGCCGAGGGCCCGTACGGGACGTACTCGTCGTCGACACTGTGGATGATCAGCGTCGGCGTCCGCAGTTCCACGGCGCGCGCGACCCAGTCCATCGTCTTCAGGTCCACCGGCGCGGCGAGGCCGGTCAGCCTCCGGCCCAGCTTGTGGCTCATCATCAGTTGCCCGTAGCGGCCGACGGCGGACGGGATCCGGTTAAGCTCCGCGTGGTGCGCGAGTACGTTCACCCAGCTGATGACGGGGGCGTCGAGCACCATGGCCCGGATCACGTGGCGGTAGCGGGACAGGTCAGCGGTCTGCAGGCAGATGGCACCGCCCATCGACCAGCCGAACAGCACCACCTCGCGGGCGCCCTGCGCCAGCGCGTACCCGATGGCTGCCTCCACGTCCCGCCATTCGGTGGAACCGAGCCCGTAGCGTCCGTCCACGGCCGACGGCGCGAGCCCGTCGTTGCGGTAGGAGATCAGCAGGCTGGACATGCCCAGCGTGTGGGCTGTCCGGGCTGCCCGCAGGCCCTCGTGCCGGGTCGCCCCGCGCCCGTGGACCATGATCGCCCAGGTGTCCGCGTCGGGTGCGCGGATAAGCCACGCCGGTGCGGTCCCGCCGTCGACGTCGATCAGTACGTCTTCCGAGGCGAGGCCGATGCTGGCGGCGTCCGGGTGCGTGGCGCCGCTCCACCAGCCGCGCCGCGCCGTGCTGAGGTCGCCGCTGTAGACCGCCTCGACTTCGCGGAGCACCGTGCGCTCCGCCGGCGAGTACGACACGATCCTGCCGATCCGCGCATGTCCCCGGCCGCCGTCGAAAAAGAAGCCGTACACGCCCTCCACGGTGGCATCGGGGGTGGCTGCGAGAATAACCTGCAGCCGGCGCCCGTCGCGGATCACGGCAAGGATTTCCTGATCCTCGTCCCGCACCCTGGCCGGGGTGATCACCCGGCGGGCAAAGTACAGGGCCAGGGCCGACGATCCGGCGGCGAGCAGGCCGGCCGCGGCGCCGCCACCAATGACGCCGCCGAGGGCCCACTTGGCTTTGGCAGAGAGCGAACTGTCGGCCCCGGCAGCAGCGGCCGTGGCGGCGGCCGTAGCGGCGGCAGTAGCGGCGGCAGTGGCCGCCCGGGCGCGGGCAGTCGGGATCCGGTGCGGGTCCGGCAGGAGGCGCTGGGAGGAAACCATGGCACCATTCTTACCGAAATCGCCGCTCACAGCGGCATCCGGCCAACGGACACCGGCAAATTCGTGCAGGGCCAACGGGGCCCGACTAGGCTGGGGTCATGAGTGATCCAATCGTCATTTTGACAGAAGAGCCCCTCGGCGCGGATGACCGCGTCAACATCAAAGCCCTGGTTGCCGGCGGCGACGCTCCGCTGGTGGTCCTGGTGCCGGCCAATACTGAACGGCACCTGCTGGTGGATTTCCTGGAGAACCTGTCCCTGCTGGAAATTTCCAAGGCCTTCCGTGAACTGACGGCACACTCGGACCCTGCCGGGGAACGTGCCGAGGCCGCCGAGACGCTGGCAACATCGCTTGCGGCCCTTGCCGGGCTGGGCGGCGGGGTTTCCGGCGAAATCCTCGAGGGCAAGGCAGTCGACGGCCTGGTTACCAAGGTCAAGGAACTCGGTGCCGCCCAGGCTGTGGTGGTCACCCGGCCGCACGCCGTGGCCGACACCTTCCACACCGACTGGGCCAACAAGGCGCAGGACAAGTTGGGCCTGCCGGTGCTGCATCTCTACGCCGGATCGGGATTTATCGGGGACTCCTGAGCGTTATCCAGGCTATGAACATCTTCAACAACAGGCCCAAAGTCATGCCCGCCCAAGTCCCCGCCGAGGCCGCTGCCGGGGCGGACGCCGAAGAGGCTGCCGCACCCGTGGCAAAGTCGGACGAGCAATGGCGCCAGGAACTGACCCCTGAGGAGTACCGGGTGCTGCGGCAGGCCGGCACCGAGCGTCCCTACACCGGCGAGTACTGGGACACCCACACCGCCGGCGTCTACCAGTGCCGGGCGTGCGGCGCCGAGCTCTTCACGAGCGACGAAAAGTTCGACTCGCACTGCGGCTGGCCCTCCTTCTGGGCCCCGCTCGCCGACGGCACGGTCCGCTACATCCATGACCGCACCCTGGGCATGGAACGGGTTGAGGTCCGCTGCGCCACCTGCGATTCGCACCTGGGCCACGTGTTTGACGGCGAGGGGTACGGAACGCCGACCGACCAGCGCTACTGCATCAACTCGGTGTCGCTGAAGCTTGTCCAGGCGGACGACGCCGGAAAGTAGTCCACGTCCGGCCCTGCACCGGGCAGCCCCGCACCCAGCTGGAGCTGGAGCGGGCTTCCCGGCCCACTTGCCACAGAGTTTCTTATGCTCAAGGTGATTTTGCATTAGGACTGCTGTTTGCTTGCTACGCTCGCCATAGACACTGAGCGACGCTCCCAGCAAACAGAAAGGTGCACGTTGACGATGACTACCACCGCAATCACCGCCACTGCCCCCATCACCGCCGGCTCCCCGGAGTGGCTGCGCCTCAAGGCTGCCGCCACCGCGCTCCAGGGACTCCAGGTCCAGGACGGATCGGTCCCCGACGCCGCCGACCACGCGGCCGCGGCCGGCCACGTTGAAACCGTCACGGCGGCCATCCGGGAACTCGCCCCCGCCTTCCCGCACGACGCGGACTACCTCAACCTCCTCGTCAGCGACTTCGGCCGCTGGGCCGACGCCGGGTTCGGCGTTCCGGACTTCCTGGAATCCCTGCAGGCCTTCCAGCCGCAGAAGCACCGCGTCAACGGCCGGCAGCACCTCGTGGTCTTCCCGATGTACACCCAGAACGGCAGCAGCAACCGCTTCGTCGAAGCCGTGCTGATCGAGGTCATCTGGCCCGAGTTCATCGCCGGGCTGGAAGAGGGAGAGTACTCCAACAAGCTCTTCGTTCCGATCCGCTTCCTGGACTTCACCCCGGGCTACAACACCAACTCTGCGGTGCTCTTCCCCGAGTCCGTCGCGGTCCGGGAAACCCCCACCTTCACCTGGGGAGCCATTTTCGCCGACCGTGAGGCCGCCCGCTTCCGCCGTGTGCTCCGCGCCGCAGCCGACATCACCTCGCTGCAGCTGCCCGAGGACGCCGCGGCCCTGCTGGAGGATCAGGAGCTGACCCAGGAAACCTTCGTGATGTGGGACCTCATCCATGACCGCACCCACATGCGCGGCGACCTGCCCTTCGATCCCTTTATGATCAAGCAGCGCATGCCCTTCTTCCTCTATTCCCTCGAGGAACTGCGCTGCGACCTGACCGCGTTCCGGGAGTCCGTGAAGATCGAAAAGGATGAAGACGCCGATCCTGAAGCCCGCCGGCACGCCAAGCTGGTCCAGTACGCCGTCATCTTCGACCGGATCTTCCGCTTCGCCATCACCGGCAGCCGCGTCCGCAACTACGACGGCCTGGGCGGTCAGCTGCTCTTCGCCTGGATGCACCAGCACCACGTCCTGCACTGGACCGACAGCAAGCTCAGCATCGACTGGGACGAGGCCGCCGACGTCGTCGTTGACCTCGGCGCCAAGATCGAGGAACTGTACTGGCGCTCGATCGACCGCCCCAAGATGGCGCACTGGCTGGCCGCCTACGAGCTGATCTCCGGCACACTCACGCCCAACCCGGCCTCGGTCTGGGCCAAGGGCCCGGACGCGCTCCCCCTTGCCGGCCCGCCGCGCGGCCTCACGGACCAGGTGCTCGACGACGAGTTCCCGCTGTCCATGTTCTACGAAGCCCTGGAGAAGAAAATGCGGCCCGTCATCGAATCGACGGCAGGCATCACCGGGTCCTCGGACACCGGCACAGATGCCGGCACGGCCACTCCAGCCATGAACGCCGGATGAGCGCCGGACAGGCCCTGACTGTTGTGGTCACGGGCGGCAGCGGCCCCGCGGGCATCGCTGCCGCCCGCGCCCTGCACGACGCCGGACACAGCGTCTTCACCGTGGGTTCCGACGCGCGCCGGATCGAGGCGGCCGCGGCCGCCGCCGGCAGCGGCGTCACTGCCCTGGTGTGCGACCTCGCGGACCTTGCCGGGGTCCGGGCGCTGCACGCCACCATCGCCGCTGCCGCCGGCAACGTCGACGGCGTGATCCACCTGGTGGGCGGCTGGCGCGGCGCCAAAGGCATCACCGACCAAAGCGACGAGGACTGGGATTTCCTGGAACGCGCCGCCATCACCACCCTGCGGAACGTCACCAGGGTCTTTTACGACGACCTCGCGGCCTCGGACACCGGACGCTTTGCCATGGTCTCGTCCACGGCCGTCACCAGCCCGACGGCGGGCGGCGCCAGTTACGTCGCCGCCAAGGCCGCCGCCGAAGCCTGGACCATGGCCGTGGCTGACGGATTCCGCCGGGATCAGGCCGCGGCCACCGGTCCAGGCAACACCGGCAGCGCCGGGGACGCCGGCGGTGTCCAGCGCAGCGCCGCCGCCATCTTTGTGGTCAAGGCGCTCGTCGACGCGCAGATGCGGGCAAAGTCCCCGGAACGCACCTTCCCCGGCTTCACCGATGTGGAGGACCTGGCCGCCGCCGCCGTCGGGCTCTTCAGCACCCCGGCAGCCGGACTGAACGGGCAGCGGCTGCCCTTGGGCCGCTGACCGGGCCCTGCACTTAGCCCTTGGGCGCAGACCTCCTTAGACTGAAAGCGTGAGCAAACCGATGACAAGCACAGTTGAGACTTCCCCCGCCGGCACCCCGGTGCGGCTCCATGATCCGGCCGTCCGGGGCTTTGCTTCGGACAACTACTCGGGCGTCCACCCCGAAGTGCTGGCGGCCCTCGCCGCCGCCAACGAGGGACACCAGGTCTCCTACGGCGAAGACGACTACACCGCCCGGCTGCAGCAGCTGATGGAAGAGCACTTCGGCGAAGGGATCGAATGCTTCCCGGTCTTCAACGGCACCGGCGCCAACGTGCTCTCCCTCCAGTCGCTGCTGCCGCGCTGGGGAGCGGTCATCTGCGCCTCGACGGCCCACATCAACATGGACGAGAACGGCGCCCCGGAGCGGATCGGCGGCATCAAGTTGCTCCAGGTGCCCACCGCGGACGGCAAGCTCACCCCGGAGCTGATCGACAGGGAAGCCTGGGGCTGGGGCGACGAACACCGGGCCCAGCCGCTGGCCGTGTCCATCACGCAGACCACCGAACTAGGCACCTGCTACACGCCGGAGGAAGTCCGGGCCATCGCCGAGCATGTCCACGCCAGGGGCATGAAGCTGCACATGGACGGCGCCCGGCTGGCCAACGCCGCAGCACACCTGAATGTGCCGCTGCGCGCATTCACCCGCGACGCGGGAGTGGACATCCTCTCCTTCGGCGGCACCAAAAACGGACTGCTGTTCGGCGAAGTGGTGGTGGCCCTGAATCCGGACGCCGCACAGGGGCTGATTTACCTGCGCAAAATGAACATGCAGCTGGCGTCCAAGATGCGGTTCATGTCCGCGCAGTTCATCGCCCTCCTCGAGGGCGACCTGTGGCTGCGCTCAGCCTCGCACGCCAATGCCATGGCGGCCCGGCTGCGCGCCGGCGTCGAATCGATCCCTGGCGTCCAGCTGAGCCAGAAGACCGAATCCAACGGCGTCTTCGCGGTCCTGCCGGCCGGTGTTGCGGACCGGCTGCGCACGTCCTTCCGCTTCTACGACTGGAACGAGGCGGCCCGCGAGGTCCGCTGGATGTGTTCCTTTGACACCACTGAGGAAGACGTTGATTCCTTCATTGCGGCCATCAAGCGCGAACTCGGCGCCGGCTGAGGCGGCGGCGAGCCTGCCGGGCATCCAGGCCTGCGTTGCATAACCTTCCATTGTGAACGCACTCGACCAGGTTCCGGCAGATTTTCTCTTTGCCCTGGGGACCCTTCGACAAGCACGGTGCCGCAGTGAGCTGCGCCTGGAGGAGATCCCGGCCCCCGCACGGCTGGCGCCCTTCGCCGTCGCGCTTGGGGCCGAAGTCGTCGCGCCGGGCACCACCGCCGGGGCAGTCCACGGCCCCGCGGCGGCAGCCCTGGAGCCCGCCTCGGGAAGCGACGACGTCGAGCTGGCCACCGGCCGCTTCATCCTGCTCCATGACCCCGACGGCTCCGCGGTCTGGGACGGCGAGTTCAGGATCGTCACCTATATCCGTGCCCAGCTCGAGCCGGAGATGGGCAACGACGAAATGCTCGGCTCGGTCGCCTGGACCTGGCTGGTGGAAGCCCTCGACAACCACGCCGCCCCGTACCGCTCGGCCGGCGGCACCGCGACGCGGGTGTTGTCCGAAAGCTTCGGCAGCCTCGCCGACCGGCCCAACTCGATCGACATCGAACTCCGCGCCTCCTGGACCCCCGCCACGGCGGATATCACCTCACACCTTGAGGCGTGGTCGGACATGGTCTGCACCTTCGCGGGGCTCCCGCCGATGCCCGAGGGCGTCACTCCCCTCCCGCGCCGACGCCGGGACGAGCCATGAGAGCGGGCAAGCCCAGGCCCGGTTTTGCCGCGTGCACCGTGCCCAACGCGGCTTTGTCGGTAAACTGAAATCATCATGACCCCTCAAATACCGGAAATCACCACGGCCGGCGCTCCGGCCGCTGAGACCACAGCCCATATCACCGTGGAAGGCTTCGACAGCCTGGTCCCCGAGGTAATCGACCTCGATGCCCCGCGCGACGGCGTGCCGCTGGTGATCGAAACCCAGTCGGGCCTGGAACGGTGCGCCGCCGCCCTGGCTGCCGGACACGGCCCCGCCGGGGTGGACGCTGAACGGGCTTCCGGTTTCCGGTACGGCCAGCGCGCCTTCCTCGTCCAGATCCGCCGGGAAGGTTCCGGTACCTGGCTGATCGATCCCGAACCGTTCGACGACCTGCGGATCGTCAATGAGGCCCTGGGCGGGGTGGAGTGGATCCTGCATGCCGCCAGCCAGGACCTGCCCTGCCTGTCCGAGCTTGGCATGTGGCCGGACAAGCTCTTTGACACGGAGCTGGCCGCCCGGCTGGCCGGCCTGCCGCGCGTCGGGCTCGCCGCCGTGATCGAACAGCTCCTGGGCTTTGGGCTGGCCAAGGAGCACTCCGCCGCCGACTGGTCCACGCGCCCGCTGCCCGAACCCTGGCTGCGCTACGCGGCCCTCGACGTCGAGGTCCTGACCGAACTGCGCGAAGAGCTCATCGAACTGCTCGTGTCCGACGGCAAACTCGACTTTGCCGAGCAGGAGTTCGCCGCCATCCTCGAGGCCGGCCAGGCCCCGCCGCGCGTCGACCCCTGGCGCAAGACCTCCGGCCTCCACCAGATCCGGGACCGGCGCCAGCTGGCCGCCGTCCGCGAGCTGTGGCTCGAACGCGACTCACTGGCGCAGAAGCGCGACGTCGCACCGGGCCGGCTCATCCCGGACTCCGCCCTCGTGGCCGCGGCCAAGGCCATGCCGGCCACCGTCCCGCAACTGCTGGGCACCAAGGGGTTCCATGGCCGGGCCGCCCAGCGCGAAGCACCCCGGTGGCTGCGCTGCATCAGTACCGCCCGGAGCCTTGAAGAACTTCCGCCCCTGCACCTGCCCACCAACGCCCCGCCGCCGCCGCGTGTCTGGGCCGACCGGGACCCGGAGGCCGCCGCACGGCTCGGCACTGCCCGGCCCAAGCTGCAGGCCCGGGCCGAGGAACTGAACCTGCCGGTGGAGAACCTGCTCACCCCCGACTACCTGCGCCGGGTGGCGTGGCGTCCGCCGGCGGAACTCACCGAGGAAGGCGTGGCCGAGGAGCTCCAGAACCTCGGAGCCAGGCAATGGCAGATCGAGATCACCGCGCCGCTGATCGTTGAAGCCTTCCTAAACCCCGAGCCGCTGCCGCCGAAGGAAGCCAAGCCGGCCCGCGGAACGGTGTCCGACGCCGCCCTCTGAGGGACGCCGCCAACTCCTTGCCAGCTATGTTACTGACGAGTAACATGTTGATTGATGTCGCCCGATCCACCCTGCCCCGGTATTTGCCGCCGGCACGGATCCGGCACCATGTCTCAATGAGGAGTAACACGTGAGCCAAGCCAGCACCAGCAGCGCGAAGCCCCGCACCGCGGGTTCCCGCGCCGCAAGTCCCCGCGCCGTGCGCGATGTCGTTTTCGTCGATGGCGTCCGCACCCCGTTCGGCCGCGCCGGCGAGAAGGGCATTTACGCCGGAACCCGTGCCGATGACCTCGTGGTCAAATGCATCCGCGAACTGATGCGCCGCAACCCCTCCCTTCCCGCGGAACGCATTGACGAGGTCGCCATCGCGGCGACCACGCAAAGCGGCGACCAGGGCCTGACCATCGGCCGCACCGCCGCCCTGCTGGCCGGCCTGCCCCGCACCGTGCCCGGCTTCGCGATCGACCGGATGTGCGCCGGCGCCATGACCGCCGTCACCACAACGGCGAGCGGAATCGGCTTCGGCGCGTACGACGTCGTGATCGCCGGCGGTGTCGAACACATGGGCAACCACCCCATGGGCGCCGGCGCGGACCCCAACCCGCGCTTTATGTCCGAACGGATCGTGGACCCGGCAGCCCTGAACATGGGCAACACGGCCGAGAACCTGCACGACCGCTTCCCGGCCATCACCAAGGACCGCACCGACGCCTACGCCGTTGCGTCGCAGGAGAAGCTGGCCGCCGCCTACGCCAGGGGCCAGATCCAGCCGGACCTCGTACCCGTGGCCACAATGAAGCCGGGCCAGGGCTGGACCGTCAACACCGTGGACGAGCCGCCGCGGCCCGGAACCTCGCTGGCGGACCTCGCCGCGCTCAAGACCCCGTTCCGCGCCCACGGCCGGGTCACCGCCGGGAATGCCGCAGGCCTCAACGACGGCGCCACCGCCGCCCTGCTGGCCAGCGCGGACGCCGCCGCGGAACTGGGGCTTCCGGTGCGGATGCGCCTGGTCAGCTACGCGTTCGCCGGTGTGGAACCCGAGGTCATGGGCATCGGCCCGGTACCGGCCACCGAAAAGGCACTCAAAAATGCCGGGCTCGGCATCGGGGACATCGGCCTCTTCGAAATCAACGAGGCTTTCGCCGTCCAGGTCCTCAGCTTCCTGGACCACTTCGGCATCGCCGACGGCGACCCCCGGGTCAACCGCTACGGCGGCGCGATCGCCGTCGGGCACCCGCTCGCCTCCTCCGGCGTCCGGCTGATGAACCAGCTGGCGCGGCAGTTCGAGGAGGACCACTCGGTGCGCTACGGCATGACCACCATGTGCATCGGACTGGGCATGGGCGCCACCGTGATCTGGGAGAACCCGCACCACCCCCGGTACGGCACCGAGGCAATCCAGGCAGAGACCGACACCACCGAGAATGGAGCCGCAGCATGAGCGCCGCCGACTTCCGCAAGCTAGCCGATCTCTCCCCGAACGAGACCGTCACCCACTCCTACGTCCAGGACATCGAACTCCCCGCCGTCAACGGCACAAGCCCCGGCACCTTCGCGCTGGTGACCCTGGACAACGGCCTGGACCACTCCAAACCGACCACCCTAGGCCCCAACACCCTGATCGAACTCGGCACCGTCCTGGAAGGACTGAAGGAGCGCGCCGCCCGCGGCGAGATCGTGGGCGTGGGCGTCACCGGGAAGCCGTACTTCCTGGTGGCCGGCGCCGACCTCTCCGCCGTCAAGTCCCTCAGCGGCCGCGAGCACGGGCTGTGGATGGCCCAGCTCGGCCACGACGTCTACCGCACCCTGGCGAACCTGGGCGTACCCAGCTTCGCGTTCATCAACGGCCTCGCCCTGGGCGGCGGCCTGGAGATCGCCCTGCAGTCCACCTACCGCACGGTGTCCACCGGCGCCGGGGCGCTGGCACTGCCGGAGGCCTTCATCGGGCTGATTCCGGGCTGGGGCGGCGTCTACATCCTGCCCCGGCTCATCGGCCCCGAGAACGCCCTCAAGGTGATGATCGAGAACCCGCTGAGCAACAACCGCACCCTCACCGGGCCGCAGGCCTATGAGCTTGGCGTGGCGGATGCGATCTTCGAACCGGCCGACTTTGTGGAACAGTCCCTCGCCTGGGCCGCGCAGGTCATCTCCGGGGCCGTGGCGCCGGAGCGGGCCCATGCCGTGGACCCCGCCGCCCCGGAAGTCGCGGCGCGCTGGGCCGGCGCCGTGGCAGCCGGCCGCGCCTTTGTGGAGGCCAAGACCTCCAACGCCGCGCCGGCTCCGGCCAGGGTCCTGGACGTTATGGAAGCCAACCGCACGCTGACGCAGGCGCAGTCCGCGGAGCTGGAATGCCTGACGCTGGCGGACCTCATGCAGACCGACGAGTTCCGCTCCACCGTCTATGCCTTCCTGGATCTTGTGCAGCGGCGCGCCAAGCGTCCGGCAGGCGCCCCGGACCGCAAGCTCGCCCGCCCGGTGGCCAAAATCGGCGTCGTCGGTGCCGGGCTGATGGCGGGCCAGCTGGCCCTGCTCTTCGCCCGCCAGCTCAAGGTTCCGGTTGTCCTGACCGATATTGACCAGGCCCGCGTGGACAAGGGCGTGGATTACGTCCACGCGGAGGTGGACAAACTGCTGGCCAAGGGACGGATCAGCCCCGACGCCGCCAACCGGACCCGTGCGCTGGTCTCCGGCTCGGTCAGCAAGGAGGCCTTCGCGGACGCCGACTTCGTCATCGAGGCCGTCTTTGAGGAACTCAACGTCAAAAAACAGGTCTTCAAGGAACTCGAGGCGATCGTGGCGCCCGAGTGCATCCTCGCGACCAACACGTCCTCGCTGTCCGTCACCGCGATGGCCGAGGACCTCGAGCATCCGGAGCGCCTGGTCGGATTCCACTTCTTCAACCCCGTCGCCGTGATGCCGCTGCTGGAGATTGTGCGGGCACCCAAGACCGACGACGCCGTGCTGGCCACCGCGTTCGAGCTCGCCAAGGGGCTCAAGAAGTCCGCGGTGCTCGTCAAGGACGCCCCGGCGTTTGTGGTCAACCGGCTCCTGCTGCGCCTCATGGGCGAAGTCACGGCCGCCTTCGACGAAGGCACCCCCGCCGAGGTTGCGGACAATGCGCTGCGCCCGATGGGCCTGCCGATGACGCCCTTCGTCCTCGGCGCCATGGTGGGCCTGCCCGTCGCGCAGCACGTCCAGGAATCCCTGCACGCCGCCTTCCCCGACCGCTTCACCGTCTCGCAGAACCTGCAGCGGCTGATCGACAACGGGGTGGGGTCCATCTGGGCGCCGGACGAGGGCCCGGACGGCAAACCGTACATCCCGGCCGAAACCCTGGCGCTGATGTCATTCGGCAACACGCCCTCCACCGGCGACGACGTCCTGCGCCGGACCCAGGACGCGCTGGCGGAGGAAATCGGCCTGATGCTGGACGAGGGCGTGGTGGCGGGACCGGAGGATATTGACCTGTGCATGATCCTCGGCGCCGGCTGGCCGATGTTCCTTGGCGGCATCACCCCATACCTTGACCGGGTGGGTGCCTCCGAGCGGGTCAACGGCAAGAAGTTCCTGGCCGCCGGAGTGGCGTCCGAACCCGCCGCCTGAGCAATAC
>JBKKDK010000151.1:0-8358 GCA_046708245.1 Arthrobacter sp.
GGTAGATCAGGCCGACTCCGACGACGACGACGGCGGAGAGCAGGACGAGGTAGTTCACGTACCAGGGGCCCTCGGGGGTTCGTGGCCAGACCATGTTCGTGATGCCGAGTACGCCCCACGTCAGGGCGGCGATGTTTACTGGCACGCCCCACTTCCCGAGCTGGAAGGCTCCGGAAGGCTTCCAGCCCTTGAGGCGGGCACGCAGCGCTGCGAGGACGACCAGCTGGAAGCCCAGGTAGATTCCCATGGCGGCGAATGAGACGATCACGACCAGGGCGTCCGGGGAGACGACGGAACCGAGGATGATCAATACCGGGACTACGCAGGCCAGCAGGAGTGAGTACGGGGGAACGTGGCGCTTTTCCTGGAAGTGAGCGAGTAGGTTGCTGGCCGGGAGCATGCGGTCGCGGGCCATGGAGTAGCTCAGGCGGCTCGCTGCCGCTTGGAGGCTCATGACGCAGGAGAGGAAGGAGATGAGGACGATCGCCAGGACGACCTTGTAGCCGATTTCCCCGAATGCTCCTGCGAGAACTGTGCCGACCGGGTCGGTGTTCTCTCCGGAAATGACGGCCGCGTAGTCGGGCACGGCGAGTATGAGGGAAAGGCAGACAAAGGTGGCGGCGAAACCTCCGATGTAGATGGTCATGCGCATGGCCTTGGGGATCCGGATGCCGGGGTTGGGAACTTCCTCGGCCACGTCGCCGCATGCCTCGAACCCGTAGTACTGGTAGATACCGATGAGGGCGGCCGCCGCGAAGGCAATGAAGTAGTTGCTGCCGTCACCGCCGGCACCAAAGGAGTTGAAGAGGACGCTGAGGTCATGCTGCCGTGCCGCAACGAGAAGCCAGATGCCTACAACAAGTGCCCCGCCAAGTTCGGCGAAGAGTCCAAGCATCGCGACTTTGCTGAGCAGTTTGGTCCCGCCCAGGTTGATGGCTGTTGCCGCCAGAATGAGCGCGATGGCGCAGATGATCGTGGAAGTCGTCGTTGATTCCATGCCGACCAGTGCATCCAGGAAGGTACCTGCCCCATATGCCACGCCCGCGATGGTGGTCAGCAGGGCGATGAGGTAGACCCAGCCCGTCATCCAGCCCCATTTGGCCCCCCAGAGACGTCGCGCCCAAGGGTAGACACCTCCGGCTACCGGGTAGTTGGACACAATCTCACCGAATACCAGGGCGACGAACAATTGGCCTATCCCCACGATCAGGAAAGACCAGATCATGGGTGGCCCGCCGAGGCCAAGGGACGAGGCGAACAGCGTGTAGACGCCTACGACCGGTGAGAGGTAGGTAAAGCCGAGAGAGACGTTCCCCCAGAACGACATTTCCCGTTTGAACTGTTTGTCGTAGGTGTAGCCCAGCCGGGCTAGCTGCTCGGCGTCTTCATCTATCGGAGAGTGGTCCGCACTCTTGGCATTCGTGGACATGGGACTCCTTTGACGGCTGAGTTGCCGTCTGTCGCTGAAAGGAAAGGAATTCTGGATTGGGGCCTGGAATCAACTTCATCGTGATCCGCATCACGCATAACTCTAGTTTTAGATGTTTGAAATCGCAAGAGATTACGTGAGGAATCTTCAGGAAGTGTTCCACCGTCGGCGGTAGACGCCGTGCGAGTGAGGTGATATACCCAGTATGGCCGGGCAAATCACCACTTTTGGTTCCTGCGTGTTTCCGGCTTGTTAAACATAGGGTTTCAAATGTTTTGCTTATGGCCATCGAGTGGCCTGCACAGCTGATCACTCCGGTGCGGGATCGCTTATGGCAGGGCGGGTGGCATCGCCGCGGGGTTGGGTTCCCGCGCGCGCCGGGATTTCAGTCCGTTTCCGGCCCGTTGCAGTAGTGGCAGCCCTCTTCGCAGCCGTCCTGCGGGTCGACGCTGTAAGGACCCTGGAGGGCTGGTTCGGGGAGCGGTTGGCTAAAGTCGGCAGAGCGCGACGCACGGATCGAATGATGGGCCGCAGTGTTGGCACCGAGCGCACTGGCGCCACAGCCGCAGATGAGCGTGAACATGGCTGCATCCATCCTTGGGCCGGGGGAGGCAGACCGGTTCCAGGGCGTAGTGCTGGCCGGGCCGAGGAGCGGGCGGGCAACTCCTCGGTCCGGAATGCCGGGTACGCCTGCAGGGGACCGGGCACCCGTCCGTGCCCGGGTCGCTTTTTCAGGTTCCCTGCTCTGAGCTTGCTGATGAAGAATGCTTTTCATCAAGATTCCTTTTGAGTTTGACGATCAGGGAGATCGCTCCTGGATGAGGGGGCTCGGTGCTGCCGGGGCGTGTCGTGCGCGCCCGTACAGTCTGCGTCCCGCTGGCCATAGGGGGCCCTTGTCAGCTGCCTGCGGCGTAGGGGTCGGCAATTCCGATGTACTGGGTGGTGGTGTACTCGGCGACGCCTTCGGAGCCGCCTTCGCGGCCGAGCCCGGATTGCTTGACGCCGCCGAAGGGTGCGGCGGCGTTGGAAATGATGCCCGCGTTGAAGCCCACCATGCCGAATTCGATCTGCACGGCCACCCGCAGAAGCCTGTTGAAGTCGCGGCTGTAGACGTAGGAGGCCAGACCGTATTCGCTGGCGTTGGCCAGCCGGATGGCATCCTCCTCAGTGGAGAAGGTGGTGACGGGTGCAACGGGGCCGAAGATTTCCTGGCGGAGGATCTCGGCATCGTTGGGGACGTTGCCCAGCACAGTTGGCTGGTAGAAGTATCCGGCCCCGTCCACTGGCGAGCCTCCGGTCACGACGGTCGCTCCGGCGTCGAGGGCGGCGCTGACCAGCGCGTGCACGTCGTCGCGTGCGCCCGCATCGATCAGGGGTCCTACCTGGGTGCTGGGTTCGGTGCCGCGGCCTGTGGCCAGGGCGCCCATGGCGGCCGCGAACTTGGCCGTGAACTCCTGGGCCACGGATTCCTGGACGAGGAAGCGGTTCGCGGCGGTGCAGGCCTCACCCATGTTCCGCATCTTGGCGGCCATGGCCCCTTCGACGGCGGCGTCGAGGTCGGCGTCCTCGAACACGATGAACGGCGCGTTCCCGCCCAGTTCCATGGAGGTCCGAAGCACGTTCTGGGCCGCGTCGGCCATGAGGCGCTTGCCCACGGGGGTTGAGCCGGTAAAGGAGATCTTGCGCAGCCGCGGATCGGCCAGCAAAGGTCCGGATATCCCGGAGGCCGACGAGGAGGAGACGACGTTGAGTACACCGGCGGGCAGGCCAGCCTCCATCATGGTCTGCGCGAACAGTTGGGACGTCAGCGGGGTCAGCTTCGCGGGCTTGAGGACCATGGTGCAGCCGGCGGCGATGGCGGGGGCGACCTTGCGGGTGGCCATGGCCAGCGGGAAGTTCCACGGCGTGATGAGCAGGCACGGGCCCACCGGCTTCTTCGTCACCAGCAGCCGCGACTTCCCCTCCGGGGACACCGAATACCGGCCGAACGCCCGCACCGCCTCCTCGGAGAACCAGCGCAGGAACTCCGCCCCGTACGCCACCTCACCCCGGGCCTCCGCGAGCGGCTTGCCCATCTCCAGCGTCATCAGCAACGCAAAATCCTCAGCCCGCGCCGTCACCAGCTCAAAGGCCCGGCGCAAAATCTCCCCGCGCTCCCGCGGCGCCACCCGCGCCCAGGACTCCTGCGCGGCCGCCGCAGCATCCAGCGCCGCCGCCCCGTCCTCGGCCCCGGCATCGGCAATACTCAGCAGCACCTTCCCCGTCGAGGGATCCTCAACATCAAACGTCTTCCCGGACGCCGCCGGACGCCACTGTCCGTTGATCAACAGGCCCGTGGGCACAGAAGCCAGCAGCGCAGCCTCACGCTCCGCAGTAACAATGGGATGGGCAGTTACAGTCACGATTGACTCCCTCGTCAGCAGTTCGGTGGATTAGGTTCATGGATCAGCGCCCGAACGCGCTGGATTTACTGCCACGGTACTGCCGTGTTCTCCGGAGTGTCTACGCATGTCCGCACTACGTCACCGCGGATCCGCTGTGCAGCTGCACAGACCCTATTCCGGAGGCGTGCCGGGTCAGCGCGCGTCGAGCACGGCCGAGTAGAGCTCGCGTTTGCTGACCTTGGCCTCTTCGGCCACCGCCGCGACGGCTTCCTTGAGCCTGATGCCCTGCGCGATCAGCGCGTTGACGGAAGCCACGTGGTCTTCGGGCTTGCCGGGCTCCCGTTCCGGGGCGCCGCCCACCACGACGGCGATTTCGCCGCGCACCTCGTTGTTCTCGGCCCACTCCAGGAGTTCGCGCAGGCTGCCCCGGATGACTTCCTCATAGGTCTTGGTCAGTTCCCGGCACACGGCCGCGCGGCGGTCGGCGCCGAAGCGCTCCCGCAGGGCGCGAAGCATCGGTTCCAGGCGGTGCGGGGCCTCGAAAAAGACCATGGTGCGGCGTTCGGCGTCGAGATCCGCCAGCCGGGAGGACCGCTCACCGGCCTTCCGCGGCAGGAACCCCTCAAAGCAGAAACGGTCCGTGGGCAGCCCGGAGAGCGCCAGCGCCGTGAGCACCGCGGAGGGCCCGGGCGCGGCGGTGACAGTAAGCCCGGCCGCGACGGCCCCTTCAACGAGCCGGAAACCGGGGTCCGAGACGGACGGCATGCCGGCGTCGGTGACCATCACCAGGGTTTTGCCGGCGCGGACCTGGTCGAGGAGTTCGCCGGTCTTGGCCGCCTCGTTGTGTTCGTGGTAGCTGATAATGCGCCCGCCCACGGTGACGCCGAGGTTCTGGACCAGCCGGTGCAGCCGCCGGGTGTCCTCCGCCGCGACGATGTCCGCCGTCGTGAGCAGTTCCACCAGGCGGGACGAGGCGTCGCCGACGTTGCCGATCGGGGTTGCCGCCAGCACGATCCGGCCGGGGCCTCCCGGCGGGGCCGCCGCTTCTGCCGGGCCTCCGTCGTCGTCGGGATGATTCGGGGAGGTGCTGAGTTGTTGGTCCACCAGACCAGCCTACTGCCGCGCGCGGGAGGGCCGGTGAACACAGCCGCGAAAGGTAGCATGGGCAGCGTGACGCAGACCTCCACGCGGCCCGTCGAGGCCGGTTCAGCCGGACCGGCGCCCGCCACCGACCTTTCCGGACGCAATCTGGAGGGGCACCGCTGGGTCGGCCGCCCCGCGGAGGCCTACACCCCGGAGGCCCTCAAGGAACGCCTGATCGGCGGCATCCGGAGCTGGCGGGACTACCCGCCGTCGCTGCGGCTGTGGTTCTGGCTGATCCCCGCCATCACCGCCGCGCTGGGCGGGGTGCTGCGCTTTGTCCGGCTGGACGTTCCCCGCAACCTCGTCTTCGACGAGACCTACTACGTCAAGGACGGCTATTCCTTCCTGGTCAGCGGATATGAGCGTGCCTGGCCGGAGAAGGCCAACGATTCGTTCATCGCCGGAAACCCGTCAGTCCTGCTGGAGACGCCGGAGTACGTGGTCCACCCGCCGGTCGGCAAATGGATGATCGCTGCCGGCATGTGGATCTTTGGCCCGGACAATCCCTTCGGCTGGCGTTTCGGCGCCGCCCTGACCGGCACGGTGTCCATCTTCCTGCTCGCCCTGATCGCGCAGAAACTGTTCCGTTCGCTGACCCTGGGCGCCGTGGCCGGGGTGCTGCTGGCGGTGGACGGGCACCATCTGGTGATGTCCCGCACGTCCCTGCTGGATATTTTCCTGATGTTCTGGGTCCTCGCCGCGTTCGGCGCCCTGCTGATGGACCGCGACGACGGACGGCGCCGGCTCGCGGACCGGCTCGGCAGGCAGGCCGCAGCCGCTCCCGGCGGCCGGCCCTCGGTGCTCCAGCTCGCCTCCGGCCCCTGGCTGGGCATCCGCTGGTGGCGGATCGCGGCCGGCGTGTGCCTGGGTCTCGCGGCCGGGACGAAGTGGTCCGCGCTGTTCTTCCTGGCCGCTTTTGGGCTGATGACCGTTTTCTGGGACCTGAGCGCCCGCCGGATCGCCGGAATCCATGGCTGGATCAGCGGCGGCATCCTCAAGGACGGCATCCCCGCCTTCCTGAGCATCGTCCCCGTCGCCGCCCTGACGTACGCCGCGAGCTGGACCGGCTGGTTCCGGTCCAGGGACGCCTACTTCCGGCACTGGGCGGACACCAACCCGTCGGCCGAATGGGGCTGGCTGCCCAACGCCGTCAGGTCGCTCGCCCACTACCACCTCGAGGCGTACAAGTTCCATCAGGGGCTCAGCTCGGACCACCCCTATGAGGCGAGCGCCTGGAGCTGGCTGGTGCTGGGCCGGCCCACCTCCTTCTTCTACGAATCCCCCCAGCCGGGCAGCCCGGGCTGCGTTGCGGGCACCTGCACCACGGCCATCCTGTCGGTCGGTAACCCGCTGATCTGGTGGGGCGCCGCCGTCGCCCTCGGCGTCCTGCTGTTCTGGTGGGCGGGCCGGCGCGACTGGCGGGCCGGGGCGGTCCTCACCGGGATCGCGGCGGGCTACCTGCCCTGGTTCATGTATCCGGACCGCACCATGTTCTACTTCTACGCCGTGTCGTTTGAGCCCTTCCTGGTGCTGGCCCTGGCCTACTGCCTGGGGCTGGTGCTGGGCAAACGGGGCGATCCGCTCTGGCGCCGCCGTTCCGGGCTGTACCTCGTGACGCTCTTCGTGGTCACGGCCGTTGTGGTGTCCGCGTTCTTCTACCCCGTCTGGACCGCCGAGACCATCCCCTACCAGGACTGGCGGTTCCGGATGTGGATGCCGTCCTGGATCTAGGGCAGGATTGCAGGGTAAGTCCGCCGGCCTCGGGCGGGACCGGAACGGAGACCTGGCTGTGAGAGAAGCAAGTACCGGACTGCTCGTCGAGCTGGACCCGGACAGCAACGTGACGGACCTGCTCCTGGAGCAGCATGCCAAGGATCCGGTCCATCCGCTGTATGCCCGCAAGGGTCCCGCCGGCTGGACGGACGTCCCGGCGCAGCAGTTCCTCGGCCAGGTCACGGCGCTGGCGAAGGGCCTGATCGCCGGTGGCATTGCGCCCGGCGAAACCGTGGCCGTGATGTCCCGGACCCGCTACGAATGGACCGTGGTGGACTTCGCCATCTGGTTTGCCGGCGGCGTGACAGTCCCCATCTACGAGACGTCCTCCGCCAGCCAGATCGAATGGATCCTGCACGATTCCGGTGCCCGGCGCGTCTTTGCCGAGGACCAGGCCGCGGTGGACCTGGTCCAGGCGGTGCTGGACCGCTCCGAGCTGCTTGGGGACCGGCTGGTCCCGGTTGTCCGGATGGGGTACGACGGCGGCGCCCCCAGCCTGGCCAGCCTCGCGGCCGCCGGCAGCGGGGTGGGCGACGCGGAGCTGGAGCGGCACCGGTCCACGGCGGGACTGGCGGACGTCGCCTCGCTGGTCTACACCTCCGGCACCACCGGCCGTCCCAAGGGCTGCGAGATCACCCACGGCAACTTCGCCCTTGTGGCCAAAAACATCGTGTTGTTCCTGCCCGAGCTGCTGTTGCAGCCCCGGTCCCGGACCCTGATGTTCCTGCCGCTGGCGCACGTCCTCGCGCGCGCCGTCCAGGTCATCTGCCTGAGCGCCGGAACCACCCTGGGCCACACCGCCAACGCCAAGGAACTGCTGGCGGACCTGTCCAGTTTCCGGCCCACGTTCCTGCTGGTGGTGCCCCGGATTTTTGAAAAGATCCACGCCGGAGCCGCGCACAAGGCGGCGCTGGCCGGCAAAGCCGGGCTGTTCGGCGCGGCAGCCGCCGCAGCCATTGACTATTCAAAGGCGCTCGACGCCGCAGCGCAGGGCAGGGGGACCGGACCAGGCCTGGTGTTGCGCGCCAAGCATGCGGTCTTCGACCGGCTGCTGTATCCGAAGCTGCGGCAGGCGTTCGGCGGCCGGCTCGACTACACCGTCTCCGGCGCCAGTCCCCTGAGCTCCCAGGACGCGCACTTTTTCCGCGGGGCCGGGATCCCGGTGCTCGAAGGCTACGGCCTGACCGAAACGACGGCGCCGTGCACGGCGAACACGCCCGGCCGCACCAAGGTGGGGACCGTCGGCATCCCGGTGCCGGGTACCACCATCCGGATCGCCGACGACGGCGAGATCCTGGTCCGCGGCATCGGGGTTTTCAAGGGCTACCACGCGAACGCCGCCGCCAACGCCGACGCGTTTGTGGACGGTTTCTTCCGCACCGGGGATCTCGGATCCCTCGATGAGGACGGCTTCCTGACCGTCACCGGCCGGATGAAGGACCTGCTGGTCACCGCCGGCGGCAAGAACGTGGCCCCAGGGCCGCTCGAGGCAAAAATCCGCGAGCACCCGCTGGTGGGCCAGGCCGTTGTGCTCGGGGACGGCAGCATCAACCGGATCTACGGCTGAATCCAGCCTTAGACGCTGCTGGAGTGGCCCCGGGTGGCCGGGCCGTCGGCAGACGCCTGCGC
>JBKKDK010000152.1:0-6775 GCA_046708245.1 Arthrobacter sp.
GCGGAAGGGTGTTGGTGCGGAGGGGCAGCAGCCGGGAATCAGTTCAGCAGCGCGTCCACAAAGCCCTCGGCCTCGAACGGGGCGAGGTCGTCAGCACCCTCGCCGAGGCCGATGAGCTTGACCGGCACGCCGAGCGTCTTCTGGATGGCGACGACGATGCCGCCCTTGGCGGTGCCGTCCAGCTTGGTCAGGACGATGCCGGTGATGTTGACCACCTCGGCGAAGACCCGGGCCTGGTTCAGGCCGTTCTGGCCCGTGGTGGCGTCAAGGACCAGGAGCACCTCGTCCACTTCGGCCAGTTTTTCAATGACGCGCTTGACCTTGCCGAGCTCGTCCATCAGGCCAACTTTGTTCTGCAGCCGGCCGGCCGTGTCGATCATCACGACGTCGACTTCCTGGTCAATGCCGGCCTGGACCGCCTCGTAGGCGACGGACGCGGGGTCGGCCCCGTGGACGTCGGACTTGACCGTGGGGACCCCGACGCGCTGGCCCCAGGTGGCGAGCTGTTCGGCGGCGGCGGCGCGGAAGGTGTCGGCGGCGCCGAGGAGCACGTCCTTGTCCTCGGCCACAAGGACGCGGGCGAGCTTGCCCACCGTGGTGGTCTTGCCGACGCCGTTGACGCCGACCACCAGCACGACGGCGGGCTTGTCGCCGTGGCGTTCGACCCGCAGGCTGCGGTCCATGGTGGGGTCCACGAGCTTGATGAGTTCCTCGCGCAGCAGCGCCTTGACCTGCTCCGGGGAGCGCGTGCCAAGGACCTTCACCCGTTCCCGGAGGGCGTCCACAAGCTGCATCGTGGGTTCGGTGCCAAGGTCGGCGAGCAGGAGGGTTTCCTCCACCTCGTCCCAGACGTCCTCGTCGATCTTGTCGGCGGAGAGCAGGGCCAGCAGGCCCTTGCCGAGAATGTTGTTGGACTTGATCAGGCGTTCGCGCAGGCGGACCAGGCGGCCGGCCACCGGCAGCGGTGTCTCCACCGGGACAATTTCCAGGCCGGCGACGTCGTCCGGGACCTCGACCGTTTCGAGGCCGTCAAGGTCGGCGGACCCCGGTGTCCCGCGTTCCCGGGCGGGCGCCGGCCGGTCCTCGACGAGGGTTCCCCCCGCCGAACCTGACTCCACGGGATCGTTCTCGTCCCGCGTCCCGGGGTAGTTCGTGATGTTTCTCCGGGTCTTCATGAGCACCGGAATCAGTGCACCGAGAACCACCAGGGCAGCGAGAATGGGCAGGATAATGGGGAGGATGTCGTTCACTCCCCTAGCTTCTCACAAACGCGAAAGCGGCCGCGGAGGCGCCGGGGGCAGCACGCCGTTGTCCGGCGAGCGGCGGTTCAGGCGTCCGCGCCGAGCCGCTGGCTGATCACCGTGGAGACGCCGTCGCCGCGCATGGTGACCCCGTAGAGGGCGTCGGCCACTTCCATGGTCCGCTTCTGGTGCGTGATGACGATCAGCTGGCTGGATTCGCGCAGTTCCTCGAAGATGGTGATGAGCCGGCCCAGGTTGGTGTCGTCCAGGGCTGCCTCCACCTCATCCATGACATAGAACGGTGACGGCCTGGCTTTGAAGATCGCCACGAGCAGGGCCACGGCCGTCAGCGAGCGTTCGCCGCCGGAGAGCAGCGAGAGCCGTTTGATCTTCTTGCCGGCGGGGCGGGCTTCCACTTCGATTCCGGTGGTCAGCATGTCCGACGGGTCGGTGAGGACCAGCCGGCCCTCGCCGCCGGGGAACAGCCGGGCGAAGACGCGGACGAACTGGGCCGACGTGTCCTCGAAGGCCTCGGCGAAGACCTTTTGCACGCGCTCGTCGACTTCCTTGATGATGTCCAGCAGGTCCTTGCGGCTGGACTTGAGGTCTTCCAGCTGAGTGCTGAGGAACTGGTGGCGTTCCTCCAGCGCGGCGAACTCCTCCAGGGCCAGCGGATTGACCCGGCCCAGGGCCGAGAGGTCCCGTTCGGCGCGCTTGAGCCGTTTCTCCTGCTCCTCCCGGACAAAGGGCTTGCCGTCGACGATCTCCCGGCCGTCGTCATCCACCGGAGCGCGCAGGGCGGCCCATTTGTCCTCCGACTCTGCGGCCGGCAGCGGCACGGGCTGGTCGGGGCCGTAGTCGGCGACCAGCTGGTCGGCCGTGAGCCCCAGTTCCTCAACGCTCCTCAGTTCCAGGGCCTCGATCCGGAGCCGCTGCTGCGCGCGGGCCAGTTCGTCCCGGTGCACGGAATCGGTCAGCTCCGCCAGCTCCCGGGCGAGGTCATCGTTGCCCGCGCGGACCCCGGCGAGTTCGCGGTCCATCTGCTCCCGGCGTTCCTCCGCACTGTCCCGGTCCTGGCGGGCCAGCTCGACGGACACATCGAGAAAGCCGAGCGCGTGCCCCACGGCACTGGCGACGGCGGAAGCGCGTCCGGCCTGCAGCCGGCGGCGGCGCGCCCGTTCCGCGGCTTCCTCGCGGGCGCGGCGTTCAGTGGCGGCCGCGCGTTCCAGCGAGGACGCGCGGTTGCGGGTGGCCGTGAGCTGCTCCTCGGCGCTGCGCAATGCGAGCCGCGCCTCCATTTCGGCGCTGCGGGCCAGTGAGGCAGCCAGCGCCAGGGCATCCCGGTGCTCGGCCGACGGTTCGTCCTCGGCCGGCGTTTCCTGGGCCGCTGCAAGCCTCGCGGCCACCGCTTCCAGCGCCTCCTGCTCGCTGGCAATATTCGCCTCGGCCTTGGCGAGGGACGCGGCCAGCCGTTCGCTTTCGCCAACGGCACTGCGCAGCACGGAATTGAGGTGCCCCAGCCGCTCGGCCACTGCCGCGAGCCGGGCGTCGGAGTCATGGAGTTTGTCCAGGGCGGCGTCCGCGCGCTCCTGCGCTTCGGCCCGCCGGGCCTGCGCCGCGGACAGTGCGAAACGGTTCCGCTCCAGCCCGGCGGTCACTGTTGCCAGCTGCGCGGACGCGTCGTCGACGGCGGCCTGAACCTCGAGCAGGGAGGGCGCCTTCGCGGATCCGCCGCTGACAGTCAACGCGGTCAGGACGTCCCCGGCCCGGGTGACGGCCGTCAGCCCGGGACGTTCCGCGATTAGTGCCGCGGCGGCGGCGAGGTTGTCGACGACCGCGGTGCCCGCCAGCAGGCCGGCAAGCGGCAGCCCTGGAGCGGCGGGGTGTGGCGCTGCAGAGGCCACCAGGGCCGACGCCCAGCGCGCCCCGTCGGGCAGGTCCGGGCCCGGCAGCCCATGGCAAGGGTTGCCCGGGGCGTCAGGTGTCCGCGCCAGCAGCAGCGAGGCCCGGCCGGCGTCGTCGTCTTTCAGCCGCTGCACCGCGGCAGCGGCGGCGTCCGTGTCCTGCACAACCACGGCGTCGGAGGCGGCACCGAGGGCGGCGGCAATGGCGGCCTCGAATCCTGCCTCCACCGTGATCATTCCGGCCAGTGGTCCCAGCACGCCGGGCAGTCCGGCGTCGAGCACGTGGCCCGTGCCGTCCTTCCGGTTCAGGCCCAGCTGCAGGGCGTCCCGGCGGGCCACAAGTGCGCCGCGTTCCCGGTCGCCGTCGCGCTCGGCCGCCTTGAGCGCGTCGATTTCGGCGATGATCCCGTCAAGGGCTTCGCTGGCGGCCTCGAAGTCGGCGTCGAGGGTTTCCTCGCCGTCCTCGACGCCGGCCACTTGGGATTCCAGGGCCGTGAACTCGCTCTGGGCGTGCCGGCGGCGCTCCTCCCCTGCCTTCTGGGATTCGCGGAGCCGGCCGAGTTCTGCCTGCGCCGACTCGACGCGCGACCGTGCCGAGCCGACCTGTCCGGCCAGCTTCGCGAGCCCCTCGCGCCGGTCCGCGGCCGCGCGGAGCAGGGCCGCGAGCCGATTATCTTCGGCGGCAGCAGCGTTTTCGGCGTCCTGTTTCGCTGCGCTGGCGGCATCCAGGGCGCTGCGCCGGTCCAGGATCTGCTGTTCCAGGGCGGCCTGTTCCTCGCGGACCCGGGCGGCCTGCCGGTCCAGCGCGTCCGGGTCCCGGCCGGTGTCCGGGACGTTGCCGGTGGCGCCGAGCAGCCGGCGGCGTTCCTCGGCGAGCGAGCCGAGGGAGCGCAGGCGTTCGCGGCCGGCGGAGAGCTGGTACCAGTTGTCCCGGGCCGCGTTCAGCTTGGGCGTGGCGACAGCCGCCTGCTGCTCCAGGCCGGCCTGCCGCTGCCGTCCGAGGACGAGCTCGCGCTCGACGACGGCGCGCCTGGCTTTGAGGGCCAACTCGTCCGCGACGTCCTGGTCCAGCGCGGTCTGCAGCTGCTCGAGGTCGTCGGCGAGGAGGCGCGAGCGGGCGTCGCGGACCTCGAACTGGACGGTCTGGGCGCGCCGGGCCACCGCGGCCTGCTTGCCGAGCGGGGTGAGCTGGCGCCGGATTTCGGCGGTCAGGTCGCTGAGCCGCTGCAGGTTCGCCTGCATGGCTTCGAGTTTGCGGACGGTTTTTTCCTTGCGCCGCCGGTGCTTGAGGATGCCTGCAGCTTCTTCGATGAAGCCGCGCCGGTCCTCGGGGGTGGCATGCAGGACTTTGTCCAGCTGGCCCTGGCCCACGATCACGTGCATCTCCCGGCCCAGGCCCGAGTCGGAGAGGAGTTCCTGGATGTCCAGCAGCCGGCACCCGGCGCCGTTGATGGCGTATTCCGAGCCGCCGGTCCGGAACAGGGTGCGGGAGATCGTGACTTCGCTGTATTCGATCGGCAGGGCGCCGTCGCTGTTGTCGATGGTCAGCGAGACATGCGCGCGGCCCAGCGGCGGGCGTCCGGACGTCCCGGCGAAGATGACGTCCTCCATCTTGCCGCCGCGGAGTGTTTTGGCGCCCTGCTCACCCATGACCCAGGCCAGGGCGTCCACCACGTTGGATTTGCCCGAACCGTTGGGGCCGACCACAGCGGTGACGCCTGGCTCGAATTCGAAAGTCGTCGCCGAAGCGAAGGACTTGAATCCCCGGACGGTCAGGCTCTTGAGGTGCAAGGCGCTTCGGAACTCCTTTTAGTGACGGCAGTTGCGGTGCCGTGGATCTACGTGCCCAATCTACCGCCTGCGCCACGGAACTCCGCGGATTTACGGTGTCCGGGGCTGCCCGGAGGCCCGGCTACCAGCGGCCGTTGCGCGGCCTGGGCTGGCAGACGGGGCAGGTGTACGAGGACCGGTTCATGAACTGTTCCCGCTTGAGCAGGCTCACGATGCCTGCGGCCGCACAGCGTTTGCATTCCTCGCCGCCGCGTCCGTAGGCGTTGAGGGAACGGTCGAAGTAGCCGGAGGCGCCGTTGACGTTGACGTAGAGCGCGTCGAAGCTGGTTCCGCCGGCGGCGAGGGCGTCCGTCATGACCTCGCGGGCGGCGTCCAGTACGCGCCGGGCGTCGGCCCGGCGCAGGGTGTCCGTGGGCCGGGCGTAATGCAGCCGTGCCTTCCAGAGGGCCTCGTCGGCATAGATGTTGCCGATGCCCGAGACGAGCCCCTGGTCCAGCAGCGCGCGTTTCAGTCCGGTCCTCCGGGCCCGGAGGCGGCGGTAGAAATCATCGAAGGAAAAGTCGGGGTCCAGCGGGTCGCGGGCGATGTGGGCGGCTTCCTCGGCGATCAGCGGAAGCGGGGTTTCGGCGAGCCCGCCGGGACCGCCGTCGGACGTGGCGATCAGCGAGGTGAGGAACAGTCCGCCGAAGATGCGCTGGTCCACGAAGCGGAGCTGTTCCGGCATGCCGTCGGCCGGGCTGAGGCGAAGCCGCACTTTCAGGTGTTTTTCGTCCGGAACCCCGCCGTCCTGCATCAGGAGCTGGCCGGACATGCCCAGGTGGGCCATGAGCGCAACGGTCGGCCGGTCCGCGCCGTCCGGTGTGTCGGCCAGCGGCAGCCACAGAAACTTCCCGCGCCGGACCACGTCCAGCACCCGGGCACCTTCGAGGTTGCCGGCGAAGTCCTCGGGCCCGAGCACGTGCCGCCGCACGGAGCGCGGATCCACCACCTCGACGGAGGTGATGGTCCGGCCCCGCACCCAGCTCACGAGGCCGCGCCGGACTACTTCGACCTCGGGCAGTTCAGGCACGGAGTGTGCCTAGCTGCCGGTCTGGCTGTGCAGCTGCTGCGGTTCGGACGGCGTTTCTGCAGAGGGCTGCGCGGGCGCGGAGAGCCGGCGCCAGGCGTCCGCGGCGGCCTCCTGCTCGGCTTCCTTCTTGGAGTTCCCGGAGCCGGTGCCGTAGTCGTTGCCGCCGATCCGCAGCACGGCCTCGAAGGTCCGTGCATGGTCCGGCCCGGAGCCCTCCACGGCGTAGTTGATCGTCCCGAGCTGGCGGCTGGCCGCAAGCTCCTGGATGCTGGTCTTCCAGTCGGTGCCGGCGCCGAGGGCGGCGGCGTCCTGCAGGAGCGGCCCGATCAGCCGCATCACCAGCTGGCGTGCGGTTTCAATGTCGTTGGAGACATAGGTGGCGCCAATCAGCGCTTCCATGGTGTCCGCCAAAATGGACGCCTTGTTCTTGCCTTCGGTGAGCTTTTCGCCCTGTCCGAGGTAGATGTATTCGCCGAGGCCGATGCTGCGGCCGATGCCGGCGAGGGCGCGGGTGCTGACGACGGCGGAACGGCGCTTGGCCAGGTCCCCTTCGGGCAGCGTCGGGTTGTCCCGGTACAGCGCATCCGTGACGGAGAAACCCAGGATGGAGTCGCCCAGGAACTCGAGCCGTTCGTTGGTGGGAATGCCGCCGTTTTCGTAGGCGTAGGAACGGTGTGTGAGCGCAAGACGAAGCGTCCCGGCGTCAATAGAGACACCGAGACGCTTCAGAAGCTCTTCAGTTGAAGACATCTTAGTCAGCCAGTTGGCGG
>JBKKDK010000153.1:0-14444 GCA_046708245.1 Arthrobacter sp.
GGTTCATGGTGGAGCAGTCGTGCTCGTGGTGCGCGGCGTAGAGGACGGCCTTGTAGACGTCCACCGCCTGGGTCGCGCCGAGGCAGGTGTCCCGCCAGATCTGGTTGAACGTGTCGAGGCTGAACCGTGCGCGGCCGTCGAAGACTCCGCCGCCGGTGCCCTCGTTGCCGATGTAGAAGCTCTGCCCGTCGTTCACGATCGTTTTGGTGAACGAGGTGCGGGAAATGAAGTTGCTTCCGTACACCCGCACGTTCGCGCCGCTGGTCGCATCAACAACCGCGAGCGACTGGGATGCCACGCCATTGACTGTGGCGAAATCGCCGCCGAGGACGGCGACGTTGCGGCCTTCGGGAACAGTCAGTGCCCGGGCCGAGGCGTTGACCGCCGGCGCCCACGGCAAGAGCGCACCGGTGGGACTCACTGCCGCGTACCGGGTGCGGGACTCGGATCCGACGGCCAGGAAGTCGCCGCCAAAGTAGACCGCGGAGTTGGTGGCCGCGATGGTCCGGACTGTCCCGGAGACGACTGCCGGCCGGAAAGTTGTGTCCACCGTGCAGCCGGGGAGGCTGACAGCAGCGATGCGGGTCGTGTTAACGCCGTTAATTGCACCAAACAGGCCGCCCACGTAGAGCCGGCTGCCATCCGGGCTGACGGCCAGGGCGCGCACCGTTGTTCCGGTGCCGCCGGTAACGGACAACGCGCAGGACGTCGGGTTGCCGGTGTACGCGTCGAAGGCCGCAAAGTTCACCGCGTTTCTCGACTCCGTGCTTCCGGCAGCTGTGCCGGGCGGCCGGATCTGGGTAAACGTTCCGCCGGCATAGACAACACCGTTCGACTCGGCCATGGTCCAGGCCACGCCGTTGGTCTGCCAGGTCGGAAGGTCGTTGGCGGAAAATGCAACGCCCGGAGAAAGGGCGAGGGCAGGATTGCTGGTCACGATGAGCGGTGCAGCGGCGAGAGCGAGACCTGCCAGTACAGCTGGGATTTTTTGACGCATGGAGTTCCCCCGTACGTAAACATGAGCTTCAGGGCTGAAACTACACAGAATCCAATCAGCAAAGCCCAAGTGCGGGAACGGTTGTTCCTACTAGCTTTTCACCCCGCCCTACCTGTCTTGCCGGTGCCGCTACCTGCTTTTTCGGCAGGCGCACGCGTTTCTTCCAAAAACGCTTTCCGCAAGGCAACAACACCCCCAGCATGGAATCTGGGGGGACCAGCCAAGCGCTTCACCGGCCGGCCGGTGCCTGCACCAATTCGGCATCAGTGGAGAATCGAGCTCGCCATGACACTTCGCATCGGCTACGCAGCGGGTGTGTACGACCTGTTCCACATCGGGCACCTGAACCTTCTCAAGCACGCGCGGGAAAACTGCGATTATTTGATCGCCGGAGTGGTTACCCCCGAGTTGACACTGGCCCAGAAGAACAAGGAGCCAGTCGTCCCGCTGCATGAACGCCTCGAGATCGTGCGGAACATCCGCCTCGTGGACGAGGTGGTGGTGGACGATTTCACGGACAAACTTGAAGCCTGGCGTGCCTTTGGTTTTAACGTCTTCTTTAAGGGCGACGATTGGCGCGGCACCGAAAAGGGGATCCGCCTCGAGGCGGGCATGAAGGAAGTCGGCGTCGAAGTGGTGTACTTCCCTTATACAGTCCATACGTCCAGCACCATGCTGCGGCGGGCCCTCAATCTGCTGGGCGGCGGCCTCGAAGGCACCGAGTCGCTGAAGGCGTGACATGTGCGCCCATAAGAACACCGGAGCGCCCCGACTGCGGGCAGGAAATCCTCCGGACAACAACCAATTTCTGTCCCGGCGCCAGGCCATAGCCCTTGGCGCGTCGGGATTGTTTCTGGCCGGGTGCGCCCCGGCGCGGCCGGAAACTCAAGCTCCCCCAATCCACACGGTGGCTGAACTGTTTAACCACGATGAATTTGTTGTGGCCCATCGCGGCTCGGGTGACAATTGGCCGGAGCACACCATGCAGTCGTACTCACAGTCGGTCAAGCTCGGGATCCCGGCCATTGAAGTATCCGTGACCTCGACCAGCGACGGGGTGCTGGTCTGCCATCACGACCTAAATGCCCTCCGCGTGACCGGGTTGGACCGCAAGATCGCCGACCTCACCTATGCGGAGCTGGCCGGCCTCCGGGTGGATGCCCGCGCCTGGCTTGGCCCCGCGACCCCGCTGGAACCAATTCCGGCGGTAAGGGATGTCCTCGACCGGTTCGCGGCGTCACATGTGATTTTCATCGAGGACAAGCAGGGCACCAACACGGACCAGCTGCTCAACTTGATCGGGAGTTATCCGGATTCCACCGATCACTTTGTCTGGAAGCAGCCGGCACCGGCTCTCCAGGCGGAGGAAGCGTCCGCCCGCGGGTACCGGACGTGGGGTTATTTCATGCCCGATGCCCTGCCGCGGCTGGACGAACTCGCACCCCGGTTCGACTACCTCGGCGTTCACCACGGGGCGGATGACGCAACGATCAGCAGGGTCGTCGCCTTTGGCAAGCCTGTGATTTGCTGGGAAATCCACACCCGTTCCGCGCGTGCCCGCGTGACCGGGCTGGGAGTTCAGGGACTGATGTGCTCCAACGTCCGGTACCTGAGCGCTGAGACCGCCGAAACGCGCGATCAGTTCGCCACCGGCACCCGCGCTGCAGGTGACCTTCCCTGGACCACCGACCACGGCTGGGACGCCCAACCGTTGATCGACGCCGCGTCGGCTTCGGTCATGTTGGACAGCAACCAGAACTCCAGCTACCGGCTGGGCTCGATGAGTCCGGTCGCCAAGGAGATCCACAGCCTGGCCTTCGAAATGTGCTGGCCGCGGGTGCTCCCCGCCGATCCGCTCCACGCCGGGATAGCGTTCGGGCAGCCTGACGACAGTCCGTACCGTGTCCTGGTGCCGAGCTCCGTCGGCGGCTACCACCTGATCATCCGGCCGGCAGGAGAACTGGTCCTCTACCGGCGTGACCCCGGCAACCCCGCCGGGACGCGCCTGCAGTCGCTCATGACCGCACCGGTCCGCGCCGGGGAATGGATTCGGTTAAAGATCGACGTGACGCCGGCGTCAGTCCGGTTCTCCAGGCTTGACGGAGCGGGCTGGTCCGGAGAGACAATGGACCGCGAATACCGCGGGGGCTACATCAGCCTCTGCAAGGACTACGCGGATCCTGTCCCGGTGCAGTTCCGGAGTGTTTCGGTCACTTAGCCGCGGGCCGCAGCTCGGTTTCCGCGTCATCGGGCTGCGGGGGCGGCTCCGTCCGGGTCCTTGAGTTCGACCACAGCGTGGCGATCCCGCCGATGACGGCCGCGGCGGCCACCGCCAGGGTGAATGCCCAGGCCGACGCCAGGGTGCCGCCGGAATACGCCAGGGCAAGCGGAAGCACCAGCGTCAGCAACGCCAGGACCGCCCGCATGAGGGTCGATAATGTGTTCGCCTGCGCCGAGCGGTAGTAGGCCAGCAGGACGGTGTATGGCACCAGCGCCAGGTATTGCACGAGGTAGGGCAGCCGGAGGGCCGATGCCCCCTCCCAGGTGGCACCGAGCACGAGGGTTCCCACTGAGGCGGGCAGAAACATCACAGCAGTACCCCAGACGCCGGCCAGCGCTGCCACCACCGCGGCAGTCTCGATCAGCCGCCTCCTGAAAAGCGCGGTTCCCCGGGAACGCACGAGCTCGGGAATGACAGCCATCTTGATGGCGGAAAAGGCGGTGTTGAGGGGTGAGAACAGCAGTTGTGCCGCGCGCAGCGCGCCGACACCCGCAGCTCCCAGCGGGAGCGCCAGAAGATACAGTACGACGAAGTTGGAGGCGTTGAGGGCCGAAAACTCTCCGAGATAACGGAGCCCGGGGTTCCGGTTGGCGCTCAGCCAGCGCATTCCGCCCCGCAGGGCAGGCAACACCCTGCCCAGCAGAAGCCCAAGGACCAGGGCTGCTGCCGCGCCGGCGCCCCAGCAGGCCACGACGGCCCACACCGTCCCGCTGGTCGACGCGACGAGCGCCATGGACGCGATGGACAGGACGGCCCATACGCCGTCGATCAGCAATGCCCGCCACGGCCGCCCCTCGCAGATAAACAGATATCTGAGCGTGTCCTGGAGGAGCACGAACGGCACGCTCGCTGCGATCACGAGCCAAATCAGTCGGGACGGCTGGTCGGCGATGAATCCGCCTGCGAGCAGCAGCGGCAGGGCCGCCGCGGACACGAGTACGCTGGCGCCCAAAACGCCCCTGCGCACAGCCGTGTCCACTGCGCCTTCGGCGGAATACCGAACGAGCAGCGTCTCGCCGATGAGCGCGCGCTGGGCGCCAAGGAACAGCAGCAGGCCGGCATAGGCCAGGGAGAACTGACCGAATTGCCCGGCAGTTGCTACGTTGGCCGTGATGGCCACCGCCACGAAGTTCGAGATGCTCGATACTGCCTGGTCTCCAATGGCAACGAACCTGCTCAGTCGGGCCATTCAGTCCATCCTCGCCAGGCTGCGGGAAAACTTCACCACGTACGCGACAGCGAACAGGCAATGCAACAGCGCCAGGGCTACATAGCAGGGCAGGAACACGCCGGTCCACGGCAAAGTCATCAGCGCCAGGCACGTCGTGCCGTAGTCGACCGGCAGCGTCAGGATTGACCGTTTCAAGGAGCTCGCCGTGGCGTGGTTCCCGCCGGAAGGACCGGGCGCCGACTGCCGGTTCAATTGATCGAAGAGGGCGCCGGCGAAGAAGATCGTGGAATTGGCGAAAAGGAACACGCCGCAGAGCACCGCCAAC
Organism: Arthrobacter sp.; assembly: GCA_046708245.1. Classification (GTDB taxonomy): domain Bacteria; phylum Actinomycetota; class Actinomycetes; order Actinomycetales; family Micrococcaceae; genus Arthrobacter. The sequence continues at coordinate 4,775 of JBKKDK010000153.1, forward strand.
GGCAGGGCCGGAATTGTGGACGTACGCAGGAGAAAGCAAAACACCGCTCCGTGCAGAACCACTATCCTCCCGCTGTCCAGCACGTGGTCGAGCCACTCACCCAGTTTGGAGCTGCGTCCCTGCAACCGGGCCAGTTGTCCGTCGGCGGAGTCGAGGATGAACCCTACGGCGAGGAGCACCCCCACAAGCGCCGACTCCGCTCCCGCTCCTGCCCCGAAGGCGAGCCACAGCAGGGCCCCGTAAGTCAGCACAGCACCCGCGATCGTCACATCGTTCGGCCCGAACCGGGTGTTCCGGAGCGCGGCGGCAACAATCCGGCCCGCCGGCCTGTTGACGTACAGGCAGTAAAGCGGAACCCCTTTTTTGCCCTTTTGGGCCAGGCTGAGCTCCCTGAACGACTGCGCGAAGTTGGGTTTCGCCGGGACCAGGCCCTCCAGCTTGTTTGTGGTCATGTGCTCTCACCGGGCTTTCGTTTGACGGTTCCGCTCAGGATGGCCATTGCGAGGGCAAGGACCATCAGCCGGCCCATCGACTGCAGGAGCGAACCCCGAAGCAGGATGAACATGTAGCCGGAGAAGATGGCGACACCGAGGTAGCCCACCGAGCCGGCGGACAGCGCTCCGGCCCCGAAGCCGGCGTCGAGCTTTCTGCCCAGCAACCCCAGCAGGGCGAAGGTGACCACCACCCCGACAACGCCGAAATTGATCCAGGCCTCAGCCCACAGCGGGGAGGAGAGATTGACGTTGACACTGCTCATCCACTCGCCGACCTCAACACCGCTGTCCATCGGCTTGGTGGGCCAGATGACGCGCGGCACCCAAAACAGCAGGGCGCCCAGGAACTGGTATCCCCAGGTAAGCCCTTCGTCCCGGGTGAAGCCGAGCGTATTGGCGAGCATGCTGAACTGGTCGTAATCCTTCGTCGAAATCATCCGCCAGACGGAATCAACCTGGAGCACGACGCCGGTCCCCGCCGTCCGGCGGGTGATGTCACTCAACGGAAAGAGGAAGATCGCCGCCACGATCCCGCCGATGATCGCGACGTTGAAGAACGACTTGCGGGACCCGATCAGCGGCATGACCAACCCGAACAGCACAGCCAGCGTCCAGTACCGGGAATTGGAGATCGGGTTATTGACGATCACGTTCAGCACAACCAGGGCGACCATCAAGGCACTGTCCAGGAGGGTCAGGGAACTCCGGAGCCGCCGCAGCACGTGGATGTAGAAGATGAGCGCCACCAGGCAGGCCACCGACCCGAAGGAGGAGACAATCGCGCGGACGGCCTGCCCGCTGTCGGGGCTGAGCTGGTCGAGAGCCTGGCCGGCCTCCTCCCGGCTGGCGAAGAACACGCCGATTCCGCCGAGCTGGGCCACGTAGATCAGCCCTCCCAGGATCGCCGCCACCGCGAAGACCCGCAGCGTGTCCAGGCTGCGCAGCGTATGCGCCGGCGCCGGGCGTCCGGCGTGCCGGGACGGCCTGAGGTGGTAGGCGAGGTCGAAGCTGACGCAGCCCAGAAGGGTGATGGCGGTGGTGGCGTGCAGTGTTGCGTCGTCCACCTGGAACGCCAGGATGGTGGACGCACCGGTTGATAGTTGGGCCAGCGGGACCACCCCGAGGCAGATGTACACGAACATCCAGAAAACACCGGCGACGGGCGTCACCGGGTCCTTCCACAGGATGACACTGATGCGGAAGGCCGCATAAAGCAGCGCCGAATACCGGATGAGGAAATCTGTGTCGGAATACGGGGCCTCCGACGCCGCCCGGAGGATGAGCGGGATGACTACGGCAAAAGACAGGAAGGCCAGGATTGACAGCCCCGCCCTGATCCCAGGTCTCGCCTCCCCCGGCTGACGCACCGGACGGCGGAGCTCAGTCCCGGCGAGCATTGATCGCCTCCGCGTAGAAGCCCAGGAGGTGCTCCGCGAGGGATTCCGCAGACCACAGGCGCGAGTGCAGGTCCCGGGCGCGCCTGCTCAGCCGGTGCCGCAGAGCGGGGTCGGCCGCGACCGCGGCCATGGCGGCGCCGATCGCGGCCGCATTGGGCTCGGCAATGAGCGCCGCCTCTGCCTCCTGCAGGGTGGAGGCCAGCCCGCATTCGGAGGTGAGGACAATGGGCGTCCCCACACCAGCCGCCTCGACTATCACCATGGGGTAGGTTTCGTGGCGCGCCGGCAAGACCAGGGCAGTCGCCCGGGCCAGGGCGGCCAGGACCTCCGGTTCCGTCAGCTCCCCCGGAAGATCGAAGCGGTCTTGGAAACCGGAGGCCGCGATCAGTGCGCGCACGGCCTCCAGCTCGCCCTGGTCAGGTCCCGCCACCACAAAACGGGCGTTTGATCCCTCCCGCAGGAGGGCAATGGCGGCCGCAACAAAGACCGTGGGCTGTTTCCGCGGCGCCAGCCGGGAAACAAACAGGAAGGTCGGCTCTAGCGGGTCTTCCCACGTGGCGCTGAGGTCCGCCGTCGCGTTCACCACCCGGCGCATCTTGGACCTGGGCACGCCGAGGGACTCCAGGTTTTTCTCTTCACCGTCGGTCAACGTCAGCCACAACCGCGGCGCCCGCATCGCCCGCCTGAAGATCAGTGAATCGAAGAGCCGCAGGCCGCGGGAGACCGGAGCCCCCAGCATGCCGTGCGCCTGCGCGATGACCGGGGTGGCGGCCAGGCCGAGCAGAAGGGCGCTGGCGGTGGTGACGAAATCACGGCAGAGGTGCAGCTGGACCACATCGACGCGCCGGCCCCGGTCCCAGACATGCCTGACGATGCCAAACCCGATGGGCAACCGGAGGCGGGCGCCCCGGAAGGGCCGCCGGACGGGGAAGATGGTCTCGTGCGATCCCGGCTGCCGGGCCGGGACCGTGCCCAGCCAGCCACCGACAAGTTCAACGGTAGCGCCGCGGCGCGCCAAGGCTGCGCTTTGCATCCGGGCAACTGCCCAGACTCCGCCCGCCAGGGCTCCAGGGCCAGCCAGGCCGCCGACGTGCAGAACGCTCAGGGGCAATTGGGCAGGTGTTCTCTTCTCAGGCATAGTCGGCCAGCCGCCAGCCGTCGCGCTTGAGTTCGCGCGTCTTGAGCCCGATCTGCCAGTAATACGCGGCCAGTGCAACGGCGTAGTCGAAACCGGCCCGCCCATCCAGGAAACCGCGCCGGACGACGTAGCTGTAGAGCCAAAACGCGAGCGGTTTAAAGGGGACCGCATCAAAGCGCTTCCCCTGCCCGCTTTTGAAGGAGCGGACGGTCCGCATCATGTCAGGATCGGCGTGGATATAGGCTTCCCAGTCCGAGTACTTGTTGTGCCGGTCGAACCAGGTGCGGACCGGGTCGAGGTCATGATGGGCGAGCAGGCCCTCTGTCCGGCCCACCTCGCCCGCCGACTCCGGCTGGTAGTGCACCTCCAGTTCCGTGATCACCGGGAGTTTCATCAGGCCGGTGTCCTTGTAGTGGTTGAAACCCCGCTTCAAGAGCGTCCGCTTGACCACCCGGTGGCCATGCCTGAGTTCCCGGCCCGCGAAGTGGTAGGAGATCGGGATGTCAAAGGCAACCCTCGTTTCTGCCGGATCCGAGACAATGGCGGCAATTTCCGCGAGCAGTTCCCTGCTCGGGTATTCGTCGGCATCCAGGAACAGGATCCACGGGTGGCGGGTCGGCGCGTGCTCCAGCTGCCACTGCTTCTTTTGCGGGAATTCGCCGTTCCACGTGAAGTTGATGACCGTCGCGCCGGACGCGGCGGCAAGTTCCGCTGTCCTGTCCGTGCTGTTGGAGTCGACCACGATGACCTCGTCGAAGTCGCTCAAGGCCGCCACACACTTCTCGATGCTCGCCTCTTCATTTTTCGTCTGAATCAGGACCGAAGCTGGTATCTTCTGCATTCACTTCCCCCTCAAGAGTGGATTGCCGATAGTCTTTGCGAATGGATTTTCTGAGGCGAACAATCCGGAACAGATCATCCTTCCTGTTCCGTCATGCGAGGGAACTGGGTTTTGGCGTGTTGGCTGTGGTGGCGGTCATCATTGCGGTCCTGGCGTTGACCCCGCGTGACAACGGGGCCGGAACGTCTCCGGCCCCTGCCGCCAGCGCCTCCGGCACCACCCGGGCAGCGGTCCCCAACGTCGAGATCATCGGCGACTCCTACGTTGCCGGTTCCGACCAGGGCGGCTACGGGGCCGCCAACTGGACCAAGATCGTGGGGTCCCGCTTTTACTCGGAGTCCAGCCCGATCGACATGAACGTCATTGGCCTTCCCGGCGCCGGCTACATCGCCCGGGGATCCGACAAATTGACCTTCGCCGAAGCCGCCAACATGAGCCTGCGCTCCACAGCGGACCTGGTCCTGGTCTTCGGGAGCCGGAACGACGGCAAGCAGGACCCGGCCACCATGACGGCGGCCGCGGCGGACCTTTACACAAAGATCCGCGAGCGGGCGCCGCAGGCGAAGCTGATAGTGGTCGGACCTGCGTGGGTGGACGAAAAGGTGCCGGACTTCATCGTCAGCGACAGCCAGGCGATTTCCGGTGCAGCCTCGGCCGCGGGTGCCGATTTCGTCAACCCGCTGAGCGAGGGCTGGTTCTTCGGGGCCGACGCCAAGCTCATCGGCGCCGACGGCGTCCAGCCGACCGACGCCGGGCATCAGTACCTCGCCGACAAAATGTACGGTTTGATTTCCAAAGCCTTGGCGGCCAGGACGTCGCGCTAGGATCTCCTGCGGCATCACGGGACATCGCCTTCCCGGAAACGCTCCCCGATCACTGCCGGACCGGCGGCCCGGCCGAAAACCGTGTTGGGCGGAACAGCGCCGCGGACGACGGTAAGGGGCTCCACAAGGGCCGACTGGCCGACGTGGGCGCCACCGAGGACCATACACCGCGAGGTGATCCACGCGCCGTCGTCGATCCGCACCGGCCGGGTTATCAGGCCCATGTCGCTGCGGGCCCGGTGGCTTCCAGTGGTGATGAAGGTTTCCTGCGAAATCACCACATTGGACCCGATGTGGACGTCATCCTGGTTGTGGAACCATACGCCTTCGCCGATCCAGCACCCGGCCCCGATGTGCAGCTTCCACGGGAAGGCGACGCGGGTCCGCGGACGGAACGTGACGCCCGGGCCAATTTCCGAGCCAAAGGCGCGCAGCACAGCGACCCTCAGGCGCGAGCTGATCTGCCAGGGGTTGCTGACAAACAACAGTTCACAGGCCCGCCAGAGGTAGACCACCGCCCGCGGTTTGTCCCACGCCTCGCCCGCACCGGGCGCCGCGGCCAGGTCGATTACCGGCGGATGCCGCCGGCCCGTCCCTGGCGCCGGAGTTGGTGGAGCGGTCATTGCCTTGCCTTTCTTAGGGCCGTAAACAGTAGATTCGGATTTTCAGTAAGCTCCGGCTGGATTGATGAGCATCTTGCCAGTACGCCAGAGGATGATCAGGTCCCCTGCCAGTGACCAGTTCTCGACGTAGTACAAATCCAGCCGGACGCTGTCCCGCCAGTTCAGCTCGGACCGGCCGTTGATCTGCCACATGCCCGTCAGGCCGGGCTTGATGTACAGCCGCCGGAGGACTTTTTGCTGGTACTTGTCGACCTCCCGCTGCAGCGGGGGCCGGGGACCGACCAGGCTCATGTCTCCCTTGACGACGTTCCAGAACTGCGGGAGCTCGTCGAGGGAGTACTTCCGCATCCACCGGCCGACCTCCGTGACCCGCGGGTCGTTCTGCATCTTGAACAACACTCCCGCGCCCTCGTTGTGCTCCAGGAGGGCGGCGAGATCGTCCTCTGCGGTTTCGACCATCGAGCGGAACTTCAGCATGTTGAATTTTTCCCCGCCCCGGCCCACCCGCTCCTGTTTGAAAATCACGGGGCCCGCGCTGTCCCGCTTGATCATTGCCGCCAGGAAAATGAATACCGGGATGAGCGCCACCAGCGCGGCACTTGCAAGCACGACGTCGAAGATCCTTTTGAGGGCGTGTTTCATGCCGGCGTACTGCGGCAGCTCCACGTGCATGAGCGGCAGGCCCTCCACGGGACGGGAGTGGATCCGCGGACCGGCGACGTTGGTCAGGCCGGTGGTGAGGATCAGCTGGGTGGAAGACTGTTCCAGCTTCCAGCCCAGTCGTTGGATGTAGCGGCCGCCGCCCTTCATGGGGCCGGCCACAATCACGGCGTCGGCGTCCACGGAGGCCACAGCTTCAACGACGCTCCGCTCGTCTCCCACGACGGTAAAGTTCTGGCCGCCCTGGGTGAAGGTGCCGAGGCCATGGGATCCCGCCAGCGCGACGCCCACAACCTTGTAGGCGGCGCCGGATTTCTTCTCGATCTGGCTGACGACGTAACGGACGTCGTTCGGCCTGCCGAGAACTACTACGCGCGAAAGGTAGTGGCCATGGATCCGCTGCCTGGACAACCACTGGCGCAGGCTCCAGCGAGCCGCCAGCAGGCCGGCCAGGCCGGTGGGCAGGGCAAGGGCGAAGAATCCCCGGGCAATGTCGATATTCAGGACAAAGCAAACCAAGGCAATAAGGCCCAGCAGCATTGCGCTCGCGCTGACCACGCGCCGGTATTCGTCGATTCCGATTCCGACGATCCGCGCATCCCGGCTCTTGTACAGTCCCAGCGCGAGCATCCACGCGCCTGCGATGACGATGGAGATGTGCAGGTAGTCGACGTGCAATTCGCCCACTCCCACCGAGGTCGCGGACGTCAGTCCGAACCGGGTGATGTGGGCCGCGGCAGTCACCCCGGCAATCACCAGGGCGTCTGCGGCGATCAGCAGGTGCCGGTACCGGTTGGCCCAGCGGATGCCCTCGCGCTGCGAGCTGATCTCCAGACGGCCCTGCTTCACAGTTTTGAAGTCGGGGAAGGTCAGTGCCGGCGGAGCTATGGCTACCGCGCCGGCACTGGTCTTTCCCGGCGGCAGCTGCGTCCGCGGCGGGATCCGGACCCGGTCCGCCGACCGGAACCCCCGGTGGACCGGCGGACGCTGCTTGAGCTCACTCATGCCCGCCGCCGATGCTGGTCGGCCTGCGAAGCCCACCCGTTTGAAACCAAGGGTGGACCACCATCAACTTCTGGTCATACATAGCGAGACCTTCTAGCGACTCGGGCGGCTGTGGTCTCCCCTAGTAAATTCGATGGCGTTCAGCCGCACACGAGTGTGCCCTACCCCTATTGGCCCTGTGGACCACTCGCCATAGGTGCCGCCGCGGGCTGACTACTTGCATGCATTACCCGGATCCGAGACGGGACTACCCATTCATCGCCGCAGGGCACACGGCAAAGCCCGCCAGGCGAAGTCGCGTGGCGGGCCCTGCCGACGAAGTGACGGCGGCTCAGCTGTAACTGGTTTAAGCCTTCTCCCCGGTCAGCTTCGGCACCGAGAACACCACCACGGCACCGACCACGGCGAAGGCCGCGAACATGTAGAAGTTCAATTGCCAGCCGAAGGCCATCCCGGCAATCATGCCGCCGATCAGCGGGCCGCAGATGGCGCCGATGCGTCCGATGCCGAGGGACCAGCTCAGTGCGGTGGCGCTGAGCGACTGCGGGTAGTGCGTGGCGCAGTAGCCTCCGACCAGGATCTGGGTCCCCACCGAGCCGAGCCCGGCGAAGGCGACGATCACGAGCAGGATGGCCAGCGGCAGCTTCAGGCTCAGCATCAGGATGGCGACGAACGCCAAAATGAACGACGCCGTGACCACCTTGCGGATGCCGATCTTGTCCGCCAGGACGGAGGCGCTGATGGAGCCGACGATCGCGCCGGCGTTGAGCACCAGCAGGAACGTCAGGGCATCGCCGAGCTGGAACCCGGCCTGCCGCATGATTTGCGGCAGCCAGGTGTTCAGTCCGTAGACCAGGAGCAGTCCGCAGAAGTTCGCCAGCGCGAACAGGATCGTGGACCGCAGCCACTTGCGGGTGAAGAGCACCTTCATGGCGGCCTTCGGCGCATCGGCGCCGGTCTTGACGTCGTCGGCCGTGACGATGTCCGAGTAGACCAGGCCATAGCGGGCCGCCGTGGCCTTGGCTTCCTCGGTGCGTCCCTTGCGGGCCAGGTAGGCGACCGATTCAGGCAGCAGCTTCCAGGCGACCGGCAGCAGGGTGACGAGCGGCAGGGCGCCGATGGCGTACATCCAGCGGAAGTCGATGTGCTGAAGCAGGTTGATGGCGAGCAGCGAGGCGCCGACCCCACCCACGGAATAGCCGCTGAACATCGCGGCGTTGGCGATCTGGCGCCGTTCCTTGCGGGCGTATTCAACGGTCAGCGCGATGCAGGTCGGAACGATGCCGCCCAGGCCCAGGCCGGTGAGGAACCGCAGGAAACCGAAGACCTCTGCCGACGGCGCGAACGCCGTGAGCAGCATGCAGGTGGAGAACCAGGCAATGCAGGCGAGCATGATGCGGCGCCGGCCCAGCTTGTCCGTCAGGATGCCGACGGACAGCGTGCCCACCAGCATTCCAACGAGGGCCAGGCTGCCGATCAGGCCGGCCTGGCCGGCAGTGACGCCCCACTCCTGGAACTTCAGGATGGTCGGGACGGTGGAGCCGTAGACCACGAGGTCGTAGCCATCGAAGACGATGGCTAGGAAGCACAGGAGGAGGACAGGGCGGCCCTTCCAGCGGGTTGAAGCCTCGTTGCGTAACTCAGTCGACATTGACTGCGCCATGGGTGTACCTCTCATTGTGGTTGCGAACGGATGTGCGGGACAGCTCACGCTGAGCCCACTGTGTCACGCTTAGTTTCCGGCAGTAAACAAAACGGTATATCTCGTTTACATAACGATATCGTCAGGCATCCATTCCCCGATGGTCAGTGCCCCTTGAACGCTTCGGCAAGCCACCAGGCGCCGCCGTCGGAGGCGATTTTGGCGTCGATCACGAGCGGCCGGGCCGGACGGGTGCGCACCCAGTCCCGGACCCCTTCAAGGTCGGCCGCACTGCGGACCGTCACGGCGTCCGCGCCGAACCCGCGCGCGATCGCGGCGATGTCCGTGTCCGGAAAGGTCACTGTTCCCAGGTCCTGGCCGGCCCCGAAGTGGTGGACTTCCGCGCCGTAACCGGCGTCGTTGTAGATGATGCAGACCAGCGGCAGGCCCAGCCGGACGGCGGTCTCGAGTTCGCTGATGCCCATCAGGAAGCCGCCGTCCCCGGCACCGAGCACTGGCAGCCGCTCCGGCCGGGCCAGCGCGGCCCCGATCGCCGTCGCGAGCCCGAGTCCGATCGACTGGAACGCCTGGGTGAAGCAGAAACCGAACTCGTCCGGGACCTTGAGGTACGTGCTGGGGTAGCCCATGAAGTTGCCGGAGTCGATCGCGAGGATCCGGTCGGCCGGCAGGATGGCGTCGAGTTCGCGGCTGAGCACACGGGGGTCGATCCGTCCGCTCCCCGAGAGGTCCGGGGTCTCGACGTCGTTCCAGCGCGAGCGCGCGGCAATGTCCTGCGCGGTCCTCGCGGTGCGGTACTTGGCAACCGGTTCCGGCTGGAGCGCCCGAAGGTCCGCGAGGACGTCCGCAGCGGTCAGCGCGGCGTCCCCGACCACCCCCAGGTCAACCGGCCGGTTGGCACCGAGGGCTGAATCCTCAACGTCGACCTGCACGACGGCGGCGGCGGCCGAGATCAGGTGGCCGTGCCGCATGGTCCACATGTTCAGGGCGCAGCCCCAGCCGACGATGAGGTCGGCGCCCTGGATCAG
>JBKKDK010000154.1:0-5658 GCA_046708245.1 Arthrobacter sp.
CGGCTGGAATCCGAATTCCTGGCCGCCGGCGGATACGCGGCCGAGGCCGAGGCCGCCGCGATCTGCTCCAACCTGGCGCTCCCGGACCGGCTGCTGAACCAGCCGCTCAAGACCCTTTCCGGCGGCCAGCGCCGCCGTGTAGAACTTGCCCGCATCCTGTATTCGGACGCCGAAACGTTGCTCCTGGATGAGCCCACCAACCACCTCGACGCCGACTCCATTGCCTGGCTCCGCGAGTTCCTGAAGAACCACCAGGGCGGTCTGATCGTGATCAGCCACGATACGGAGCTGCTCGAGGCCACCGTGAACAAGGTGTTCCTGCTGGATCCCAACCGTGCGCAGATCGACTTCTACAACATGGACTGGAAGCGCTACCTCCAGCAGCGCGAAACCGACGAGCGTGCCCGCAAGCGGGAGCGCGCCAACGCGGAGAAGAAGGCCCAGGTCCTCATCGACCAGGCCAACAAGATGCGCGCCAAGGCCACCAAGGCCGTCGCCGCGCAGAACATGGCCAAGCGTGCCGAGCGTCTGCTGGGCGGCCTCGAAGCCGTGCGCGCCACCGACCGCGTGGCAGCCCTACGCTTCCCGGATCCGTCGCCGTGCGGCAAGACCCCGCTCACCGCGGACGGCCTCAGCAAGTCCTACGGCTCGCTGGAGATCTTCACCGACGTGGACCTCGCCATCGACCGTGGCTCGAAAGTGGTCATCCTGGGCCTGAACGGCGCCGGCAAGACCACCCTCCTGCGGATGCTCGCCGGCGTCGACAAGCCGGACACCGGCGAAGTCGTGGCCGGCCACGGCCTGAAGGTGGGCTACTACGCCCAGGAGCACGAGACGCTCGACGTGGACCGCACCGTCCTGCAAAACATGCGCTCCTCCGCCCCGGACATGAACGACGCGGAGGTCCGCAACATCCTGGGCTCGTTCCTGTTCTCCGGAGACGACGTCGACAAGCCTGCCGGTGTGCTCTCCGGCGGCGAGAAGACCCGGCTGGCCCTGGCCACCATCGTGGCCTCGAGCGCGAACGTGCTGCTCCTCGATGAGCCCACCAACAACCTCGACCCGGCCTCCCGCGCCGAAATCCTCGGGGCCCTGAGCAACTACACCGGCGCCGTCGTCCTGGTGAGCCACGATGAAGGTGCCGTCGAGGCGCTGAACCCGGAACGCGTTGTGCTGCTGCCGGACGGCATCGAGGACCATTGGAACGAAGACTACCTGGACCTCATCACGCTCGCGTAGCCACCCCGGACAAGGATGTCAGCGGACGTCCATCTCTTCGGCGCCGGTGATCCTGCGGAGTTCCGCGTAACTGATCGAGAACATTGAATGGTGGTCGCCCGCCCCGGCCCACAGCACGGGTTGGGCGGCCAGAGACACGTCCAGCACGGTCCTGATCCGTTCCGGATGGCCCAGCGGTGCCACGCCGCCGACCTCCTGGCCGGTGTGCTCCAACACGAAGTCCGGCGTGGCGCGGCGGATCCGCCCAGTGCCCAGCTGTTCCGCGACCTTGCTCACATCCACCCTGGCCGCGCCGCTGGCCAGGACCAGCAGCGGAGCGCCGCCGAGGTCGAAGACCAGGCTGTTGGTGATCGCGGCGACATCGCAGCCGAGGGCCGCCGCCGCGGCGGCCGCGGTCGGGACCTTCGACGCGAAAACCGTTACGGTGTCCGCGGCTCCCGCCGCGGTCAGCGCGTTCCTGAGGTTAGACACCGGTTCCGGATGCATGCGCACGACCCTTCAGTAACCCTGGGCGTCCAGGATGGCGTCTTCTTCTTCCTCCGCGGTCGCGTTCCTGCCCTTCCGGGGAACAGACCGACGCCGGGCCACCGGCCCGCTAGAGTGCAGGAACCCGCCGTCGGCCGCCTCTTCGGCGTCCTCGGCGTCGATGGCCGCATTCCGGGCCTGTTGCCGGGCCGCGTAGCCGAAGCCGATAAACATCAGCACGCCAAAGGCAAACCACTGCAGCGAATACGACAGGTGCGTGCCTTCCTCGGTCGAGGGTTTGGGGAACCCGACAGGCATGTCCTGTACCGGCGGAGTCTCCGAGGCCAGCTGCCCGTAGGCGCCTGTCAGCAGCGGGTAGCCCAGCTGCGCGGAGTAGGCGGCCAGGTCGATCGACGCGAGCTGCCCGTCCGGGGCGCCGCGCTGCAGTTCGGGCTCGGCGTGCTTGAGCCGGGCCACCACCGTCACGGTGCCCGACGGCGGCGCGGGAACCGAATCGGGCCGGCCGGGATTGTTGTTGCCGATGGGCAGCCAGCCGCGGTCGATCACCACGGTCTCGCCGCTCTCCAGCCGGAACGGGACCACAACTTCGTAGCCGGGCTGGCCGTTGAGCGGGCGGTTCCGGACCACGCGCTGGCCGCCGGCGTCGTAGCTGCCCTTCAGCTCCACCTGGGTCCACTCGCGGTGCGCGTCCAGGCTGTTGAACTGGTCCTTGACCTCGGCAAACGGGACGGGCGGGGCGGAATAATTGGACGTGACGCGGTTGATCTCGGCCAGCGTCTCGGCGCGGCGGTCCATCTGCCAGCGGCCGAGGAAGACGCAGGCGGTCGCGAAGATCGCAGCCAGCAGGAGGTAGCCCAGCCACTTGCTGGAAAAGAGAAATCGGTACATTCAGCCGGCCCCGCCTGCCGGGACAAGGGCCACGGTGTCCTTCCAGAGGCCGCGGGTCTGGAGGTAGTCCTCCAGCCAGGGCCGGTGCTCGGAGCAGGCCAGCCAGATCTTCCGCCGTTCCGGCGTATGGATCTTCGGATTGTTCCAGAGCAGCTGCCATTCGGCCGCGGCCCGGCAGGCCTTGCGCGAGCACACCGCTTCGGCGGGCCCAGGCGCCGGGCTTCCGTTCCCGGACAGGTCAAACAGGTTCATGAAGCAGCCCGCCCGTGGTCGCCTTCATCGTCAGCAAATCCGTCCTCTTCATCGATCAGTTCGCCCTGCAACAAGGTCATCGACGAGTCGTCGTTCCCGTCCGCAGGCGGCCCTGCGGCGGGCCCCGGCGCATCGAGTTCGGCCATTGGAGCGTAGTCCAGCAGCGAGTCACTGTGGATCTCCGCCTTGTCGCTGCCGTTCGCGATGATCACCGCGATCCACGGCAGGAACACGGCGCCAATCACCGGAAGAACTTTGAACCAGCCGTCCACCACAAAAATCAGGATCAGGCACACCATGCGGATGCCCATCGCCACGGCGTACTTGATCATCCGCTGGCGCATCTCTTCCGAGTGCGCGGTGGCGGCGTCAGTGATGCTGTGGACCTCAGTGTCCGCGGAATGCGCGTCACGGTCCCCGGGCACCGCTTGGCCGGGTCGGTTTTTGAGTGTCAAGGCTGTCAGATCACGCTCCCAAGGCTTACTTCAATTCTCGCACCATCGGGGGAGCTGCCCAAACGCGGGCCGCCCGGGCGCTAAGATCGGAGGCAGGAAAATCCAGCCCCCAGCGCGGCGCCGTCCGCCGCAGAATCCGGAGCCCCACTATGTCTGAAGCAGCAACCACCGGCCGCAGCGTCCTGATCACCGGCGGAAACCGCGGGATCGGCCTCGCCATCGCAGAGTCCTTCCTCGCCAACGGGGACAAAGTTGCGGTCACGTACCGCAGCGAGTCGGGCCTGCCCGCGGGCATCCTCGGGGTCAAGGCCGACGTCACCGACGAAGCCTCCGTGGACGCGGCCTTCACCGAGGTTGAGGCGGCGCACGGGCCGGTCGAGGTGCTCGTGGCCAACGCCGGCATCACGAAGGACACGCTGCTGATGCGCATGAGCGAGGACGACTTCACATCAGTGATCGACACCAACCTCACCGGCGCGTTCCGTGTCATCAAGCGGGCCTCGAAGGGCATGATCCGGGCGCGCAAGGGCCGCGTGGTCCTCATCTCGTCGGTCTCCGGTCTCTACGGCGCACCGGGTCAGATCAACTACTCGGCGTCCAAGGCCGGCCTGGTGGGGATCGCCCGCTCGCTGACCCGCGAACTCGGCGGCCGCGGCATCACGGCGAACGTCGTCGCACCCGGCTTCATCAACACGGACATGACGGCGGAACTGTCGGAGGCCACCCAGAAGGATTACCTCTCCAAGGTTCCCGCCGGCCGCTTCGCCGAGGCAGCCGAGGTCGCCGACGTCGTCCGCTGGATCGCCAGCGATGAGGCGGCTTACATCTCCGGCGCCGTCATCCCGGTCGACGGCGGCCTTGGCATGGGCCACTAGGGCAGCCACCGCAGCGGGGAGTTGCCGGCATCAGCCGCCGTCGTCCCGCTGCCGGCGCCCCGCGGGGAGTTGCCACGACGGGACTTTTTGCCCTTAGCCGTGCCCCGCAGCGGGTGTGTAATGGGGGCTACAGCCCCCGACCATGCCAGGGCAGGGGCATGGACTCAGGAGGAATATCATGGCTGAACTCAGCAAGTGGGCGCCCTCGGACATGCTGGAGCCGATCAAGCGTTTCCTCGACGGCGAACTGCCCGTGGCCACGTCCATGAAGCTCGAGCAGTTCCAGGACGGCGACACGCTGGTGGTCCGGGCGGAGATGCCCGGAATCGATCCAGACAGTGACGTTGACGTCTCGGTAAGCGAAGGCATGCTCCACATCAAGGCGCAGCGCGAAGAGCGGTCCGAGCACAAGAGCAAGATGGGGTACCGCTCGGAGTTCCGCTACGGCTCCTTCCAGCGGAGCATCGCCCTGCCCCGCGGAGCGAAGGAAGAAGACATCACCGCGACCTACAAGGACGGCGTCCTGGAGGTCCGCGCCCCCGCCGTCGCGGCAACGCCGGAGGCGGCCGCCAAGAAGATCCGGATCGAACACAGCTGAGCGGACCGCACGGTGTCCGGACCGCGCCGGAACTAGGCCGCCGGAGCTTCTTTGTGGATCCCGGACAACGGAAAAGCCGCCCAACGCTGGCATGATGGACTGCAGACCCACCGTTTTTGGACGTTTGGAACAAAGGAGCTCGTATGGGACTGCTGGACAACAAGACCGCAATCGTGACCGGTTCATCGAGGGGCATCGGCGCCGAAGTCGCCAAGTTCCTCGCCGCCGAGGGCGCCGCCGTCGTCGTGAACTACCGACAGAAGGCACCGCGCGCCAACAAGGTGGTCGCGGAGATCGAGGCCGCCGGCGGCCGCGCTGCCGCCGTGGGCGCAGACCTCACCACCCAGGAAGGCGTCCAGGCCCTGGCCAGCGCCGCCATGGAGAACTTCGGCTCACTCGATGTCCTGGTCCTCAACGCTTCCGGCGGGATGGAATCCGGCATGGAGGAGGGCTACGCGCTCAAGCTCAACCGCGACGCCCAGGTGAACATGCTCAACGCTGCCGTGCCGCTGATGCCCGAGGGCTCCCGCGTGGTCTTCGTAACCAGCCACCAGGCCCACTTCATCAACACCGTGCCCACCATGCCGGAGTACGAGCAGGTGGCCCGCAGCAAGCGCGCCGGCGAGGACGCGCTCCGCGAGCTCGTCCCGAACCTGGCCGAGAAAGGCATCTCGCTTGTCGTCGTCTCCGGCGACATGATCGAGGGCACCGTCACTGCCACCCTGCTGGACCGCTCCAACCCGGGCGCGATCGAGGCCCGCCGCGCCGAAGCCGGCAGGCTCTACTCGGTTTCCGAGTTCGGGGCCGAGGTCGCCAAAATGGTGACGGCCGACGTCGGGACCGGCCACACCGAGTACGTCGGCGG
>JBKKDK010000155.1:0-34687 GCA_046708245.1 Arthrobacter sp.
GCTGGGCTGAACGCTGGACCATGTGAGCGAGGGCCTCTACGTCGAGCTCGGGCAGGCGGAGTCTGGTGACGGTGGCGGTGATCGATCCAGCGATGTTGCCGTCAACGAAGTAGGGGGCACTGACGCCGAAGGCGTCAGGAATGCGCTCACCCTCGCCGGTCGCCCATCCCTACGGAGAGGTCCTCCCCGGGGCGTCTTAGCCGGTGTTGCGCAGGCCCGCCGCCACGCCGTTGACCGTGATCAGCATGGCGCGCTGGAGCCGTTCGTCGATCTCAGCACCGGACATGCCCTCCCCCGCGGCGGACTCGGACCGGATCCGGCGCAGCAGTTCCACCTGCAGGTAGCTGATCGGGTCGAGGTACTGGTCGCGGATCTCCAGGGAGCGCTTCAGGGTGGGCTGGGCGTCGAGGATAACGTGCTCGCCGGTCAGGTTCTGGATCTCAGTGACGGTGAGCTCGTATTCGGCCCGGATGGCCTGGAACAGGTGGTGCAGCTCCTCGGGCACCAGCGTCGAGACGTAGTAGCCGGCGATGTCCATGTCCGTTTTGGCCAGCGTCATTTCGACGTTGGACAGCACTGAACGGAAGAAGTGCCAGCCGTCCATCATCTCCACCAGCTGGGCTGCGTTGCCGGCCTCGCGGGCCGCCTTGAGGCCGGAGCCGACGCCGAACCAGCCCGGCACGATCTGCCGCGACTGGGTCCAGCCAAACACCCACGGGATCGCCCGGAGGCCTTCCAGGCCGGCGCCGGAGTCGGGCCGCTTGGACGGCCGGGAGCCGATGTTCAGCGACCCCAGCTGCTCCACCGGGGTGGAGGCCATGAAGTAGGCGGGCAGGTCCGGATCTTCGATCAGGGTCCGGTACCGGGCGAACGCGGCGTCGGAGATGATTTCCATCACGTGCCCGTAGCGTTCGCGCTGGTCATCGGAGGTCCGCGGGGCGCGGTGCAGCGCGGACCCCTGCATCACGGCGGCCAGCGACAGTTCCAGGTTCTCCCGGGCGAGCTCGGGCAGCGAGTACTTGTCGGAGATGACCTCGCCCTGTTCGGTGAACTTGATTTCACCTTCGAGCACGCCGTTGGGCTGGGCCATGATGGCGTCGTAGGTGGGCCCGCCGCCGCGGCCCACGGACCCGCCGCGGCCATGGAACAGCCGCACCCGCACGCCGTGTTTCGCCGCGACATCCCGGAGTTTCCGCTGGGTCTTGTGGATCTCCCACTGGCTGGTCATCACACCGGATTCCTTGTTGGAATCCGAGTAGCCGAGCATGACCTCCTGCACGTCACCGCGCAGCCGGACCAGTTCGCGGTAGGACGCATCCGAGAGCAGCCGGTCCACGATCTCGGCCGAGGCCCGCAGCTCCTCCACGGTCTCCAGCAGCGGGGCGAAGCCGATCCTGGCGTATGGCGCCTCGCCGAACAGGCTCACGAGGCCTGCCTCGCGGGCCAGCACCGCCGCCGCAAGGACGTCGTCCGCGCCGCGGGTCATCGAGATGATGTACGTCTCGATCACGTCGGGGCCGTAGGTCCGCAGGGCCCGCCGGATCTCACGGAAGACGTCGTACGTGCCGTCCGCGACGCCGTCGAGCTTGATCGGGTGGCCGGAGAGCGGGCGGCGGGAGGCCAGTTCCGAGCCCAGCACCTCGAGCCGCTCGGAGCGGCTGAGTTCGGCATAGCGGACGCCCGGGCCGCCGAGGCGGTCCATCAGCTGGCCGACGGCGTCGTGGTGGTGGTCGGCGTGTTCGCGGATGTCCAGGGTGGCCAGGTGCAGGCCGAAGGAGGCCACCGCCCGGCGGACCCGGGCCAGGGCGCCGTCGGCGGCCAGTTCGGCGTGGTGGTTCCGCAGCGACCGCTCCAGCAGGGCCAGCTCGGCGAGGAGCTCCGCGGTGGCGGTGTAGTCGCGTCCCGGCTCGTGCGCGGACCCGGCACCGACGCGCCGTGCCGTGTTGAGCAGCTTGGCCTTGATGCAGGTGAGCTTGAGGCGGTAGGGCTCCTGGGCGTTGAGTTCAAGGACGCGGCGGTCCAGGCCCGGCAGGTTTTGGAGGTCGACGTCGATCGAGTCAAGCAGCTCCTGGTCGACGCCGGCGAGCGCCGTGGAGTTGGAGAGGATGGAGATGAGCCCGTCAATCAGGACGATGCTGATCCGGACCGCATGCTGGTTCTGGATCTGCAGGATCTCACGGGTGACCCCGGCGGTGACATTGGGGTTGCCGTCACGGTCCCCGCCGATCCAGGAACCGAAGCGGATGGGCGCCTTCTCCGTGGGCAGGGTGACGCCGTGCTCACCCAGCAGCTCCGAGAGGTCGGAGAGCATTTCCGGCATGGCGTCGGTGAGGATGCCGGTGAGGTAGTAGATCGCGTTCCGGGCCTCGTCCACCGGTGTGGGCCGGACCTGGCGGAGCTCGTCCGTCTGCCACATCTGGTCGATCACCTCGGAGAGCTGCCGGTCCTGGCGGCGCCGCGCGGAGGTGCCCTCCGAGGTGGTGTCAGCGAGGATGTCGGAGAGCCGGCGGACCTTGTCCAGCACGGAGCGTCGGGACGCCTCGGTGGGGTGCGCGGTGAAGATGGGGCGGACGTCGAGTTCGTTCACCACCTCCTGCAGCACCGAAGCGCCGGCCTGCCCGGCGATGTCGGCGACGGCCCGGGCCAGCCAGCCGTCTTTTTCCTGCCGGGTGCGCAGCCCGCGGACCCGGTGGACCTGCTCGGCAGCGTTGGCCAAGTGGAAATAAAACGCGAACGCGCGGACGAGGTCGGTGGCCTGCTCGAGCGGCAGGGAGCCGAGCAGTTCGCGGACCTGGGCGACGACGTCGTACGAGCTCCAGGGGCCCGTCGCGTCGGCGCCGCCGCGGGCGGCTTCCTTGGATTCCTTGGTCAGCAGGCGGACCTGCTCCACCAGGGCCAGGAGCTCGGGGCCGTGCTGGCGGACGAGGGATTCGCCGAGCAGGGTGGAGACCCGGCGTACGTCGGCACGCAGTTCAGAGGCGAGGTCGGTGCCGGAATTCATTGCAGTGTCAGCCATGGAAACTATCTTTCGAGGGTTCGACTTGGCTCGTACACTGCGCTGGATACTGTGAGCCCGGTTACTTCTTCCTATGGGATGTTACTCGCAGCCGCGCGCGACCGGGAATCCGTCTCAAATAGTGTCCCGGCCCTTGACGCGACTACCGGGAGGAATGTTACCGGGCGACCTTGAAGTTGAACGCCCCGGTGCCCAGCGCGCCCCAGACGCGCAACCAGAGCGGCAGGATCATCTCGGCACCGCGGGCCGTGGTGATGTCGCCCAGGTCAATGATGTCCCGGTGCCCCAGGGCCTCGAGGAGGCCTTTGACGGTCGCTTTGGCGCCGGCGTCGTTGCCGGAGACGAACACGGAGTGGTCCCCGCCCGCCACACTGGCCGGGTCCACCATGACGCTGGCGGTCATGGTGTTCAGCGTCTTGACCACGTGCGCTTCGGGGAAGGCGCGCTGGAGCTGCTCGCCGAGGCTGTCGGTGTTCACCGGATTCAGCGACGGCGGAAACCCCTGGGATAAATCGAGCGGGTTGGCGATATCGACCACCACTTTGCCCGCCAGGTTTGCCTCCCCGGCGGCGTTCAGGGCCGCGAGGGATCCGCCGCCGTTGGTCGCGTTGACGATGATCTCGCTGCGGGCCGCGGCGTCGGCGAACGTGGCGACGCCGATCTGGGGGTGTGCCTCGTGCCACCGGGAAAACACCGGACCTCCCGTCCTTCCCGGTTCGGTCCGGGCCAGCGTCTCCTGCGGATCGCGGGTGCCGATGGTGATCTGGTGCCCCAGGCCGGACAGCGCTGCCGCCACGGCCGGGCCCACGGTTCCAGTGCCGAATACTGCAATGTTCATAAGGTCCTCGCCAGCGCCGTGATCGATGATTGACATTCAAAGGGTAGCGCCGGGGCCGTCTGGAACTGGCCCGGACCCGCGTCTAAGGTTGTTCACAAGGCAGCCATTCACCGTTTGGGAGGACCCCGTGAGCACCACCCCTGATCCTGACGCGCAACTGGCCCGCTGGCAGCGTTTCCGGAGCAGCCGCAACGCCGCCCTCGCCAGCGGCCACGGCTGGCTGACCCTGACCTCCTTCCAGTGGCTGGAAGCCGAGCCGTCCGCCGTCGATCTGGTGCCGGGGCTGTGGTCCACGGATGGTACGACCGCGGTCCTTACCGCCGCCGCAGCCGACGGGCTCAGCCTCGTGGACACCGGCGCGGCCGTGGACGGCACCATCAGCGCGCAGCTAGCCGACGAGGAATCCCTGATGTGGGTCCAGTTCGGCGGCGCGGACGGCGGGCAGGTGGTGGTGGAACTCGCCATGCGGGCGGGCAAGTACGCCATCCGCACCCGGGATGCGCAGTCACCGGTGCTCACCGAATTCGATGGCGTGCCCGTCTTCGACTACCGCCCGGACCTCGTGGTGGAGGCGAAGTTCATCCCGTACCCGGAACCCGTGGACGTGCCGATCGGCACCGCCAACCCGCTGGTGGACGGCGTGCACCGGACCGTTGGAGAGCTGGTGTTCCGGCTGCCCGGCAAGGACCACGAGTTCCACCTGCAGGCCGAGGAAGAGAAGCTGGGCGCCCTGACGGTGACGTTCCACGACGAGACCAACGGGGAATCAACCGATGAGTGGCGGAAAGTCTCCACGGCCCGGCCCCGCCCGGACAACACCGTGATCCTGGACTTCAACCGGGCCATCAACTACCCGAGCGCCTTTACGCCGTACGGCACGTGCCCCATGCCGGTGAAGAACAACAGCCTGGACTACCGGATCGAGGCCGGCGAGAAAGAGCCCGCGCTGTTCTAGACGATGGCGGACACCCCGGTGACGGCCCGGCCCACAATCAGGGTATTGATCTCGAACGAGCCCTCGTAGGTGTAGATCGCCTCCGCATCGGCGAAGATCTTGGCCATCCGGTAGTCGGTGACGATCCCGTTGCCGCCCAGCAGGGACCGGCCCATGGCCACGGTTTCCCGCATCCTGGCGCTGACGTACGACTTGGCCAGCGCCACCTGCGGCATGTCCGCGGCGCCCTGTTCCTGCAACTGGGCGATCCGCACCATCATCCCCATGCTCGCCACGGCGTTGCCGAGCATTGTCACCAGCTGCTGCTGCACGAGCTGGAACTTCGCCAGCGGCCGGCCGAACTGCTGGCGTTCGACCGCGTACTGCCGGGCGACGTCGAAGGCGGCCAACTGCTGCCCGACGCCCTGCCAGGCGACCATGATCCGTGAGCCGCGCAGCAGCTCGTTGGTGTCCTCGAAGCTGTTGATCCCCGCGAAGCGGTCCGACTCGGGCACCCGCACGTCCTCGAACACGATGTCCGCGTTCTGCACCGTGCGCAGCGCGATCTTGTTCTCGATCCGGCTCCGGCGCACCCCGGGCAGTGTCGCGTCGACGATGAAGCCGCGGATGCCGCCGTCGGCCTCGTCGCGGGCCCACACCAGCATGTAGTCGCAGAACGTCCCGTTGCCGATCCAGCGTTTGGCGCCGTTGAGCACCCAGCAGTCGCCGCCGTCGGGCGCTCCCCCGGCGACCCTGCGCGCCCGGGTCTCCATCCCGCCGGCAACGTCCGAGCCGTGCTCCGGTTCGGTGAGCGCGAAGGCGCCGGTGGTCCTTAGGCTGGCGGCGTCATCGAGCAGCCGGGCCTTTTGCTCCGGGGAGCCGAAGCCGTAGAGGGACTCCACAAAGAGGTCGTGGTGGACCAGGAAGAACGTCGCGAGGGAGGTGTCCACCCGGGTCATTTCGGCGATCACCAGCCCCGCGAAGAGGTTGCTGTAGCCGCGCTGCGCCGGCGCGCTGAGCTCAAGCGCGGCCATTTTCGGCAGGATGTGGGCGGGGAATTCGGCGTTGTTCCACCAGTCCGTGGCGAAGGGGGCGACGTCCCGGGCGAGGAACTCCCGGAGCTCCGCCAGCTTGGCCTGCTCCGCGGCGCTGAGGAGTGCTTCGAAGCCGAAGAAGTCGGCGGTGGGCAGCCCGGCGGTCGAGGGGGCGGAGGCGGGAGCGAACCCGGTCATCATTTGGGTCCCATCCGGATGGCGCCATCCAGGCGGATGGTTTCGCCGTTGAGCATGGCGTTGTCCACGATGTGCGCGACGAGGTTGGCGTACTCGGCGGGGCGGCCCAGACGGGACGGGTGCGGCACCTGCTTGCCCAGGGAGTCCTGGGCCTCCTGCGGCAGGCCGGCCATCATGGGGGTCTCGAAAATGCCCGGCGCGATGGTGACGACGCGGACCAGGGAACGGGCGAGTTCGCGGGCGACCGGCAGCGTCATGGCCGCCACGGCCCCCTTGGACGCGGCGTAGGCGGGCTGGCCGATCTGGCCGTCGAAGGCGGCGACGGAGGCGGTGTTGATGATGACGCCGCGTTCCGGGCCGCCGAGTTCGGTCACGGCCGGCTCGGTGGCCGCCATGGCCTCCGCCGCGAGCCGGATGACGTTAAAGGTGCCCACGAGGTTGATCTGGATGACGCGGTTGAAGGACTCCAGCGGGAGCACGCCGTCGCGGCCCAGCACCTTCCCGGGGGTGGCGATCCCAGCGCAGTTGACCACGATCCGCAGCGGGCCGAGGGCACCGGCGGCCTCGACGGCGGCCCGGACCTGGTCCTCGCTGGTGACGTCCGCGGGGACGAAGACTGCCTTGTTGGCCGCGCCCAGGGCGTTGAGCCCGGCGGCAAACGCGTCCCCGGCCGAGCCCGGCAGGTCCACCAGCACCACGGAAGCTCCGGCGCCGAACAGCCGCCTGGCTGTGGCGGCCCCCAGACCCGAGGCCCCGCCGGTAATCAGCGCAACAGTACCCTTGACGTCCATGCATCCTCCTTGATGTGGAACCAGGCCCCGGCCGCGGACAGCACCCGGCAGGCCGGGGCAGCCGCTCCCGCGACAATCACTGCGGCACGCACCGGCGGCAGCGACATTAGTTAGTTCAGGTTAACTGAAATACGGCCAGCCCGCACCTTCCGCGAGGATCCCGCCCGGCAGCCCCGCCGCCACTAGGCTGGATCCATGACCCCAGCAGATGCCTCCACCGCCCCCAACTGGTCGTTCCGCGCCGACGAAGCGGCCCGCTCCGTGACCAGGCTGTTCGGGCAGCGGCTCTTCTTCCTGCCGGGCACCCACATCGCGGCGGTGGTGCGGCCGTCGGGACGGCTGAAAAACCTCGCGCGGCCGTGGCACTACTGGTGGCAGGCGCATTATGTGGACTGCCTCGTGGACGCCGGCCGCCGGGAACTGGGCAGCGCCGACAGTCCGGGAGCCCGGTTCGACGGCGAGAACCGGCCCAGCGCCGGCCAGCTGGCCTCCGAGCTGGTCACGGGCATCCGGCTGCGCAACTTCCTCACCTTCGTCAACAACTACTTCGATGACATGGCCTGGCTGGCCCTCGCCACGCTGCGGCTCGAAGACCTCGCGGCAGACACCCGCAAGTCCGCCGGCCGGCGGCGCAATGCCAAGGTCCTGGCGAGCCTGACCCTCGAGTTCGACTCCGCGTCCACCGACGACCTCGGCGGCGGCACCTTCTGGAGCAAAAAGCGGGATTTCAAAAACACGCCCGCCACCGCTCCGGTGGCCCTCTACTACGCCCGCACCGGCAAGGCGGCCAGGGCACAGGCCCTGCTGGATTGGCTGGACGCCCGGCTGTATGACCCGCAGCAAGGCATGTACCAGGACGGCCTGCGCATCGCCAGCACCGGCGAGGTGGTGCTGGAATCCGCCATCTACACCTACAACCAAGGGCCCGTCCTGGGTGCCCTGCTGGAGCTCGGCGGCACCGCCAACCTGGAGCGCGCAGCCGCCCTGGTGGCCGCCGCGGCCCGCAGCCTCACCGTCCCCGCCCCGCTGCTGGCGCGCCCCGCGACGGTCCTGCGCTGTGAAGGAAACGGCGACGGCGGGCTCTTCACCGGCATCCTGGTCCGCTACCTCGCCCTCGCCGCCACCGACGCCCGACTGCCGGACGGGACCCGCGCGGCGGCCGCGGCGCTGGTGAACGACACCGCAGAGGCGTTGTGGGAGGGCCGGCGCATCATCGCGGCCCAGGAACCCCTGGCCCGCCGGGGCAGCCGGCTGCTGTTCTCGGCCCGGCCGGAACTGCCGGCCCGCCGCACCTACCCGGCGGGCGCCGCCGTCGAACTGTCCACCCAGCTGCAGGCCTGGATGGTGCTCGAAGCGGCCGCGGCTATCGCAGGGAAGACCGGCGCCGAAACCGGCACGGAAAGCCGGAAACTGAATTAAGTCACGCAACAGTTTCGTAATTCATGTGATCCTGCTCACTTAATCGGCGGACAGTTTGGTGGCTTAGGTTTGGCTAACCTACAGTTTTGCTCAGTGAGCATGCCCTAAGTTCCCCGCTCACGGGAGCCTGGGCCCCCTGACGACTTCCCTGTAGAAAGTAGCCCCATGAAGATCCGCAACAACGCGTTGGCCGGCATCGCACTCGCCGCCACTGCCGCACTCGGCCTGGCCGCCTGCGGCGCCGGAACCTCCACTCCCGCCGCGACCAGCGCCGCTGCAGACACCAAAGTTGCCGGTGAGATCACGGTCTACAACGCCCAGCACGAATCCCTGACCAAGGAATGGATTGACGCTTTCACGGCGGAGACCGGCGTCAAAGTAACCATGCGGCAGGGTTCGGACACCGAGATGTCCAACCAGATCATCCAGGAAGGCGCAGCCTCCCCCGCTGACGTGTTCCTGACCGAAAACTCCCCCGCAATGGCGCAGGTTGAGAACGCCGGACTGTTCGCCGAGGTGGACAAGACCACCGTGGAGCAGGTCCCCGCCGAGTTCCGTCCGTCCACCAACAAGTGGACCGGCATCGCTGCCCGCTCCACCGTACTGGTTTATGACAAGGCCAAGATCGCTGAAGGCCAGCTGCCCAAGTCCATGCTGGACCTGGGCAACCCGGAGTGGAAGGGCAAGTGGGCCGCCTCGCCGTCCGGCGCCGACTTCCAGGCCATCGTCGCATCCCTGCTTGAGCTCAAGGGCGAAGCCGCCACCGAGGCCTGGCTCAAGGGCATGAAGGAAAACTTCAAGGCCTACAAGGGCAACAGCACGGCCATGAAGGCCGTCAACGCCGGAGAAGTCGATGCCGCCCTGATTTATCACTACTACTACTACGGTGACCAGGCGAAGACGGGCGAGAACTCCAAGAACGTCACGCCGTACTACTTCAAGAACCAGGACCCGGGCGCCTTCGTGTCAGTCTCCGGCGGCGGCGTGCTGAACTCCTCCAAGAACGCGGCGGCCGCCCAGGCCTTCCTGAAGTTCATCACCGGCAAGAAGGGCCAGGAAGTCCTGCAGAAGGGCACCTCCTTCGAGTACGCCATCGCCTCCGGTGTTCCGGCCAATGACAAGCTCGTCCCGATCAAGGAGCTGCAGGCCCCGGTCGTGGATCCCGCCAAGCTCAATTCCGCCAAGGTCACCGAGCTCATGACGAAGTCAGGACTGCTGTAACCCGAGTGGTCAACAAGCTGGCTCCCGGGACCTCCGGGGGAACGACGACGGCGGGCAGGGGCAAGCGCCCCCGCCCGCCTTTCGGCGTTTCAGTCGTAGCGGTCCTTGCGGTCCTCATTGCCCTGTTCTCGCTGGTCCCCCTGGGCTACGTCACCGTGATGACGGCCGCCACGGGATGGGACACCGCCGTCGCGCTGATCTTCCGGGAACGCGTGGGCGAGCTGCTGGCCAACACGGTGCTGCTGATGGTGATCACAGTCCCGCTGTGCCTCGTCCTGGGCGTCGGCGGCGCCTGGCTGGTGGAGCGCACCAACCTCCGGGGCCACAAGTGGTGGGCGGTGCTGCTCGCTGCCCCGCTGGCCATTCCCGCGTTCGTCAACAGCTACGCCTGGGTCTCCGCCGTGCCCTCGCTCGGCGGGCTCTGGTCCGGGGTCCTGATCGCCACCCTGTCCTACTTCCCGCTCGTGTACATCCCGGCCGCCGCGACGCTCAGCCGGCTGGACCCGGCGATCGAGCAGTCCGCCGCCTCCCTGGGCCTCGGCGCCTGGCGCGCCTTCTTCCGCGTGGTGCTCCCGCAGCTGCGG
The DNA here is from genome assembly GCA_046708245.1 of Arthrobacter sp. Lineage (GTDB taxonomy): Bacteria > Actinomycetota > Actinomycetes > Actinomycetales > Micrococcaceae > Arthrobacter. The sequence continues at coordinate 10,036 of JBKKDK010000155.1, forward strand.
ATCGCGATGACCGGCGGGGCGCTGCTGGTGGCCCTGCACCTGCTGGCCGAGTACGGCGCCTTCGCGATGATCCGGTTCGACACCTTCACCACCGCGATCATGGTGCAGTACCAGTCCACCTTTAACGGCACCGCCGGAAACATGCTGGCCAGTGTCCTGGTGTTCTTTTGCCTGATCCTGCTGGTGCTGGAGGTCCGCAGCCGGGGCAGCGCCCGGTATGCCCGGATCGGCTCCGGGGCCCAGGCCCGGGCGCTGCGCCTGCCCCTGCACGCCTACCAGCTCCCGGCACAGCTGTCCCTGCTGGCCCTCGCGGCGCTGGCTTTCGGGCTCCCGCTGACGTTCGTGCTGCGCTGGATCTTCGCCGGCGGACCGGACATCTGGACCGCGGACGAGTTCCTGCCGGCCCTGCTCCAGACCCTCGGCTACGGACTCGCCGGGGCCCTGGCCACCACCGTGGTGGCGTTCCCGATGGCCTACCTGGCAGTGCGGCACCCCAGCTGGTTCAGCAAGGCGCTGGAGCTTTCCAACTATGTCACCAGCTGTATGCCGGGGATCGTGGTGGGCCTGGCCTTCGTGACGGTCAGCATCCGGCTGGTGCCCGGCATGTACCAGAGCACGGGGCTGCTGATCGCGGCCTACGTGCTCTTGTTCCTGCCGCGCGCGCTGGTCAATCTCCGTTCGGGGCTGTCACAGGCGCCCAAGGAACTGGATGAGGCCGCCCAGGCGCTCGGGAAGCCGCCGCTGCTGGCCTTCCTGCTGGTGACGCTGCGCCTCACGGCGCCCGCGGCCGCGGGCGGCGCGGCACTGGTGTTCCTCGCGATCGTGAACGAGCTGACGGCAACGCTGTTGCTCTCACCCAACGGCACCCGCACGCTGGCCACCGAGTTCTGGAGCAAGAGCAGCGAAATCGACTACGCCGGTGCTGCGCCCTACGCCCTGCTGATGATCCTGATCTCGGCCCCGATGACCTATCTCCTCTTCCAGCAGTCCAAGAAAGTAGCGGGACAGTGACCGATTCCTCCCCCTTGCGTGAGGCCCCCTCCCGGCTTCCGGAACCGCGGATCGCCGCGTCCGTGGCGCCCAGCACCAACAACCACCTGGAGATCGAGGCCGTCACCAAGAACTTCGGCTCCCAGGCGGTGCTCAAGGGCGTCAACCTCTCGGTGGCAAAAGGCGGGACCACCGCGATCGTGGGGCCGTCCGGCTCCGGCAAGACCACACTGTTGCGCCTCATCGCCGGGTTCGAACACCCCGAAACCGGCACCATCGCCCTGAACGGCAGCCCGGTGGCCGGCGACGGCGTCTGGGTCCCGGCGCACAAGCGGCACGTCGGTTACGTGGCCCAGGACGGCGCCCTCTTCCCGCACCTGACCGTCGGACAAAACATCTCCTTCGGCCTGGACACCGCGAAGCTTCCCGGCGGCCGCCGCGGCGTCACGGCCCGGGTCGCGGAACTGCTCGAGATGGTGTCCCTCGACGCTGCAATGGCCAGGCGCCGGCCGCACCAGCTCTCCGGCGGCCAGCAGCAGCGCGTCGCACTGGCCCGGGCCCTCGCCCGGGAACCCCAGCTCATGCTGCTGGACGAGCCGTTCTCCGCCCTGGACGCAGGACTCCGGGTCGCGACCCGCCGGGCCGTGGGCAAGGTCCTGCATGACGCCGGCGTGACCACGATCCTGGTCACGCATGACCAGGCCGAGGCACTGTCCTTCGCGGACCAGGTGGCGGTGATGCGCAGCGGGAGGCTCGCGCAGATCGGCAACCCCTTCGTCGTCTACACCCGCCCGGCGGACCGCGCCACCGCGGAGTTCCTCGGCGATGCCGTCATTCTGGACGCCTGGATGGAGGGCTCGCTGGCCACGTGCTCGCTCGGCGGCATCCCGGTCCGCCGGCCCCCGGCGCAGGGCCGCGTGCAGCTGATGCTCCGCCCCGAACAAATCCGCATCGCCGAGGACGGGCCGATCCGCGGCGTCGTGGTGGACACCGACTATTTCGGGCCGGAAACCACGGTCCGGCTCAAACTCGCTGTGCCCCCGGTCCTCGCCGAGGGTGCCGTGGCCGACCACCGCTACCCCGGTGGCGGCGAAATCATTACCATCCGGCACTGGAACGCCTCCATCGCGCGCCCGGGCACCGAGCTGTGCCTGCGTGTGGTGGGCGAAGCCGTCGCCTTCCCGATGGACGACGCCGCGGCCGAGTAGAACCCCTGACGCCGGCCGTTTCCGCCGCGCCCCGCGGCTTCCGTTGAGCCTGTGCCCGCCCCGGCATAGGGTGGGCGCATGACTGTTCAGCCTGCGCTCCACCGCCAGCACTGCTCCATCGCCGCCCCCACCCAATTGTGGCTCGACGCCGACGGGCGGCTTGGGGGCGGCGTGCCCGTCGGCGGGGATGCGGGCGCGGGCTGGTTCACCGGGCTGCTGCATGGCGACACGCGGATGTTGTGCCGGGCCGAGGTCCGGGTCAACGGACATGAGCCGGAACCGGCCACCGTCGAATCCGAGGCCGGCGGAGTGCTGCGCGTCCGGGGACTGGTCCGCGGCATCCCGGGCCCCACGGAAGATCCCGCCGTCGAACTCGTCCAGACCTGGACCGTGACACCGGGCGTGGTGCGGCACTCCCTGCAGATCAGCACCTCGCTGGACACCCTGGACGTGGAACTCGAGGTGCAGCTCGCCGCGGACTTCACCGACATGGCCAACATCCGGCTCAGCCGCTTCCGTGAACCCTTCGGGCCGTCGGCGGCCGACGACTCCGCGCTGCGCTGGCGGGACGGCGCCCGGACGCTCACGGTGGCCGCGCCGGGCAGTGTCGCCGTGGGCGAGCGGCTGCTCTGGCGCGGGACCGTGGGGCGCGGCCGGCCGTTTGAGGCCAGCTGGCAGGCCGTCCTGGCGGACAGCGAGGATGCGGTGGTGGCGGCACGTCCTCCCGCCGCGCGGCGGACCCGCGCCGAGCCGCCGGGGGCGCTGGGACTGCTGCTGGACAACTCCCTCGATGAACTGGCCGGCCTCCGCCTCGCCTCCCGCCAGTTGCCGGACGCTCCTTTCCTCGCCGCCGGCGCGCCCTGGTACTTCACCCTCTTCGGGCGGGACTCGCTGTGGGCGGCGCGGCTGCTGCTGCCGCTCGATGCCGGGCTGGCCGCCGGAACGCTGCGCGCTCTGGCCGCCTTCCAGGGCACCCGGACCGATCCGGCCGCCGCCGAGGAACCGGGAAAAATCCTGCACGAGCTGCGGTCCAAAGAGCTGGTGCTGGAAAGCCAGGGCCTGCGTCTGCCGCCCATCTACTTCGGCGCCGTCGATTCAACGCCGCTGTGGCTGTGCCTGCTCGGCGAACTGGGCCGCGCCGGAACCGACGACGCCGCGGTTCGGGCCATGCTGCCCAACGCGGCGCGGGCCGCGCAATGGCTCCTGGCTGCCGGCGATGCCGGCAACGCCGGCCCGAACGGCGGCTTCCTCAGCTACCAGGACACCACGGGGCACGGGCTGAGCAACCAGGGCTGGAAGGACTCCCGGGATGCCATGCAGTTCCGCAACGGGCGCCAGGCCGACGGCCCGATCGCGCTCTCCGAGGTGCAGGGATACGCCTACCAGGCCGCGGTGGAAACGGCCGGGCTCTTCGACGCCTATGGCGAGCCCGGCGGCCAGGAGCTGCGGGACTTCGCGGAGGCGCTGCAGCAGGCCTTCCGGGAGCGTTTCTGGGTGGAGGACGACGGCGGGCCGTTCCCGGCCATGGCCCTCGACGGCCACGGTGATCCGCTGGATGTGCCGGGCTCCAACATGGGGCACCTGCTCGGCACGGGCATCCTGGACGCCTCCGAATCGCGGCTCGTCGCCGACCGGCTGCTCAGCCCGGAACTGTTCTCCGGTTACGGGGTGCACACCATGTCCCGGCGCGCGGCAGGGTTCTGGCCTTTCAGCTACCACTGCGGCTCGGTCTGGAGCCACGACACGGCCATCGCGATCCGCGGACTGCTCGCCGAGGGGTTCCTGCCCGAGGCCCGGACCCTCGCCGACGGCCTGCTGGCAGCGGCCGGCTCGTTCGGCCACCGGCTGCCGGAACTCTTCGCCGGCGTCCCCGCCGACGAATCAGGCCACGCCGTGCCGTACCCGGCATCATGCCACCCGCAGGCCTGGTCTTCAGCCTCGGCCGTGGTCATCGCCCAGGCCCTGGGCGTCGGGTTCTAAGCCGGGCCCGCCGGGGCACGGCCGGGCAGGGCCCGGACGGTCAGGGCCCGGACGGGCGTTTGACCTGCGGATACGGCGTCTCGTGGCGGGCCAGCATCGCCACGAACCCGGCGATCTTCCGCTCCCGGGTTGCGGCCTGCTTGACCGCGTTGGTCCGGTAGATCAGCGCGTAGCGGTTCACCGAGGTCAGGACGTCGAACATGGCCTGCGCCCGGGGCTCGGCCGCGATGGCCGCGGCCAGGTCCTGGGGCATTTCGGCGTCCGCGGCCCCGGAGTAGGCGGCTTCCCAGCGCCCGTCGGCCTTGGCGGCGTCGACGGCGGCGCAGCCCGCCGGCGCCATCCGGCCCGCAGCCTCAAGGCGTCCGATCCGGTCCACGTTCCGGGCGGACCACACACTCCGGGCGCCCCGCCGGGTCATCCGCTGGAAGGAGCTCTCCGCGTCGCGCCGCCGGCCCTGCCCGTCGATCCAGCCGAAGCAGAGGGCCTCCTGCAGCGCGGCCTCGTAATCCAGTTCCGTCACCGAACCGCCCTTTTTGTGCAGCACCAGCCACACGCCCGGGCTGTCCGCGTGGTTCTCCCGCAGCCATTCCCGCCATTCGGCGGCGTCCTTCACCAGCAGTTCCTCGAGTTCCACAGCCATGGCACCATTGTGCTCCCCGCGGCGCGCAGTTCAAGGCCGGTATGGCATCATGGCCGGAGCCGCCCGTTGCTGCCACCCACCCAGGAGTCCCCATGCTGCGTGTCCGCCCCATCCACTTCACGTCCCGGCCGGAGCAATGGGTGCGGCTCCTCACCGCCCTGGGCATGGTCATCACCGTGGACGACGGCGACCGGCAGGAATTCGACGCCGGCTCGGGCCGCCTGGCACTGCACCGCGTTCCGGCCGGGACTCCTCCCGGTGCCGGGGAGCACGGCACCAAAGACGGCACCGCGCCCGACGGAACGACACACTTCGGCGTCGAAGTCGGGGACCTTGCAGAGTTCGCCCGGCGCACAAACGAGGCCGGGGTGGAGGGCGGCACGTCCCCGGCTGAGCTGGACCGCGCCAGCCACGGCCACACCTGCCGCATCACCGGAGAGGACGGGTTCGGATTCTTCGCGGACAAGGCCGCGCACGGCGCACAGTGCGCGGATGCCGACCCTGCCCTCGCCGTCGTCGAAGTCTGGTTCACGCCCGACCCCGCCGCCGCCGAACAAACCCTGCGGAAGATGGGCGCCCGGCTGCGGCCGGTGCCGGACAACGACGACACTGATTTCATCCCCGCCTTCACGGCGAAAAACGGCGGCGTGCTGATGGTACGGCCCGCCGCCGGTGCGGCACGGGCCGGCCTGGGCTTTGAATACGCCGGCGATCTCTCCGCCCTGCGGGACCGGCTGGCGGCCGCGGGCCACCGGGTCAGCATGACCGGGGATGCCTACGGCCGGAGCCTGCACGTGGCCAACCCCGACGCGGCCGGGCTGCCGGACACCCCCAACGGGCCGACGCTCTGGATATCGGCGAAACCGGCGGGCGCCTGAGCCCCGGTCAGTCCGCCAGCACCCCGTTGCAGAGCCGGTTGACGACCTCGGTGAGCATGGTCAGTCCGGCCACAATGTCAGCGTCCGTCGTGTACTCGTGCTCGTTGTGCGAGATCCCGTCGACGCTGGGCACAAACAACATCACCGTCGGGACAAGGTCCTTCATGTTGGTCGAATCGTGCCCGGCCAGGGTCATGACCTGCTTGTTCGCCAGGCCCAGGTCGGCGGCCACCTTGGCCGCGAGTTCCACGCCCTCGGGCTGGTAGGGCGTCACGGGCCAGGAGTGGGCGTGGTGGCGTTCCACCGTGACGTTCGCGAGCTTTTCGATCCCGGCGATCCGCTGGTGCAGCAAGGCATCGGCCTTGGCAAGGACAGCTTCATCGGCGCTGCGCAGGTCCAGCAGCAGGCTCACCCGCGACGGCACCACAACAGGCGAATTGGGGTAGACGGTCAGCTGCCCCACGGAGGTGTGCAGCACGCCGGGGAAGGAGTCGGCGAGTTCCCGGGCGGCGACCACCATCATGGACGCGCCCAGCAGCGCGTCTTTCCGGTCGGCAATCACGGTGGAGCCGGTGTGGGCCTGCTCGCCGTGGACCACGAACTCGTATTTGTTGGCCGCCCAGTTGGAGTTCACCAGGCCGATCGTGATGCCTTCGCGCTCCATGCTCCGGCCCTGCTCAATGTGGATCTCGGCGCAGTACGCGGCTTCCGGGCCCTCATAGCTGCCCCGGCAGCCGATGGCGTCCAGGGCCTCGCGGACCGAGATGCCGGCCGCGTCCGTGGTGGCCAGCGCCGCCTCAAGATCGAGTTTCCCGGTGTAGACGGATGAACCCATCATGGACGGCTTGAAGCGGGAGCCTTCCTCGTTGAACCAGTTCACCACAGCGATGTTGAACCGGGGCTGCCCGGCGGGCCCGGCGGCGGCCCACTGCTCCACGAGCCGGAAGGCTGCGTGGGCTGCGGCAAGCACGCCGTACGCGCCGTCGTAGCGTCCCGCCGTCGGCTGGGAATCCATGTGCGAGCCCACCACCACAAAGGGGGCACCCGGCACGGCCTCGTACAGTCCCCACTGGTTGCCGGCCCGGTCAAACCGCACGGTGAACCCCCGGGCCTCCAGCAGGCCCGTGAGCCATTGCCGCTGCTGGCCGTCCGGCACGCTGCCGGCCTGCCGTTCCACGCCGCCGTTCGCGGTGGCGCCGAATTCGCTCATGATGTAGAAGTCCCGCACGAATGCGGCGTCGCGGGTGCTGAATGTGGTCTGAGTAGTCACGATGTTCCCCTATGAACGGTTGGTAGCAGTGCTGACGAATGAAGTGGTTGCGGCCGGCCCGGAGCGCAGGCCGGGCGCCCGGTACGTGAAGGTCCCGCCGACGGCGGTGGCCAGGACCGTGAGGTCCGCGATGCTTGCCGCGGAGAGCGGGGAACCGGACAGGACCGTGAAGTCGGCCAGCTTGCCGGCGGTCAGTGAGCCTTTGACGCCGGACGCGCCCGTGGCTGCGGCGGCCCCGGTGGTGTACGCCGCGAGGGCCTGGAACGGGCTCAGCCGCTCGTCCGGGTTCCCGAACACGGCCCCCGAGGCGGTGCTCCGGTCCACAAAAGCCTGCATCCCGCGCAGCACATTGCCGTCCGCCACCGGACGGTCCGAACTTCCGGCAAGCGTCACGCCGGCGGCGAGGAACGACGCCGCCCGGTATGCCCAGCCGAGCCGGTCCGGGCCGAGCGAAGCAGCCATGCCGTCGCCGCCGTCGTAAAAGAAGCTTGCCTGCGGGGTGACGGCAATCCCGGCGGACGCCAGGCGTTCCAGTTGGTCCGGACGGGTCATCGAGGCGTGTTCGATCCGGTTTGGAACGGCCCTCGGCCCGTACTTCCGGTCGCACTCGGAGATGATCCCGATGGCCAGGTCCACGGCGCGGTCACCGATCGCGTGCGCCGCGATCGACCAGCCGGCGGCGTACGCGGCCTCGATCATTCCGTGGAGAACCTCCGGCTCGGCCTGGAAGTAGCCGGTGTTGCCGGTGTTGTCCTTGTGGCTGTGGCTGCAGAATTCCTGGCTGACCGCCGCTGTCTCGCCCAGCAGTGACCCGTCGAGGAAGACCTTCGCGGGTCCCAGCGAGAGGAAGTCCGAGCCGAAGCCGGAAGCGATGCCGAGGTCAAGGCCGGCCGGCGCAGTACCGGCGGTGTCCTGGCTGTGGCCGTCCAGGCCGTGGAGCACTTCCAGGACCGGCATGAGCTGCGCGCGGGCGTGCAGCTTCCCGCCGGCGGCTGCCCGCTGGTAGGCGGCCAGCTCCACCGGGCTGTGGCCGATCCAGCCGCCGCCGATCCCCGCCTCGGTGAAACTCGTGATGCCCTCGGAGGCGTAGTGGCCGGTGGCCCGGTCCAGAGCGGCTTCGATGGCCTCAAGCGAATACGGCAGGATCAACTGCTGGATCAACTGCTGCGCCGTCTCTTCAACGAGGCCGGTGGGGCGGCCGGCAGCGTCGCGGACGATCACGCCGCCGTCGGGATCCGGAAACGACGCCGGTTCGGCGTCCGCCAGCCGGAGCGCGGCGGTGTTGACTACGGCCATGTGGCCGGAGTTGTGCCGCATGAACAGCGGCCGGTCCCCCGTGATCCGGTCCAGAACGGCGATGTCCGGAAACTCGCCGCCATGCTGCTGCTGGCTGAAGCCCGTGGCGAGCAGCCAGTCCGCGGCCGGGGCACCGGCAGCCATCTCCGCTTCCAGCAGGGCGTACAGCTGGTGCAGGCCGCGCGCGGCCGAGACGTCCAGCCCGCCGAGGCCAAGTCCAAACCAGGTGGTGTGGCAGTGCGCGTCGATGAAGCCGGGCGTCACGGTGGCGCCTCCGAGGTCCAGGACCTCGGCGGCCTCCAGCCCGTCGAGGTCGTCGTCGAGGCCCACAATCCGGCCCTGCCAGACCCCCAGCGACGTGGCCTGCGGGCGGCGCGGGTCCATGGTGATGATGTCCGCGTTGCGCAGCAGCAGATCGAGTTTCATGGGTTACCTAGCGTGGTTTTCAGCGGTGGGAGGTAGTGACTGACTTGATGCGTGTGTAGTCCTCCAGGCCGAAGACGGAGAGGTCCTTGCCGGTGCCGGAGTGCTTGAAACCGCCGTGCGGGGCCTCGGCGGGGATCACCTGGTGGCAGTTGATCCAGACGGCGCCGAAGTCCAGCTCGTTGGACACCCGGGTGACAACGCCGTGGTTGTTCGACCAGACGCTGGAGGCCAGCGCATACTTCGTTCCGTTGGCAAGCCCGATGGCCTCCTCCTCCGTGGCGAACGGCTGCACCGTGACGACGGGGCCGAAGATTTCCTCGCACACCACCTCGTCGGCCTGGAACACCCCGTCGATGACGGTCGGTTCGAAGTGGAAGCCGGCGCCGGTCCGCTTGCCGCCGGCGAGGATCCTCGCGTTTGCGGGCAGCCGGGACATAAAACCCTCCACCCGGTCCAGCTGCGCGGCGCTGTTCAACGGCCCCAGATCCGCGGCGTCGCCGCCGACCTTCAGCGCCGAGGCCGCGGTGGCCAGCGCCGCACCGAATTCGGCGTGGATCGATTCCTCCACGAGCACACGGGTCACGGCGGTGCAGTCCTGTCCGGCGTTGAAGAACGCACCGAGCGCGATCTCCCGGGCCGCCAGCTCAATGTCGGTGTCGGCGAAGACGATCGCCGGTGCTTTGCCGCCGAGCTCCAGGTGGACGTCCTTGAGGGTCTTCGACGCCGCGGACATCACCTGTGCCCCGGCCCGGGTGGAGCCGGTGATGGACACCATTTCCGGGATCTCGGAATTCACCATGGCAGCCCCGGTCCCGCGACCGCCGCAGATGACGTTGACGACGCCGGCGGGGTAGGCCTCCTGCGCCAGCTCGCCCAGGACCAGGGTGGACCAGGGGGTGGTGTCGGCCGGTTTCAGCACCAGGGTGTTGCCGGCGGCAAGCGCCGGTCCGATCTTCCAAATGGCCATCATGAACGGGTAGTTCCACGGGGTGATCTGGGCGACCACGCCGAGGGGTTCCCGCCGGACCGTGGAGGAGAAGCCGCGGACGTATTCGGTCTGCGCGGTCCCGGACACCACCCGGCAGGCGCCGGCAAAGAAGCGCAGCTGGTCGGCTCCCCGGAGGATTTCGATCTCGCGGGTGACCTCGCGGGGCTTGCCCGTGCAGGCCACCTCCGCGTCCAGGAGCCTGTCGACATTGGCTTCGATGAGGTCGGCGAGCTTGAGCATCATGGCCTGGCGTTCGGCCGGGGTGGTCCGCTTGTAGCTCTGGAAGGCGGTGTGGGCGGCCTGGAACGCCCGGTCCACTGTAGCGGCGTCGCTGTCCGGGGCGGTGCCGAGCTGGACTCCGGTGGCCGGGTCGAAGAACGGCAGGGTGGCCGCAGCCGAACCGTCCGCCGCAGGTCCGCGGTCCATCTCGCCGTTGATGATGTTGTGCAGGGTGATCATGACGGGCTCCGGTCAGTTGCTGGCGGTTTTGGGTGAGCGGGTGGCGGGGTCCTGCGGGAGGTGCAGGACTGCCGGCAGTCCGGATTCGACGGCGCGGCGGAAGGCTGCGCCGAAGTCCTCCGCCTTCTCCACGCGTTCGCCGTAGCCGCCGTAGGACCGGGCGAGCGCGGCGAAGTCCGGGTTGGTCATGTGGGTGCCCGAAGGCCGGCCCGGGTAGTGGCCTTCCTGGTGCTCGCGGATGGTGGCGAAGATGCCGTTGTCCACCACCAGGGCGATGAACTTCCCGCCGTGGCCCATGGCGGTGGCGATTTCCTGGCCGTTCATCATAAAGCAGCCGTCGCCGGCCACGGAGATGACCTGGCGGCCGGGGTAGGCCAGGGAAGCGGCCACTGCCGCCGGGATCCCCATCCCCATGGCGCCGTTCCGCGGCGCGGCGAGGGAGTTCGCGGTGGTGTGCTTGAGGTAGCGGGCCGGCCACAGCGAGTGGTTCCCGGCCCCGTAGGTGATGACGGCGTCGTGGTCCATTTCCTGCTTGAGGATTTCCATCACGACGGCGAGGTCCACCCCCGTGCCCCCGTCAGGCTGGGCCGTGGAGAACTTCTCATAGTCGGCGCGGGCCCCGGCCAGCCAGCCGGCCGCGGGTTCCACCGCCGATTTCGTGGCGGCGAGCGCGGTGGCGAAAGAGGCAACGTGGGCGGGAACGTACTGGTCCAGCCGGCCGAAGTGGCCCAGCAGATCGGCACCGGGGTGGACCACCACCGTGACGGCGTCCAGTCCGCGCTTGTAGCCGTCGGAGAGCACGTCAGCGCGGACGCAGCCGACGAACACCAGCAGATCGGCCTCGTCGAGGCGGCGGGCGTTGGCGTCGCTGCGGGCGTAGCCGAGGTAGCCGGCGTAGGAGTCGCTGGAGTGCGGGACGGCGTCGTAGGCGCGGAAATCAGCGAGCACGGGGATGCCGTGCCGGGCGGCCCAGCCGGCCAGCGCGTCGGAGGATTCCTGGTCCCAGCCTTCGCCGCCGACTACGATCAGGGGTTTCGTGGCCGCGGCAAGCTTCGATTCGAGGCCGGCGAGGTCAGCCGCTGCGGGTTCGGCCCTGGCCACGGTGCGGGGTTCCACGGTGCCGGAGTCGATGGCGTGGACAAGCACGTCTTCGGGAAGGCCGATCACCACGGGGCCCGGCCGGCCGCTGAGCGCCGTGAAGATGGCGTCGTCGACGACGCGGGCGGCGGAGGCGGCGTCGTCGAGCGTTACGACTTTTTTGGCGGTGCTGCCGAACCAGGCGTTGATGTCGAATTCCTGGAACGACTCCCGGCCGCGGTCCGCGACCGGGATGAGGCCCACGAAGAGGATCATCGGGGTGGCGTCCTGGTGCGCGGTGTGGACGGCGATGAAGGCGTTGGCGGCGCCGGGTCCACGGGTCACCATGGCCACGCCGGGGAGTCCGGTGAGCCGGCCTTCGGCGAGGGCCATGAATCCGGCGCCGCCTTCGTGGCGGGTCACGACGGTTTCAATGGCGGAATCGTGCAGGCCGTCCAGCACGTCCAGGAAGCTTTCGCCGGGGACGCCGTAGACGCGCTGAATGCCGGCCCGCTCCAGTTGGGCAACGATCAGGTGCCCTGCGGTGGTTGTGGTGCTCAATGCTTCATTCCCTCTTCTTCGATGCTGAGTGCGGGCAGGAGGAGTCCGGACAGGGCGGTCAGCACGGACACGACCAGCAGGATGATGGCCCCGGGCCAGAACGAGTTGCCGTTGGCGGCCACGAGTGCCGTGGCGATCAGCGGCACAAAGCCGGAGATGACTCCGGCGCTGTTGGACGTGATGGCGACGCCGGTATAGCGGACCTTGGTGGCGAACAGCGCGGTGAGGGCGGTTCCCGACACGGCGTACGGGACGGACAGGGTGCACACGCCGATGATCATGGCGGTGATTACCAGGACGGGGTTGGCGGTGTCGATGGCCAGGAAGACGGGCACGGCAACGAGTGCGGAGGCCACACCGCCCCAAAGGATGACCTTGCTGGCGCCGAACTTCTCGCCCATGCGCCCGGCCCAGATGAGGACGAAGATCTCGAAGACCGCGGCGAGGAGCGAGCCGAGCAGCAGCGTTTCGTAGGGCATCTTGAGGATCTTGGTGCCGTAGAAGACCACGAAGCTGGTGATGAGGTAGAAACCGCCAATGCCAAGCAGCGCGGAGCACATGCCCACCAGGATCTGGCGCCAGCTCTTGGTCAGCACACCGCGGATGGGGGCGTGCTCGGTTTCGCCGGACTCCATCAGGGCTTCGAATTCCGGGGACTCGCTGAGCTTGCTGCGGATCCACATGGACACGGCCAGCAGCGGCAGCGCGGCAATGAACGGGATGCGCCAGCCCCAGGCATCGAAGTTGGTCTGGCCCACCAGGTACAGCATGCCGAAGAAGCCGCCCGAGGACAGGATGGTGCCGATCGGCGAACCGATCTGCGGCAGCGCCGCGTAGCGGGCGCGCTTGGCGACGGGAGCGTTTTCGACGGCGATGATCACCGCACCGCTCCACTCGCCGCCTACGGCGAGTCCCTGCAGGATCCGCAGCGCGACCAGCAGGATCGGAGCCGCGACGCCGATAGTCATGTAGTTCGGCAGCAGACCGATCAGGCCGGTCACAACGCCGATGCCCACGATGGTGACCATCAGGATCTTCTTGCGGCCGATCTTGTCGCCGAGGGAACCGAAGATGAAGCCGCCGATCGGGCGGGCCACGAACCCGACCGCCAGCGTGGCGAAGGAGCTCATCGCCGAGACGAAGGGGTCCTGGGACACGAAGTACTGCGCGTTAAACACCAGCGCCGCGGCCGTGGTGAACAGGAAGAAGTCGTACCACTCCAGCGCCGTTCCGACGAGGGCCGCGAGGGCGACTTTCTTGGCCACGCTCTCATCGACTGCCCCGGGCGGGGCGGGGATGGTGGTGGCGTTGCTTGCGCTGCTTGCCATGATTACTCCAAGGAAATGTGACTGGTCTTTGCTGGTGTGATTGGGCTCACCTTGTGCTTCGTTCCATTCTGCCAGTAGGTTTTTCCAAAATAACTAGCGGTGCGCCACGCATCCCGGACCCTAGAATGTGAGAATGCACAATTTTGAATCACCAGGGGCCGCGTTCCGCTGGAGTGAGCTGGTGGACCAGCTGGAAGGACGGCTCGACATCCTGGCCCGGGCCTTCACCGCCAGGGTCCGGGAGATCCCCGAGTACGGCGAAAGCCAGGTGACCGTCCCGGAAATCCGGGACACGGCGCGGGAAACATTCCGCCGGCTCATCCACGGGCTGCGGGGCGGCCCGGAGGCCACGGCACGGGACGGGCTGCTCGCCTTCGCCTCGGACCTCGGGTCCAAGCGGGCCCGGGCCGGTATTCCGCCGGAGTCCCTGACATCGGCCGTGCGCCTGGACTTCAGCATCCTGTGGGCCGACCTCCTGGAGATCGCCGCACCGGAGGACGCGGGCCTGCTGGCGTCCCGGGTGGACCAGGTCTGGCGGGTGGTCGACGAATTCGCCACCCGGACGCACACGAGCTACCTGACCGAGCGGGTGCGGATGGCCCAGGAAGAGTCCAGCATCCAGCGCGAATTCATCTCGCGGCTCTTCAACCAAAGCACGCCTTCGGCCGAAACATCCTCGCAGGTGGGCTCCGCACTGGGCATCGGGCCGGATGCCCGCTGCGGCCTCGTGGCTGCCAGCGGCGACGCCGGGGCGCGGCTGCGCGCGGCCGCTACCCAGTTCGGCTCCACCACCCAGCGCCGGCACCGTATCTTCCTGCACGAGTCCGGCGGAAACACGTACTTGTTCTGGCCCCTGCCGTTTTGGCCGCCGCCGGGGAAACGCCGGGACACCCTAACCACTCCGCCGCCGCTGCCGCCGCTCCTGGCCGACATTCCCTGCGGCTATGTCCCGGAGGTGCATGGGCTGCGCGGCCTCCCGGCCGCCGCACGCACGGCTGAGAGCCTCGCGGCCCTGCTGCGCCCGGCCGACGCCGGGCCCCTGTCCGCCGATGCCGCGTGGACCCGGCTGGCGCAGCAGACCCTCCAGGACGCCGGCCTCGACCTCGCCGCGCAACTGGAGGAGGCGATGGCGGAATGCCGCGGCGGGGAACGCGAGCGCCTCGTGGAAACGGTCCAGCACTACCTCTCCACCGGGAACATCACGGTCACGGCCGAACAGCTGTTCTGCCACCGGAACACCATCCTGAACCGGCTCAACCGCTTCCGGGAATTGACCGGAATCGACCTGGCCATTCCGGCCCAGTCCGCCCGGCTGGTGGTTGCCTGGGCCTAGGGTTGTGTGAACACACACTGGGGCGCCTTTTTTGGTGGGATATTCGCCATTGAGGTGTGATCACCAACACAGAATAGTTGGCTACTACCTTGCACTGGACATTCGTCCCCGCACCCCATCAGGAGATATTGATGGCTCAATTGGTAGAAACCACATCCCACGCCGCTGCCCGGCTGGATCTGGCCAAAATGCGCAAAATCGCCATGGCCAGCGTCATCGGCACCACCGTCGAGTGGTACGACCTCTTTGTTTTCGGCACAGCGTCCGCGCTCGTGTTCAACAAGATCTTCTTCCCCAGCTTCGACCCCATTGTGGGCACCATGCTGGCGTTCGGCACGTTTGCCTCCGCCTACATTGCCCGCATGGTCGGCGCCATCATCTTCGGCCACTTCGGGGACCGGCTCGGCCGGAAATCCATGCTCCTGATTTCGCTGCTGACCATGGGCGCCGCGACGTTCGCCATCGGCCTGCTGCCGGACTACAACAGCATCGGCATCATGGCGCCGCTGCTGCTGCTCTTCCTGCGCGTCATCCAGGGCCTGGCCCTCGGCGGGGAATGGGGCGGCGCAGTCCTGATGACGGTGGAGCATGCTCCCCCGTCCAGGCGCGGCTTCTACGGTTCGCTGGTCCAGGTGGGCGTGCCCGCCGGAACCCTGATCGCCAACGTGGCATTCCTCATTGTCGCCTCGAGCGTCAGCACCGAAGCCCTCCTCAGCTGGGGCTGGCGCATTCCGTTCCTGGCCTCCGCGCTGCTTGTCGCCGTGGGCATCTACATCCGGCTCCACATCGAGGAAACCCCGTCGTTCCAGGCAGTCAAGGACGCCGGCGCCAAAGCCAAGCTGCCCTTCGCGGCCCTCATGGCCAAGTACTGGAAGCAGGTCATCCTCGGCGGCGTGGCCACACTCTCCACCGGCAGCACGTTCACGCTGCTGGTCGCGTCCGGCGTGTCCTACGGCAAGAAGGAACTGGGCCACTCGGAGGCCCTCATGCTGTGGGTGGTGCTGGCCGCCTGCGCCCTCTGCTTTGTCCTGATCCCCTTCTTCGGCCAGCTCTCTGACAAGTACGGCCGCAAGCCCATCATCTACGCAGGTGTTGCCGCCGAGGCCGCCCTCGCCTTCCCAATGTTCTGGCTGATGGACACCAAGTCCGTGCCGCTGCTCTTCGTCGCCTACCTCGCCATGATGACCGCGTTCGCCGCCAACTACGGCCCGATCGCCACGTTCCTCGCCGAGCTGTTCGGGTCTAAGGTCCGCTACTCGGGACTGTCCGTCGCCTACATGCTCTCCGGGCTCCTCGGCAGCGCCGCCACACCGTTCATCACCACGTGGCTGCTGGGCGCGACCGGCCAGAGTTCCTCCATCGCTTGGTACATCATGGCCGCGGCCCTCGTGTCGCTCGGTGCCCTGTTCGTCCTGACGGAAACCCGGCACGGCAACATCGACGCCGTCGACATGGCCCCCGCAGAGGCTTCCACCGAAGCAGCGGCAGCCAAATGACCGTTCTTCCCACCGCCCGTCCGGCCAGTCTTCCCGGCGGGGGCGGCCTCCGCCGGATCGCGGAGATCCCCGGCGGGGCGGCCGCCGTCGGGCCGTTCTCGCAGGCGGTCGTCGCCAACGGCTTCGTGTTCACCGCCGGCCAGATCCCCGCGATCAGCGGGCTGGACCACCAGCCGGACACGTTCGAGGACCAGGTCCGCCAAACCATCCTGAACCTCCGGTCCGTGCTTGAGGCCGCCGGGTCCGGCCTGGAGCACGTGGTCAAGGTCAACGCCTACCTCACCGACCCCGGCCGGCTTGAGGACTACAACCGGGTCTACGCCGAGTTCTTTGGAACGGCCAAGCCTGCGCGGACCACAGTCTGCGTGAGCCTGTGGGGCGTGTCGTTGGAAATCGACTGCGTAGCCGTGGTGGCCGGCGCGGCGACCCCGGAACCGGAAGCACCGTGAGCGGCGTGACCGCCGGGCTTGGCGAAAGGCTCGCCGAAGTCAGCTACCCCACCATCGGGCACTTCCTGGAGGAGGGGTTCGTGGACCCGGCGATCCGGTCGCTGCTCGACGGCGTCAAGGTGGCCGGCCCGGCGGTCACGGTGCGCATCGCGGACAACGACGCCTACGCCATGAACCGTGCCCTGCTGGAGCTGTACCCCGGCGCGGTGCTGGTGGTGGACATGTCCGGTGACCACCGGCACGCCCCGGTGGGCGCAGTCACCGCCGCGGCGGCCACGGCGCGGGGTGCCGCCGGCGTCGTCGTCGACGGTGTGGCCACCGACATCCTGGAACTCCGTGCCACCGGGCTGCCGGTCTTTGCCCGCGGGACTTCCTGCCTGACCACCAAACGGGTCCGCAGCGGCGGCTCCGCCGTGAACGTCCCGGTGCAGTGCGGCGGGGTCCGGGTCAACCCCGGCGACTGGGTGCTGGGGGACGACAACGGCGTGATCGTCCTGTCCCCCGAGGCGGCGTCCGAGGTGCTGGATCAGGCGCTGGCCTCCGACGCGGCCGAGCCGGCGCTGCTGGCACGGATCGCGTCCGGCGAACCGCTGGAGACGGTACTGGTGTTCTGAGGACGGCGGGGTTCGGGTCAGGGATGCGGTAGAACTTAACCATGAATGTTCGCACTCCTGACCCGAACCCCGGCTGGCTCTCCGACGACGATTTGTTCGAGGCGCGCGGCCGGCTGCCCATGGTCTATGTCGAGGCCGTCCCGGTCAGGCTGGATCCGCTCGGGTTCGTGAACGAGGTCGGCACCCTGCTTCAGGCGGATGAGGACGGCAACATGATCCGCTCCCTCGTCTCCGGCCGGGTGCTGTACCGGGAGACCATCCGCGCCGCCCTGCTGCGCCATATGGAGAAAGACCTTGGCCCGCTGGCGTTTCCCCAGCTGCCCATCAGCCCCGTGCCGTTCACGGTGGCCGAATACTTCCCGTCCCCGTCGCACACGGGGTTTACGGATGACCGCCAGCACGCCGTCGCCCTGGCCTATATCATCCCCGTCACCGGGGAATGCTCGCCGCGGCAGGACGCCCTGGAACTGACCTGTATGACGCCGCAGGAAGTGCTGAGCTCTGACGTGCAACTGGAATTCAGCGGCGGCCGCGGCTCCCTCATCCGCCAGGCCCTGGCCTTCGCGGGCGTCGGCAGCTGACGGCCTCCCGGGACCGCCGCGCACCGGTCCCGGGACTCCCGGAGGTTTGCCGGCGTCCCCGACTTTGCAGGTGCCCTTTGTAGACTGTTGGGTGGACCGTAAGAGAATTTAAGGACTCCAGATGACCCACCCGCCAGCCTCCCGGAACTACAGCGAACAGCAGGTTGGATCTCTTCAGAGCGGTCACCATCTGCTCCTTCCCGACGGCAAGCGCACTGCGGAGATCCAGCGCGTGGACGTCGAAACCGATGATTTCGGCACACCCGCCATGGTCCTCGCAACCCTCACGGGCGGCGGCGTGCTGCGCATTGCGGCCGGTTCCGTCGTCAGGATCGTCGACACCGCGGCCGGGGCGGAGAGCAGCACGGACGCGGCTGACCGTGGGGACACGGCGCCGCCGCAGGACGAGCCGCAGGACACTGCGCCGGACGCCGGGGCACCCGCGGTTCCCGCCGCCGTCGTCGTCCCGCCCCTGCCGCCCGCGCCGCCTGCAGCGAGCGGCCCCAGCGAGGAGGACCTGGCACTGATCCCGCCCCTGCAGGGCACGCCGGAGTCCGTGGTGGAAGCGGCGGCCGCGGCGCACCCGGACGCGGTGGGCGTGCAGCTGCTGACCGAGCGGCTGGCCAAGGGCATTAACACCAAGTCCGGCAGCTGCCTCAAGGACCTCAGCGACCTGGCGCATGAACTCTTTATCCGCCGCAAGGACGCCGGGAACGCCCTTGCCATCGCCGATCTCCTCAACGTCCTGCCCTTCGACGGGAACCCCGGACGATGGGCCTCGGTGGAGGCGACGCTCGCACTGTCCAGTTACATCTGCCGCCAGCTCGGGCAGGCGGACCGCGCAGGAGTCTACGAAAAGTTCCTCCGCGCGCCGGACGCCATGGAAACCGATGCCTTCAAGTCCCGGATCAACGCCAAGGTGCGCCAGCGCTCGCTCAACGAACCGAACCTGTACGACAAGGAAATCTTCCGCGCCATCGACAACTCGAACACAGATGCGGAACGGGAATGGCGGCTGCTGCGGCTGGAGGCGCTCCTGTTCCTGCGCGCCCACGGCGGTTCGGAGACCATCGGCGCCCCCGAGCTGGAGCGCCGGATCGGCCAGGAACTCGAATCCGTGCGCGCCTGAGGCATTTACCCCTACCCTGCCGCAGCCGGGCGTTGTAGATTCGGCCCATGACGAACAATCTGAGCGTTGTGATCAACTCCGACGCGCAGCAGGTTTGGACAATGCTGCGCGAACCCGCCAAAGTGGCTCAGTGGCACGGCTGGCAAGCGGACGACCAAGCCGCCGAAATCAACGAAATCTACTTCAGCCCCAACGTGGTCGAGGGCGCGGACCATACGTCCCTCGTGGTGGACGGCGGCGACGTCTTCACGCTAAAACCGGTCCCCACCGGCACGGAAGTCAGCGTCACCAGAGCCGCACTGGACCACAATTCCGAATGGGCCGCCTGGGACGAGGACATCACCCAGGGCTGGCTGACGTTCCTGCAGCAGCTCCGCTTTGCCCTGGAGCGGCATCCGCACGGCAACCGCCGGACCTTCTTCTTCTCGGTCCCCGGTTCCGGGGGTTCCATCATCGAGAAACTCGGCCTCAGCGAGGTGCCGGCCCCGGGCGAACCGTATTCGCTCACGCTGGCCACCGGCGAGGAAGTCTCCGGAAAGGTGTGGTACCGGAGCAACCACCAGGTGGGGCTGACCGTCCACAACTACGCCGAGCACGGCGAGGGCCTGGTGATTGTGGCGGACCAGCCGGCCATTCCCGAGGTCCGGCCCGACGGCGGCTCCCTGGTGATCGTCTCGAGCTACGATCTGGGCGCCCACCAGCTTGAGGCCATCCGCAACTACTGGGACAAATGGCGGGCTGAGAACTACCCCACATCGGATCCGCTGCACTAAGGGTTGCGGGCTGTTAGCTGGCACACTTGAACGGTGCCAGCCATTCCTGAACCAGACGCTTCACCGCTCCAGCCTGCCCGGCAATCCGAGTTTTCGTTCCGCGTGGGCAAACGCCTGAGTGAAAGCTGCCCGCCGTCGGCTGCGCAGGTGGCCGAAAACGGCGGGGAGTTCCTGGGCCGCACCGGCACCATCGCCACCCCGCACGGCGAGATCCAGACGCCGGCGTTCATCGCCGTCGGCACCAAGGCCACGGTGAAATCGGTCCTGCCCGAATCCATCGCCGAGCTCGGGGCGCAGGCCGTGCTGGCCAACGCCTACCACCTGTACCTGCAGCCGGGCGCGGACATCCTGGACGAGGCCGGCGGGCTGGGCGCGTTCATGAACTGGCCCGGTCCCACCTTCACGGATTCCGGCGGGTTCCAGGTGATGAGCCTGGGCTCGGGGTTCAAGAAGGTCATCGACATGAAATCGGTGGACAATTCCGGCCCGGACGACGCCGTAGCCCCCGGCAAGGAGCGGCTGGCCCACGTGGACGAGGACGGCGTCTGGTTCAAGAGCCACCTCAACGGCGACCGGCACCGCTTCAGCCCGGAGATCTCCATGAACGTCCAGCACCAGATCGGCGCGGACATTATGTTCGCCTTCGACGAGCTCACCACCCTGCAGAACTCCCGCGGGTACCAGGAGGAATCCCTGGAACGCACCCGCCGCTGGGCCGAGCGCTGCATCACCGAGCATTTCCGGCTGACGGACGAGCGCGCCGGCAAGCCCTACCAGGCCCTGTTCGGCGTCATCCAGGGCGCCCAGTATGAGGACCTGCGCCGCAAGGCATGCCGGGACCTTGGTGCCATGAACTTCGACGGCTTCGGGATCGGCGGGGCGCTGGAGAAGGAGAACCTGGGCACGATCGTGCGCTGGTGCAACGAGGAGCTGCCGGAAAACAAGCCCCGGCACCTGCTGGGCATCTCCGAACCGGATGACATCTTCACGGCGATCGAAAACGGCGCGGACACCTTCGACTGCGTCTCCCCCACCCGGGTGGCCCGCAACTCGGCGTTCTACCACCCCACCGGCCGCTACAACCTCTCCGGCGCCAAGTACAAGCGCGACTTCGGGCCGCTGCAGGAAGGCTGCGACTGCTACGCCTGCCTGAACTACTCGCGGGCCTACATCCACCACCTGTTCAAGGCCAAGGAGATGGTCTCGGCGACGCTGATTTCCATCCACAACGAGCGCTTCGTCGTGAAAATGGTCGACGACGCCCGCCTGGCCATCGAGGCCGGCAACTTCTTCGAGTTCAAGGCCGAGACCCTGGCGAACTACTACTCCTAGGGCGTGCCCCGGCCGTCGTTCCGGCCCGGGCCGACCGGCGGCCAGTTCGCCGGAGCCCCCCGAACTCGCCGGAAGGTTACGGCGAACCCGCAGCTGTCCGGCGACCTCGCGTTCTCCACATAACGACGGCGGGGCCTGACGCCCGCGCTGGCCCCGGCTGAAGCTGGTGGTATGACCCCCAATCTCCTGCCGGAACTGCCGCAGACGGGCGACCTCTGGCGCACTGAACAGCTGCTCGAGGCCGGCTTCGGCTGGCGCGCCATCCGCTCGCTGCTGGACTCGGGTGCCCTGATCCGGCTGCGCCACGGCTGCTACATCCGCGCCAGCGTCTGGAACGCCCAGTCCCCGGCAGACCGGAGCAGGCAGCTCATCTTTGCGCATGCCCATGGAACACTCACGACGTCAACCGGCGCCTTCCTGTACAGCCACACGTCCTCAGCACGCCTCCGCTCCCTCTTCCTCTGGAACGTGGACGACGCCATCCATGTCCTGCAGAAGGTGCGGCCGTCGAATGAGCGCCACGGCAGGGACGTCCGGTGCCACACGCGCCCCTACGCCGAACACGACATCGCGGTTGTGGACGGCCTCCGGGCGACCTCCCTGGAGCGCACCACTGCAGACTGCGCCATGATGCTGTCCTACAGGCAGGCCCTGATCCTCACGGACCATGCCCTGCGACTGGGCGCGAACCCGGGCGCATTGCAGGCCATGGCCGATGCGCTGGATTGCCGCCGCGGGATCAGGACGTTCCGCCGCGTCCTGGCCACGGCCGACCGCCGCTCGGAATCACCCGGCGAGACCCTGGCCCGCGAGCTGATCCTCCGGTTGCGGATCAGGCCGCCCGAGCCGCAGCTTGAAGTGCCAAGCCGCGCCGGGCGCCACCGGCTGGACCTTGCATGGAAGGAGGAGAAGCTCGCCCTCGAGTTCGACGGCAGGACCAAGTACTTCGACTACAAACCCACAGCCGAGGTGCTGTTCGAGGAACGGCGGCGGGAGAAGGCCCTGGCTGAAGAAGGCTGGCGGTTCCTCCGGGTGGAGTGGAAGGACCTCTTCCGTGAGCAGGAGTTCAAGAGCCGCCTGCTGCACGCCTTGGCCCGCCGCCCCACGCCCTGAGCCGCGAATTCGCCGGAGAGTTGCGGACTCACCGTGGGGTTACGGCGAGTCCGGAACTTTCCGGCGAACTCGGCAGGCCGCAGACAGTGCCCGCAGGCGCAGGGCAGGCGCAGGGCGCAGCACGGCGGAGCGAGGTGGCGGGGCGCGGGGCGGCTACGCCCCGTAGCTCGGTTCGCGCTTCTTGATCCAGCCGATCGCGGCCGCGGTGACCGGGACGAAGAGGAACTCCACGAGCGTCTTGTACAGGAAGCCGACGACGACGTAGTTCACGAAGGTTCCGGCGTCGGTAATCCCGATCACGGAGGCCGCGATGCTGCAGAAAATAAGCGTGTCGACGAACTCCCCGGCCACCGAGGAGCCCATGATGCGCGCCCAGAGGGACCTTTCCCCCGTGCGGGCCTTCATCTTCACCAGGATCCAGGCGTTGATGGTCTGCCCGGCCAGGAACGCGAGCAGCGAGGCGAGCACAATCTGCGGGACGGGGCCCAGCGCGCCCTCCAGAGCGGCCTGCTTGGAAGCACCGAAGTCGTCGGTGAAGCCGGGCAGGGCGATGATGATCCAGTAGCACAGGGACGCGAAGACGGAGAGCGCAAACGTGGCGATGATGGCCTTGCGCGCCACTTTGAAGCCGTAGACCTCGCTGATGACATCGCCAAGGATGTAGGCCAGCGGGAACAGGAAGAAGCCGCCGTCGGTGATGATCGGGCCGATCGCCACGCCTTTCGATGCCCCGATGTTGGACAGGATCAGCACCACGGCCATGGCGGCCAGCAGGATGCCGAAGTAGGGGGAACCGATTGAGGCGAACTTCGGCGGCGCTGCGGCCGGAAAAGTCTGGGCGGAAGTCATGGGTGGTCCGTTCATAGTGGTTCGCCGGGTGCCCGGACCCTCCTGGGCCGTTGGGGCAGCCGGCTGTATTAGCACTGGATGGCTCCCCGCGGGCTGACCGCCGGAACCGCCTCCCATTCTCTCACCCGGGCCCGGCCGGTAACTTACTGTGGATCTAGCGGCGCGAGGCGTCGGCGAGGTCCTTGTCGTCGTCCTTGCGGCCCTCGACCGGCACGGCCGGCCCGGCTGCAGGCTCCCAGGCGTGACCCTGTTCGTGGTCGAGGTGGGTGGACTTCTTGTTCTTCAGCGCGAAGATGTAGACCAGCAGCGACAACGCGATGGCCACGGTGACGTAGGTGAAGAACAGGTCCACGCGCTCGGCCTTCTGGAACGCGGCACCGATCAGCGGAACAGTGCCGCCGAAGAGCGAGTTGGCGATGGCGTAGCCCAGCCCCACGCCGAGGGCGCGGATGGAGGCCGGGAACAGCTCGGCCTTCACGAGGGCGTTGATCGAGGTGTAGCCGCCGACGATCACCAGGCCGCCCATCATGAGCAGGAACGCGGTGAACGGATCCTTGGTGCCGGCCAGCGTGGAGAGCTGCGGCCAGGTGAACAGAACACCGGTGATGCCGAACCAGAGCAGCAGCGGCCGGCGGCCGACCTTGTCCGAGATCATGCCGTAGACCGGCTGCAGCAGCATGAAGATGAACAGCGCCCAGAAGTTGATGACGGAGGTGTCGGTCTTGGCGATCCCGGAGGTATCGTTCATGAACTTCAGGATGAAGTTGGTGTACGTGTAGAACGCCACAGTGCCGCCGAGGGTGACACCGACGCAGATCAGCAGCGGCTTCCAGTGCTGGGTGAACAGCAGCTTCATGGTGCCCGGCTGCGCAACGCCTGCCGCGGCCGGAACCTTGGCGGCCTCGACCTGCTCGGCGGAGACTGTTTCTTCCATCGAGCGCCGCAGCCACAGGACCACGAGCGCGGCCACGCCGCCGATCGCGAACGGGATACGCCAGCCCCATTCGGTCAGGGCGCCCTTGTCCAGGGTGTTTTGCAGGATGACGAGAACCAGCAGGGCCAGCATCTGGCCGCCGATCAGGGTGACGTACTGGAAGCTGGAGAAGAATCCGCGCCGCTTGGACGTGGCGGCCTCGGACATGTAGGTGGCGCTGGTGCCGTACTCGCCGCCCACGGAGAAGCCCTGGACCAGGCGCACGACGATCAGCAGAATCAGCGCCCAGACGCCGATCTGCTGGGTTGTCGGCAGGATGGCGATGGCGAAGGAGCCGGCGGACATGATCGTCACGCTGAGCGTCAGGGCCGCCTTGCGTCCCTTCCGGTCGGCATAGCGGCCGAAGAACCAGGCGCCCACCGGACGCATCAGGAACGACGTCGAGAAGACGGCCATCGCCTCGAGCCCGGCCTGCAGCTCGTCCTTGGAGTTGAAGAAGTGCGACTGGAAATACGCCGCGAAAACTGTGTAGACGTAGAGGTCGTACCACTCCACAAGGTTGCCGGCGGAGCCCTTGAGGATGTTACTGACGGCTCTTCGGGTTTGTGCCGCTTCGGACAGTTGGGTGCTCATCAATGAACCTTCCTGGATCCGGCGCCGCAAGAGAGCAACACCGTCCGCCACCTTAGCCGCGGTGATCCGGAGCACTCAGGTTTTGGTCATACTGGTCATGCGCACAATGCGGCGGGTTTTCCGGCAATGGCAGGATGGGACCATGACTTCTACCGCTTTTGACGCGGCAGCCCTGGCGGCATCCGACGCCGCGGCCGCTCCCGCCGTCGCCCTGACCATCGCCGGATCCGAAGCGACCGGCGGCGCCGGCGCCCAGGCCGACCTGAAGACCTTCCAGGAACTGTGTGTCTTCGGCATTGCCAACCTGACCTGCAT